>NZ_JBWKNR010000015.1:0-187928 GCF_059415665.1 Pseudomonas sp. GW821-FHT10B02 | reverse complement strand
AGCTACGACCCGAGCACCGGGGTAATCGTCGGCACGTTCACCTTGCTGGACAATGAAAGCCACACCAGCGGCAACACCCTGGTCGAGCAAATCGAGGTGGTCGCGACCGATACCGATGGCAGCACCGGCAGCGCCACCATCGACATCAATATCGTCGACGACGCGCCCAAGGCGTACGACGACAGCAACACCACTACCGCCACGGAAACGCAGTTGACCCTGACCGGCAACGTGCTGAGCAACGATGTGCAAGGCGCCGACCGCATCGTCAGCGGTCCCATCACTCCACAAACCATCACTGGTACTTACGGCACGTTGGTCCTGGCCGCCGACGGCAGCTACACCTACACCCTGAACGCCCAGGACCCGGATTTCATCAACCTGAAAGGCGGCGGTACGGGTGTCGAAAACTTCACTTACACCCTCAAGGACGCCGACGGCGACAGCAGCACCGCGACGTTGAAGATTGATGTCAGCAGCGTGGACCACCCGGTGGTCATCGATGGTCTGAGCGTCAACGGTGGCGAACTGACCGTCTACGAAAAAAACCTCAGCGACGGCAGCAGCCCGGATTCGCCAGCGTTAACCCACACGGGCAGCTTCACCGTGACTGCCGCGGATGGTCTGCAAACCCTGACTGTTGGCGGCATTACCGTGGTCAGCGGCGGCAATGTTGCCGTCTTCCCGCAAACGGGTACGACGCCCTTGGGCAATTCGTTGACCATCACCGGGTACAACGCCAGTACCGGCGTGGTCAGTTACACCTACACCTTGCTGGACAGCGAAAACCATGCGAATGCCAATGGCATCAACAACCTCAACGAGCCCATCACTGTCACGGCAACCGATAAAGACGGCAGCACTGCCCAGGCAACCCTGGATGTAAACATCGTTGACGATGTAGCCGCGGTGGTGGGGGCCGAGCGTTCGGTGACGCCGGGGCAGGTCGATTCCAACCTGCTGCTGATCGTCGACGTATCCGGCAGCATGAACGATCAGTCCGGTGTCGAGGGCAAGACCCGTCTGCAGCTGGCCAAGGATGCCATCAGCGCTTTGCTGGACAAGTATGACGAAATGGGCGACGTCAAAGTCCAGATCGTCACCTTCAGTTCCTCAGCATCTGAACAATCCGAAGTCTGGGTATCGGTCGCCCAGGCCAAGCAGATCGTTGCCGGCCTGTCGGCAGGTGGTGGCACCAACTACGATAATGCGGTGGCCGAGGCGAAGTCGGCCTTCGCCAATGCTGGCAGTTTGACCGGTGCGCAGAACATCGGCTACTTCTTCTCCGACGGCAACCCGTCCTCGTCCTCACAAGGCATCGGTACCGACGACGAGACTGCCTGGAAGTCCTTCCTCGACAGCAACGGGATCAAGTCCTACGCCATTGGCCTGGGTGACGGCGTCAACGCCAGCAATCTCAACCCGCTGGCGTATGACGGCAGCACGCATACCAATACCAACGCTGTGGTGGTTACCGACCTGAATGCGTTGAATCAGGTGTTGTCCGGTACGGTGCAAGGTGCGCCGATTACCGGCAGCCTGATGAGCGGCGGCACGTTCGGCGCCGATGGCGGCTTTATCAAAGCATTGCTGGTCGACGGGACGACCTATACCTATAACCCGCAAGGCCAGGGCAGCTACAGCGCCAGTGGCGTCGATCGCGGCTCCTTCGACACGGCAACCAATACCTTCAACATCAAAACCATCAAGGGCGGTACCTTGCTGGTGGACATGGATACTGGCGAGTTCACCTATACCCCGCCGAAAGACACCGGTACTACCGTGACGGAGAATTTCGGCTTCACTGCCAGTGACAACGATGGCGACCTGAGCAGCGCCAACCTGGTGGTCAATGTCTACACCAACGCCGCGCCAGTGGTCGGCGCTGACCATATCATCACCAACATCCTCTCCAGCACCATCACTGTGCCGGCTGAAGCGCTGCTGGCCAACGACAGCGATGCCAACAACGATTTGCTCAGCGCATCGCCGATTAGTTTCACGACCAATTGGGCGGCCAAGGGGGCGGGGTTCACGGTGGGTAGTGGCACGCCTACGGTCACTTTCTCGGGAACGAGCAGTAACCTGGCCAACCAGTTGAAGGACTTGCCGCGCAGTTCGTTCCGCACCGCGTCGAACACCACCACGGCAGCGCTGCTGATCAATGGTTATCTGGGCACGCTCTCCAGTGGTGCCAATGCCGAGGACGTGCTGACCGTCACCCTGAAAAAAGGCGAGTCACTCAAGCTCGATCACGACCGGCCGGCCGGCAACATCCTGATGGAGTGGAAGGATGAGAATGGCATTTACCAGACCGTTGCCGATGGCAGTAGCTTTACCGCCAGCCATGACGGGGTGTACAGCATCCATGTGGTCAACCTGCTCAATCTTGCCGGGGGCAACCCCGACGGCCTGGAAAGATATGCCTTGACCATGACCGTCGACTACGCCAATGCCCAGTACGAAACCTACAACGGCACCTACACGGTCAGTGATGGGCATGGCGGTACCGGCACTGGCAATGTCGATATCACTTACCAGCAAGGCAGTGTCCTGACAGGGACCGATGGTCATGACACCTTGCTCGGCGGGGCGGGCGGCGACACCCTCAATGCCGGCGCCGGCAATGATGTGCTGATCGGTGGCGACGGTAACGACATCCTCAACGCCGGTGACGGCAATGACTTGCTGATCGGAGGCAGTGGCAACGACCAGCTCAACGGTGGCGCCGGTATTGATACCGCCAGTTACGCCGGTGCCAGTAGCGGAGTGACCGTAAGCCTGGCGAACCTTGCCGCGCAGAATACCGGCGGGGCGGGGACCGATACCTTGAACGGTATCGAGAACCTGATCGGTTCGGACTACAACGACAGCTTGACCGGCGATGGCAATGCCAACCTGCTCAGAGGTGGCCTGGGCAACGATGCGTTGAACGGGGGAGGCGGTAACGATGTGCTGATCGGCGGGTCGGGGAACAACACCCTCACGGGCGGCGATGGTAACGATATTTTCCTCTGGCAACAGGGTAATAGCGGGCGTGATGTCGTCACCGATTTCACCCCGGGTACAGATCGGCTCGACCTGTCGCAGTTGCTCCAGGGAGAAAACGCAACTTCGGCGTCACTGGATGATTATCTGCACTTCAAGGTCACCGGCAGTGGCGCCGGGGTGGTATCGACCATCGAGGTGAGTGCGGTGGCGGGGGCTGCGCCGACCCAGATCATTGACCTGGCGGGGGTCAACCTGGCTCAGCACTATGGGGTGACGGCGGGAGCGGGCGGTGTGATTGCCGCCGGTCAGGATACCGCGACCATCATCAACGGGATGCTCAATGACCATTCGTTGAAGGTGGATACGGTGTAACGGCAAGGCGTATCAGGACGGTCGACGCAGGGTCTTCTGTCGCAGGATGTAAATGCTGACCAGTACCGCACTGGTCAGCATGAACCCGCGCGCCCAGATCAACGGCACCAGGTAGCAGGACAGGCCAATGCTCAGCCACATCAAGGCGATCGCATAGACCTTGCCTTTGAGCGGGATGCCTTCGCCACTGAGGTAGTCGCGAATCCACGGCCCAAGCTGCGGGTGATTGACCAGCCAATGGTGAAAGCGCGGAGAGCTGCGGGCAAAACAGGCCGCTGCCAGAAGCAGAAAAGGAGTGGTCGGCAACACCGGCAGGAAGATGCCGATCACTCCCAGCGCGACGCTGAGCCAGCCGGTGGCCAGCAGCAGGTAGCGCATTGACGCCGACTCAGTGGTGGCGTGGCTTGAGCAATGCAGGTGCAGGTTTTTCGTCAGGCGCATGCTGCAGCAGGTACAGCGCGGTCAGCGCCTCTGGAATCTGCACGATCATGTCGTCCATCAGGTTGGCGTCGCTGGCGATGTCGGCGAATTCAGGCTGTTCGTCGAACAGGCCGGAACCGACCATGATCGGCAGCAGCATCTCGCTGACTTCTTCCTCGGCGGTTTCGAACCAGGCTTCTTCGCGCATGAACACGCCTTCCATGAAGCCGATGCACCAGCCGCGCAGGTCGGAATCGTCCGGCTCATCACCCAGGTCCAGGTCGCATGGCAGTTCGAATTCATCGTCGCTGGCCAGCTGACGGGCGATGTGCGCCTTGAGCTGGATCAGCGTGGCTTCGATCTCTTCACGCTGGGCGGCGTCCTTGTAATGCGGCTCTTCGGCGAACAGCGCGTCGATCCATTCGCGCTCGGGAACCACCTCGGTACCAATCGACAATGCAGTCAGGTAGCCGTGGGCGGCAACGTAGTCCAGCGCTTCTTCGTGCAGCTCGTCGGCGTCGAGGAAGGCTTGCAGGCGGTTCAATTGCTCGGCGAAGGACATTACAGGGCTACCTTGGGAATAAACGATGATCGAATTCTAGCATCTTGCGGCGCTTGCGAGGCAAAGATGACGCCTATCGCAGAGCGCCCTGTGCGAGGCGACGCTCGGGTATAATGCCCGGCTTTTGTATCTGGCCATGCTGAAACGGCAGGTCAGGTAAAAGCCGCTTACGCATTTTCAGGTGTGGCGGGGAAGGTTTTCATCCAGCCTGTGGCCAGGATGGTTCTGCGATTTATGGAGTTTTTATGCTCGAACAGGCTCAGCGCGTCCTCAAGGACATCTTCGGCTACGACAGCTTTCGGGGACGCCAGGGGGCGATCATCGAGTGCGTGGCCAAGGGTGGCGATGCGCTGGTACTGATGCCCACCGGGGGCGGCAAGTCCCTGTGCTTCCAGGTCCCGGCACTGTTGCGCCCGGGCCTGGCGGTGGTGGTGTCACCGCTGATCGCGCTGATGGAAGACCAGGTGGCAACCCTCGATGAACTGGGTGTGGCCGCCGCCTCGCTGAACTCGACCCTGAGCGCTGAGCAGCAGCGTGAGCTTGCCGGGCGCATTCGCCGTGGCGAAGTGAAGATGCTCTACCTGGCACCGGAACGTCTGGTGCAGCCGCGCATGCTGGATTTCCTGCGTACCCTGGACATCGCCCTGTTCGCGATCGACGAAGCCCACTGTGTATCGCAATGGGGTCACGACTTCCGTCCCGAGTACCTGCAACTGGGGCAGCTGGCCGAGCTGTTTCCGCAGGTGCCACGTATTGCCCTGACCGCCACCGCGGACATGCGTACCCGCGAAGAAATCGTCACGCGCCTGCACCTGCAGAATGCCGAGCGTTTCCTGTCGAGCTTCGACCGGCCGAACATCTTCTACCGCATCGTGCCCAAGGAGCAGCCGCGCAAGCAGTTGCTGGCGTTCCTCACTGAGCGTCGCGGCAACGCCGGTATTGTCTATTGCCTGTCCCGCAAGAAAGTCGATGATGTTGCGGCCTACCTGTGTGACCAGGGTTTCCCGGCGCTGCCGTATCACGCCGGCCTGCCTGCCGAGACCCGCGCGTCGAACCAGCGCCGCTTCCTCAATGAGGAAGGCCTGATCATGGTCGCCACCATCGCCTTCGGCATGGGCATCGATAAACCCAACGTGCGCTTCGTTGCCCACCTGGACCTGCCCAAGTCGCTGGAAGCCTACTACCAGGAAACCGGCCGCGCCGGCCGCGATGGCCTGCCAGCCGATGCCTGGATGGCCTACGGGCTGCAGGACATGGTGATGCTCAAGCAGATGCTGCAGAACTCCGAGGGTGATGAGCGCCACAAGCGCATCGAGCAACACAAGCTCGACGCCATGCTCGCGCTCTGTGAAGAAACCCGCTGCCGCCGTCAGATCCTGCTCAACTACTTCGATGAAGAGCTGCCACAGCCTTGCGGGCATTGCGACAACTGCATCGATGGCGTGCAGACCTGGGACGCCACCGAACCGGCACGCCAGGCCCTGTCGGCGGTGTACCGCACCGGCCAGCGTTACGGTGTCGGCCACCTGGTGGATGTATTGCTGGGGCGCGACAACGAGAAAATCCGCAACTTCGGTCATGAGAAACTGGCCGTGTACGGCGTCGGCAAGGCCCGCTCCGAGGGCGAGTGGCGCTCGTTGTTCCGCCAGCTGGTCGCCCGCGGCCTGGCCGATATCGACCTGGAAGGTTACGGCGGCCTGCGCCTGTCCGACAGTTGCCGACCCTTGTTGCGCGGCGAAGTGAGCCTGGAATTGCGCCGCGACCTCAAGCCGCAGACCAGCAGCAAAAGCAGCGGCAGCGGCGGCAGCCCGGCCAGTCAGCTGGTGCGTGGCGAGGAGCGCGAACAATGGGAAGCGCTGCGTGCGTTGCGGCGTAAGCTGGCCGAGGAGCATGGCGTGCCACCTTACGTCATCTTCCCCGATTCGACCTTGCTGGAGATGCTGCGCAGCCAGCCGGGCAGCCTCAGCGAAATGGCCCAGGTCAGTGGCGTCGGAGCGCGCAAGCTGGAGCGCTACGGCGCGGCGTTCCTCGACGTACTGGGTGGTGCTGCCGAGGCGCCACCGCAGGTTGCCGACCTGCGCCACGAGCTCACCAGCCTGGCCCGTGCCGGTATGACCCCGGCGCAAATCGCCGGGCAGTTGAACTGCAGTGAAAAGAACGTCTACAGCATGCTCGCCGAAGCCATTGGCCGTCAGCAGCTGTCGCTGGAGCAGGCTTTGGACCTGCCGGAAGACCTGCTCGCCGAAGTGCAGGATGCCTTCCTTGATGGCGAGGGCGAATTACCCCCGGTATCGGCGATTGCCGAGCAGTTCGGTGCCCGTGTACCGGAAGGGGTTCTATACTGCGTTCGAGCGGCGTTAGCCGCTGAATTCGAGATGTAAACGGTGTTTTGTCATCTTTTATAACGATTGTCAGACAGATTGAACCGTGAGGAGCCTTGCCTGTTGCGCAGGAGCATGGTTAGCTGACTAATAATTAGTTCTGATGATGAGTTTTCTATGCCGTTGACCGATCACCACCGCTTCGGAATGCAGCTGGCCCAGATGTCGCGGGGCTGGCGTGCCGAACTGGACCGCCGCCTGGCCGGCCTCAACCTGTCCCAGGCCCGCTGGCTGGTGTTGCTGCACCTGGCCCGATTCGACGAGGCGCCGACCCAGCGCGAACTGGCCCAGAGTGTGGGTGTCGAGGGGCCGACCCTGGCGCGTTTGCTCGACAGCCTCGAGTCCCAGGGGCTGGTGCGGCGTCAGGCCGTAGTGGAAGACCGGCGGGCAAAAAAGATCCTCCTCTGCCCTCCGGCCAAACCCTTGATCGAGCAGATCGAAACCATTGCCAATGCCTTGCGCGTCGAACTCTTCAGCGGTGTCGACGAAGAGGAATTGCGCGTGTGCATGAAGGTCCACGCGCGCATCCTGGCCAACCTGGAAAAGTCCTGACCTGCCTCAGAAGGTGTGACCCAGGTTCAGGTACAACGCCTTCTGATTTTCACTGTTGGCCCCGTAACTGAAGTTCAGCGGGCCCAGTGGCGTCTCGAAACCGACGAAAACACTGGCGGCATTGATGTAGCCGCTGTCGAATTCGTTGTCATTGTTCCAGGCCCGTCCGCGCTCCAGCGAGCCACCCACGTACAGCGGGAAGTCCAGCGGCAGGTAGGCGCGTGGTGTCAGCCGGCGGTAGTAGACCATGCGCATCAGGCTCATGTTCTGCCCGGACACCGAGTCCTGGCGAAAGCCTGACAGCTGGCGGGCGCCACCGAGCACGAAGCTTGAGGTCACCACTTCGGCGTCATCCAGGGTCCGGCCGTACTGGGTGCCCAGTACCCAGGTATTGGCGCCGCTGCTCAAGGCTTTGTCCAGCTTGAAGTTCCACTGCCGGTAGCGCTGGTCGGAGCCCAGGTCCGGTTCGAACTGGCGCAGGGTCAGGCTGATGTCTTCACCGCTGTGCGGGAAGTAGACGTTGTCCAGGGTGTCGAACGAATACTTCAGCTCATAGAAACCTTCGTTGAAACTGAAGTGCGGCAGATCCTGATCGCCAATGCGCACTTCGGCATTGCCCCAGGCCTGGCCGACCCCGAAGCGTACTTCGCCGCTGTTGCCGATCTGGCGCCCCAGGTTCAGGCCGAAGCCGTAACGTTCCAGGCGGTATTCGGCAATCGGGTCGTCGTCCAGCGTGGACTCGATGTTCTGCGAACCGAGGTCCAGGTAAGGCGCGATGAAGTAGCGTGAGCCGGCATCCAGCGGTTGATAGAACTCGCTGTACAGCTCTTGCTGATCGCCGATCTGTGCTCGGGTCAGCCACTCGCCACCCAGTTCGTTGATACCGTTGACCCGATAGCTGGCGCCAATGTTGAAGGCGCTGTCGCCGCGCATGTCATCCGACAGGTTCAGGCCCAGGCGCAGGTAGTCGGTGCCACCACGGCGACCGCGCGCGTTGATCACCAGGGTGTTGTCGCTGCCCTTGTGCACCACCCGGTATTGAACCCGGTCGAAGTAGTCCAGGCCGTACAGGGTACCCATGTCGGTCTGCAGGCGCCCCAGCTCCAGGGGTTCGCCGATCGGCTGGCGAATGTAGAAGCGGATCACGTCGTCGCTGACCTTCGAGTCGTTCTCGATCCTGATGGCAGTAATGACCGGCGTGCGCTGGCTCGGCGAGCGCGCGACATTCAGTTCGGCATCGCTGCCGTCGGGGCGTTTGAGTGCAGCCAGGCGCGGGTCCAGGGCACGGGCGGCGCGGTAGCCGGCATCGATCATTTCCTCGGCACGGCCAAAATCGGTGACGCCGAAACTGGCCAGCGGCGGCTGGATCAGGATGTCGTCGCGGTGCAGTTGGGCCAGTTGCTCCTCGGAGTTGCGTCGGGTCATCAGGGTGATCGACTGGTTGAGTACATCGACCACGGTTGCCAGCTGCTTGCGATCACGCAGCGGTGAGCCAATGTCGACCACAATCGCTACATCCACACCCATCTCGCGGGCGACATCGAGGGGGATGTTGTCGACCATACCGCCATCGACCAGCAGCCGGCCATCCAGATCGACCGGGGCGAATACGGCGGGAATCGACATGCTGGCGCGAATCACCTGGGGCAGGTGACCGCGGCGGAACACGACTTTCTCGCCACTGGCGATGTCGGTGGCCACCGCGCGGAACGGGATCGGCAGCTTGTCGAAGTCGCGGGTATCGCTGGTGTGAGCCAACAGGCTTTCCAGCAACAGGGCCAGGTTCTGCCCCTGGATCACCCCCAGCGGCAAGCCGAGGCTGCCGTCGTCGCGGAAACTGAGCTTCTGTTTGACCAGGAAGTCGCGGTCGTCCTGCTTGCGTCGGAACGGCACGTCCTTGCGCGGTGGCGCATCGGAGAGTGCCTGTTGCCAGTCGATGCCCAGGGCGAGTTTTTCCAGCTCGTCGACCTTGTAGCCGGAGGCATACAGGCCACCAATCACCGCACCCATGCTGGTGCCGGCAATGGCATCGACCTTGATGCCTTGCTCTTCCAGGGCTTTGAGTACGCCGATATGGGCCAGGCCACGGGCGGCACCGCCAGACAGCACCAGGCCGATTTTCGGTCGTGGTGGCTCGGCGGCCAGGAGCGGGAAGGAAACGACGATCAGCAACAGACTCAACAGCAAACGGTGCATCTTGGCTCTCGGAGCTAAGGCTAAAGACCGCTAGTATAAGCGCCCCCGCCTGTCAGGAGTCTGTCACCCATGAATGCCCATAAAGCCGAAGTTGTCATTACCTATTGCACCCAGTGCCAGTGGTTGCTGCGTGCCGCCTGGCTGGCCCAGGAACTGCTCAGCACATTCAGCGACGACCTCGCCCGGGTGGCCCTTGAGCCCGCCACAGGCGGTAACTTCCGCATCACTTGCGATGGTGTGCAGATCTGGGAGCGCAAGGCCGACGGCGGCTTCCCTGAAGCCAAGGTGCTCAAGCAGCGCGTACGCGACCAGATCGATCCGCAGCGCGACCTGGGTCACAACGACCGCCCGTGATCGGCATCAGCCTTCGGCGGTAGCCGCCTTGCTGACCTGGTTGCTGGCGGCCAGGCGACTGGAGATGACGATGGCGAGGATGATCAGTGCGCCACCGAAGAGCATGCGCGGGGTTGGTGCTTCGGCGAAGATCAACCAGGCCAGGGCGATACCGTAGACCGGCTCCAGAGCGAACACCACCGCCGCAGTACGCGCTTTGATCACTGCCAGGCTGGCGACGAAAAGGCTGTGGGCAACGCCGGTGCAGAACACGCCGAGCAAGCCGATCCACAGCCAGTCCATTGCCGCGACTTCGGTCAGTGCCGGCGCAGCGGCCGGTAACAGGCACAAAGCGACCACCGCGTTCTGGCACAACGCCGCCTGCACGGCCGGAATGCGGGCGCTGGACGCCCGGTTGGTCAAGGACAACAACGAAAACAGCAAGCCTGACAGCAAGGACCAGAGCAGGCCACCGGTGGCCTGGCTGGCCAGGTCGAAGTCGGGGGTGACCAGCACCAGGCCGATGCTTACCAGCAGCACCAGGATGATTTCATTGGTGCGAACCCGCTCACGAAACAACAGGCCTTCAAGGATTACGGTGAAGGCCGGAAAGCTGGCAAAGCCCAGGGTGGCAATCGCCACGCCGGCGACTTTGACGGCAATGAAAAAGCTCACCCAGTGCCCGGCCAGCAACACACCGCCCAACAGCAGACGCCGCCAGTCCTGAGCTTGCAGCGGTTGCCAGGCTTTCTGCGCAAAACGGGCAAACAGGCCGAGCGCCAGTACGGCGAAGACCGCGCGGCCGAAAACGATGATCGACGGTGCCGCCTGGGCCAGTTTGCCGAAGACGCCAGTCAGGCCGAAGAACAGTGCGCCGATATGCAAGGCGCCGAGGGCGGTGCGATGGTTCATGGTGATCCCTTGAGACAATGATATCGCGGGGCAAGCCCGCTCCCACAGGCCGATGTAAGGCCGGTGGGAGCGGGCTTGCCCCGCGATAAAAGTGTAAGAGGACAATGCCCTCGGTGTCTGTCGCGTTCCTCGCGTCAGTTGTCGCCAGACTCGCGGCGCAGTGCCCGAGGTGCGCGGCCAAACGTTTTGAGCATGGCGGCGGAGAAGGCGCTCTGCGAGCTGTAGCCGACCCGGCTGGCGATTTCGCCGATGGCCAGGTCCGTCTCGGCCAGCAACGTGCGTGCTTTGAGCAGTCGGCGTTGCCGGATGTAGTCCATGGGCGTCATCGACGCTTCGGCGATGAAGCGCGCATGCAAGCGAGCACTGGAAAGCCCGGCCAGACGGGCCAGGTCGGCAACCTGCAACGGGTAAGCGGCGTTTTGCTCGATGTAGGCGTCGAAGCTGGCAAAGGGCAGTTGCTGCTGTACGGTGACCGGGGCTGGTGTGTTGCTCAGGCTGGCCAGCAGCAACACTGCGCCCTGTTGGGCTATCAGCGGGTTGTTCACCGGGCCGGCCGCCAGCCAGTCGACCAGTTGCTGCTGGTGGTTGTTCAGCATCAGCGACCCGCAGTGCTCCAGCAGCCGCTGGCTGGCTGCGGCCTGTTCGCCCAGGCTGCGTTCGAGCCAGGCGTCACCCGGTACATCAAAGACCAGGCAATGGCTGCCAGTGGCACTGCCGCAGGTATGGTGGGCACCACCCGGCACCACGATCAAACCCTGACGCTCGATCCGTGCGCCGCGACCGTCAAGTTCGAAGTCCAGTTGCCCGCGCAAGCCGAACACCAGTTGCGAATGCTCATGGCTGTGGGCGATCAGGTCGTGTGTGTAGTGACGCAGGGAGAGAATCGAGCCGCTGCTCATTGCCGTGTCCTCCAGGCAGTGGCCGCAGTGTACAGGGTCAGGCAAGGCGCCGGGGGGGTCATCAGATCGACGTGTTTTCGTCACGTTGGTTTCATTGCCCGCTGGCACGCTCGGCAAAACTGCCCCGGAGCCAGTCCATGAGCCATGCCGAGCTAGTCAAACCCTCGCGTAAGCAACGTGTGCGCACCTTATGGATTTCAGACGTGCACCTGGGAACGCGCGATTGCCAGGCCGAGCACTTGTCGCAGTTCCTCAAGGGCTATCAGGCCGATCAGATCTACCTGGTCGGCGACATCATCGATGGCTGGAAGCTGCGCAGCGGCATGTACTGGCCGCAGGCGCACACCAACGTTATCCGCCGCTTGCTGACCATGAGCAAGCGCGGCACCGAGGTGATCTACGTCACCGGCAATCACGACGAATTCCTGCGGCGTTACTCCAAGCTGGTACTGGGCAATATCCGCCTGGTCGATCAGGCCGAGCACCTGACCGCCGATGGCCGGCGCCTGCTGGTGATTCACGGCGACCAGTTCGATGTGATCACCCGTTACCACCGCTGGCTGGCTTTTCTCGGCGATTCCGCCTACGAATTCACCCTGACCCTCAACCGCTGGCTCAACCATTGGCGCGCCCGTTATGGCTATGGCTACTGGTCGTTGTCGGCGTACCTCAAGCACAAGGTCAAGACCGCAGTCAGCTTTATCAGTGATTTCGAAGAGGCGATTGCCCATGAGTGCGTCAAGCGCGGCTTTCATGGTGTGGTCTGCGGGCACATTCACCATGCCGAAATCCGCAAGGTCGGCGAAGTCGACTATTTGAACTGTGGTGACTGGGTCGAGTCGTGCACGGCGTTGATCGAGCATTGGGACGGCAGCATCGAGCTGTACCGCCTGGCCGACGCTCAGGCGCGCGAAGCGCAGCGTCTGGCCGATGTGCAATGGCTCGAGCCGCGTTGACTCAGGCGTCCGCGCTCAACGATTGCAACGCGGCCTTGTAGATCGACTGGCGCGGCTGGGCGAACAAACGCTTGAGCATGGGCTCGAAAAAGCTCAGCGGCAGGCTGTCGTAGCCGGGGTCGAAGGCAGCGGCATCGTAGCGGGCACAGAATTCGATGGTCTGCTGATACTGCGGATGCGCCTGGAATTGCTCGCGCAGGTGCCGGTCCATGCCCAGGTGGTGGAAGAAGTAGTAGCCCTGGAACACACCATGCTTTTCCACCATCCACAGGTTTTCCGGGCTGACGAAAGGCTTGAGGATGGCGGCAGCGATATCGGCGTGGTTGTAGCTGCCCAGGGTGTCGCCGATATCGTGAAGCAGGGCGCAGATCACGTATTCCTCGTCACGTCCGTCGCGCCAGGCGCGGGTGGCGGTTTGCAGCGAATGGCTGAGACGATCGATGGGGAAACCGCCGAAATCGCCATCGAGCAGGCGCAGGTGAGCAAGGATCCGCTCGGCAAGCTGGCTGGCGTAGGCCCGAAAATCACTGGCGATGATCGCCCAGTCCTGCTGGGTGCCATCCTGCATGTGGGTGAAGCGGGCCTGCTGATTCATCGGCGTTCCGGGTGTAGGGGCTGTGCAACCCACTCTACCGTTACCGTCTGTCGGGGCAGTGGCCGCTGAGGACGCGTTTCTGGCCTTGTGGGCCGAAATCAGAACGTTATTTTGCCGCGCAACATATCGCGGTACATGGCGAAATCACCAATGAGGCTGTAGAGCGGGTGTTTGAAGGTGGCGGGGCGGTTTTTCTCGTAAAAGAAATGGCCGACCCAGGCAAATCCGTAGCCGGCAAACGGCAGCGCCAACAATACCGCCCACTTGCCACTGCCCAGGGTGTAGGCGAGCAGGGCGATGACCAGGGTGGTACCGACGAAGTGCAGGCGCCGGCACGTCGGGTTGCTGTGCTCTTGCAGGTAGTACGGATAGAACTCGGAAAAACTGCGAAATGGCTGATCTCTGTTCACGACCCAGCTCCTGAAGCGCTCGATACTGATGAAGATAGACGGCGTGGAGCCTGAACTGAGTCTAGAGTGAGTTAAATTGTCAGACAGTGACAATAAGCGCCAATTGAGTATCCTTTGAGTTCGCCGCAGGAGCGGTCAGTTCGAACATAAGAAGCCAGCCATGAGCGAGAGAACCACGTCAGCAAGCTGGGCATCAGGGATCGTCAAGGCACTCGAGCTGGAAGGGCTGGATTGCCGTGCCATGTTCAAACAACTCGGCCTGGATTTCGCCGCGCTGGACGACCCCGACGCACGCTTTACCCAAGACTCCATGACCCGTCTGTGGCAATTGGCAGTCGATCTTTCCGGCAACCAGGCCATTGGCCTGAACATGGCCCGGGTGGTCCGTCCGGCGTCATTCCACGTGGTCGGATACGCCTTGATGTCGAGCCGCACCCTGGCCGAAGGGTTCGAGCGCCTGGTGCGCTACCAGCGCATCATTGCCGAAAGCTCCGATCTGAGTTTCCGTCTGGAGCCGGACGGTTACGCGTTGATCCTCACCGTTCATGGCGACCATCTGCCGCCCACCCGGCACAGCGCCGAAGCCTCGCTGGCGTGTGCATTGTCGTTGTGCAGCTGGCTCAGCGGGCGGGTGATACAACCACGGCGGGTATTGATCCAGGGGCCGCAGCCAATGGATGTGACGCCCTATAAAACCGCCTTTCATGCGCCGTTGGTGTTTGGCGCTGCCTACGATGCGCTGGTGTTCGAACGTGCCGACATGGAAGCGCCGCTGCCGACCGCCAACGAAGCCATGGCCACCTTGCATGACCGCTTTGCCGGTGAATACCTGGCGCGTTTTTCCGAAAGCCGGGTGACTCACCGTGCCCGCCAGGTGCTGTGCCGGGTGTTGCCCCAGGGTGAGCCCAAGCGCGAGACGGTGGCTCAGGCCCTGCATCTTTCCCAGCGCACCTTGCAGCGACGTCTGCAGGAAGAGGGCACCAGTTTTCAGACCCTGCTCGACGATACCCGCCGGGAGCTTGCCGAACAGTACCTGGCGCAGCCCAGCATGACCCTGCTGGAAACTGCGTATTTGCTGGGGTTTGCCGATCCGAGCAACTTTTTCCGGGCGTTTCGCCGCTGGTTCGATGCCACCCCCGGCGAGTACCGGACACGGATGGGGGCCAGTGCAGTGGCCCCGCCGTGTGCAGAGGGTGACGAAGCCGCGGTCAGTGACGCCAGAACGCCGGCATACACAGCACCAGCACCGTAATGATCTCCAGGCGTCCGAGCAGCATGCCGGCCGCGAGGATCCATTTCGCCGCATCCGGCAGGGTGGCGAAGTTACCGGCCGGGCCAATGGTTTCACCCAGACCCGGGCCGACGCCGGAGACCGTGCTGGCGGCGCCGGTCAACGCGGTCATCCAGTCCACGCCCAGCAACGACAGTAGCAGGGCGATGATGCAGATGGTGATGGCGAAGAAGAACGAGAAGGTCAGAATCGAGCGGACAATTTCTTCATCCAGACGGTGGCCGTTGTATTTCTGCTTGATCACCGCCCGCGGGTGAATCAGCTGATTAAGGTTGGCCTTGAGCAGGATGTAGGCCACCTGGAAGCGGAAGATCTTGATCCCGCCGGCAGTCGAGCCGGAGCAACCCCCGACAAAGCCCAGGTAGAAGAACAGCATCAGCGAGAAATTGCCCCACAGGCTGTAGTCGCCCAGGGCAAAACCGGTGGTGGTCACCACCGAGGTGACGTTCAGCGCTACGTGACGCAAGGCGTCCAGCCAGTGCAGTTTGGTGGTGGCCCAGTACCAGGTGCCGAGCACCAGCCAGGTGACCAGCAGCATGGCCAGCAGACCCTGGACCTGCTGGTCCTTGATCAATGCCTTGCGGTTACCCCGCAGAGTGGCCACGTAGAGTGCGAAGGGCATACTGCCAAGGATCATCACCACCACCGCAACCCAGTGCACCGCAGGCTGGTCCCATTTGGCCAGGGACTGGTCGGAGGTGGAGAAACCACCGGTGGAAATTGCCGACATGGCATGGTTGATCGCGTCGAACACGTTCATGCCAGCCAGCCAGAACGCCAGGCCGCCGAGGGCGGTAAAGCCGACGTATACCGCAACGATCGACTTGGCGACCATGTGCGAACGTGGCATGACTTTTTCGGAGCGGTCCGAGGATTCGGTCTGGAACAGGCGCATGCCACCGATGCGCAGCAGTGGCAGAATCGCCACGGCCATGGCGATAAAGCCGATGCCGCCGAGCCAGTGCAGCAACGAGCGCCACATCAGGATGCCCGGCGACATGTTGTCCAGGCCGCTGAGCACCGTAGCGCCGGTCGCAGTGATGCCGGACATGCTTTCGAAGAAGGCGTCGGTGTAGCTGATGTGCTGGGTCAGCAGAAACGGCAGGGCCGCGAAGATGCACACCACCAGCCAGCTGCTGACCGTCAGCAGGTACATGTCCCGCGGGCGCAGGTGCACATGTTCCGGGCGCCCCTGGATAACCAGGGCCAGGCCGGCGACAAAGGTGATCATGCTGGCCCAGAGAAACGACGGCAGGTCGCCGGTGCGGTCGAAGATCACCAGGGTGGCCATCGGCACGACCATGCTGATCGCCAGGGTGATCAGGAAGATGCCGATGATGAAACCAATGATCCTTAAGGTCGGCAACGCCATGTGATCTGCTCTGACTCGTAAACGAAGGGCGCCATTCTACCTATGGACCTTTTTAAGTAAACGCTAGAATAGCTGCACATTTCTCTTTAGGGGGTAGCCGATGGAGGCTCTCGACGCATTGCTCAACCGTGTTTCCGTACCACGCCTGGTGGAACCCGCGCCCAATGCCGCACAGCGCGAGGCTCTGTTTCAGGCCGCGTTGCGGGCGCCGGACCATGCCCAGTTGCGGCCGTGGCGCTTCCTGACGGTTGAAGGGGCGGGGCGTGAAAAGCTGGGCGCGCTGCTGGCCGAAGCGGTGAAAATTGAAGGTGACACCAGTGAGGCGGCTCTGGACAAGGCCCGGGCCATGCCATTGCGTGCGCCGTTGCTGGTGGTGGTGATTGCGCGTTTACAGGATCACTTCAAGGTCCCTGCCTCGGAGCAGCGGCTGGCGGCCGGTTGTGCCGCGCATGGCATTCTGCTCGCGGCTCATGCCCAGGGTATCGGTGCGGTCTGGCGTACCGGGGATCTGGCATACAGCAAGCATGTGGCCAAGGGCTTGGGTCTGGCGGATAACGAAGAGATCATCGCCTTCCTGTACCTGGGGACCCCGCTGAACGAGCCGCGTACGGCGCCGGTACTGGCCACGGCTGACTTTGTGACAGCCTGGGGGTAACTGGCTTTATCGCGGGGCAAGCCCGCTCCCACCGGGCGATGCAGAGCCGGTGGGAGCGGGCTTGCCCCGCGATGCGATTCCAGGTCAGGCACTCATCAACTCCAGCCTGGCAACAAACCCGCCCTGCGGGTGATTCTCCAGCGTCAGACTCCCACCATGGCGCTCCGCCGCCTTGCGCGCAATGGCCAGCCCCAGGCCATGGCCTGCCGCGCTCTGTCCAGGTGCACGGAAAAACGGTTCGCCCAGTTGTGCCAGGTGTTCTTCAGCCACCCCCGGCCCATGGTCGCGCACGCTAAGTACGATGCGCTCGTTGTCCCGCACCGCAGTGATTTCGATCGGTTGCCCAGGTGGATTGAAGCGCAGGGCATTGCGCAGCAGGTTGTCCAGCGCTCGCTCGATAAGGGTTGGCCAGCCTTGCAGGCTCAGTCCGCTTTCGTGATGCAGCAGAATTTGCTGTTCCGGCGCGCTGTGCTGGGCATCCTTGTGCACCGACTGCAGCACCGCATCGAGGTCCACCGGCTCTGCACGCGCCTGTTCGGCATCGACCCGTGCCAACACCAGGATTTCACTGATCAACGCCTCCAGGCGGTCACATTCGCGGGTCAGGCGCGGCCACAGCGCCTGGCGCTGTTCCGGCTCGGCGCGTTCCGCCAGGGCCAGGGCGATGCGCAAGCGGGCCAGCGGCGAACGCAGTTCATGGGAGACATCGCGCAACAGCTGGCGCTGGCTGCCGATCAGGCTCTGCAAGCGCGAGCCCATGCGGTTGAAGTCATTGGCCAGCACCCCGAACTCGTCGCGGCGGTTGGCCAGACGTGCCAGGCTGTTCTGTTGATAGGTGGTCTGCCCAAGATCATGCACCGCACCACGCAGGCGGCTCAGTGGCCGGGTGATGGAGAGCGTCACGAACAGGCTGAACAAGGTCAGTACCACCAGGGCAATACCGAGTGCACTCAACGGCCAAAGCAGGCTGTCGCGGTGCCAGGCATCCAGCTCCGGGTGCGGAATACGGTAGATCAGCAGGTAGGTTTCGCCACTCTCGGGGCTGGTGTACTCCTCGGTCAGGCGGCGCCAGGGCAGGCGTCGGTCGTCGTTGTGCCGACGCGCCTCGAAGGCTGCCGCACGACGCGGGAAGGTGCCCGGAACCACGGCTTCGCCGCTGTCGTTGAGTACCTGTACGTCAATGTTGTAGTGGCGTTTGCGTCTTTCCAGAAAGTGCTGCGCCGAATCCGGCCCTTGCTGTTCGTAGCGCTGGGTCCATTTCTGCGCCAGGGTATTGAGGCCCGGGTGACGACTGAGGATCCAGGCATCCTGGTTCAACATGTGCCCGAGCAGGATCGACAGGCCTGCGACCAGGGCAATGGCCAGCCAGAAGCTGGCCAGGATGCGCCAGAACAATGAACGCAAGGGAGGCTCCTTCAACGACAAAAAGCCCGGCCTGCACAAGGGCAGGCCGGGTGGGTGGCTGACAGCTTACTGAGCCTTGGTGGCTTTTTCAGCTTTCCAGGCTTTGAACTCGTCCCATTCGGCGCGGCGTTGCTCCTGCTCTTTCTTCAGCTCATCGAATTTCTTCTGCTGATCAGGCTTGAGCAGGGCGCGGATATCGGCCTGGGTCTTGTCCTTCTTGGCTTTGAGCTCGTCTTTCAGGGCTTTCTGATCGGCTGCCGGGAGTTTTTCCAGGTAGCGTTTGGTGATTTCCTGGCGGCTCTTCATCTGCTCGCCCATCAGTTTGCCGATCTGCTGACGCTGTTCGCGGCTCAGGTCCAGCTGGGCGAAAGGCGCTCCACCGCGGTGGTGATCGCCGTGGCGCGGGCCGCCTTCTGGCATGGCCATGGCGACGGTCGGCAGTGCGGCAGCGAACATCAGGGCGATAAGGGTCTTGCGCATGGTGTCTCTCCTTTCAGGGGCCGGTGATTACCGGATGAGCCCAGTTTAGGGAGATCAAGGTCAACGGCGGTCAGGCAAGGGTAAAGCTTAGGTAAAGATGGCCGGGAGCCGTGCTGACATTACAGGCTGTAGTAGTAGCCGCGGCTGCGCAGGGCAACGATGCGCGCGCGGCCGTCAGGGTGCGGACCGATTTTCTTGCGCAGGTTGCTGACGTGCATGTCCAGGCTGCGGTCATACAGGGTGAGCTTGCGGCCCAGGGCGATCTGCGCCAGCTCCTGTTTGTCCAGCGGCTCGCCCGGCTGCTTGAGCAGGGCTTCGAGAATGCGGCTTTCGGAGAGGGTCAGGGTCAGTTCATGTTCGTCGATACTGACCACGCCGCGGGCCGGACTGAAGCACAAATCACCGATTTCGATCTGGCTGGGCGTGGCGTTGGGGTGGCTACGTCGCAGCACTGCACGCAGGCGGGCGGTAAGCTCGCGCGGGTCGCAGGGTTTGGCCAGGTAGTCGTCGGCGCCCAGTTCAAGACCAAGAATGCGGTCCAGCGGCTCGCCGCGGGCCGAGAGCATCAGCACCGGCAGCTCGGCATGCTCGCTGCGCAGTTGCTTGAGCAGCTCCAGGCCACTGCCATCGGGCAGCATTACGTCCAGTACTACCGCCGCCGGGGCCTGCTCGGCCAGGGCCTTGCGCGCGCTCTGGCCGTCGTGGCAAGCACGAACCACAAAACCTTCCTGGGTCAGCCAGCTGCCGAGCAGCTCGCAGAGTTCCTGGTCATCATCAATCAGTAACAGCTCGCTCATGACTCACTCAATTCAACCATTGCCGACGCTTTCTGTGTCCGCCGCTGGCAAAGATACCGCAGAGTGCCGCCAAGAGGGCAACTGCACCACCAATCACAAACCATTGTTGCTGGTCGGTGATCAGCCGTTGCGGGGCATTGGCCTGAAGTTCCTTGAGCGTCAGCTTGAGGCGCTGGTTCTCCTGGCGCAGGCGGGTGAGCTGGGCGCTTTCGCGTTCGCTGTCGGCGTTGTGCAGTTGCTGGGTCAGCGCTTCGCGCAGGCGCTCGCTTTCCTGCAGGCGCTGCTGCAGCTCGGTGATCTGGCTGCCGGCACTGAGTGACAGCGGGGTGCTGGCGGCGCCGGGTGCTTCGGCCTGGGCGAGCGGGGTCAGCAACAACAGGCACAGCAGCAGGGACAACGGACCTTGACGCATGGGGACTCCTGATTCTTGTCGATTCAGCAGGTTGTCGGCTGGCAGACGAGAATAATGAGCAGTAGCGTCAGTAAAAGGCGCGAGCGCGGTGCGCACCGTGGCGCACCGCGTGCAGCGGCTTACGGCAGGACTTGCTTGAACGGCTTGACGATGACGTTGGCATACACGCCAGCGGCAATGTACGGGTCGGCATCCGCCCAGGTTTGCGCCGCGGCCAGGGAGTCGAACTCGGCGACGATCAGGCTGCCAGTGAAGCCGGCTGCGCCTGGGTCATTGCTGTCGATGGCCGGGTGCGGGCCGGCCAGCACCACGCGACCTTGTTCCTTGAGTTGCTGCAGGCGTTCGATATGCGCCGGGCGGGCGGCCAGGCGTTTTTCCAGGGACTCGGCAACGTCGGTAGCGATGATGGCGTAGAGCATGTCAATCCTCAGGCTTGGGAGTGGTGGGGTCGCTGTCGTGCAGGTGGCGGGACAGGTAGACACCCTGGCCCACCAGGAACAGTACGGTCATGCCCAGGCTGCCGAACACCTTGAAGTCGACCCAGATCTCCTGGAAGGTGAAGGCGACGAACAGGTTGGCGGCGCCGCAGAACAGGAAAAAGGCGATCCAGGCAACGTTCAGACGGGTCCAGACGGCCTCCGGCAGGCTGATGGCATGGCCCATGATGCGCTTGATCAGCACCCGGTCACCGATGAAGTGGCTACCGGTGAATGCCAGGGCAAACAGCCAGTTGACCACCGGCGCCTTCCATTTGAGGAAGGTTTCGCTGTGGAAGGCCAGGGTCAGGCCGCCGAACACCAGGCAGGCGAGCAGGGTCAACCATTGGCCTTTTTCCAGTTTGCGCTGGTGAATGAACAGTGCGCCGTAGACCACCACCGAGCTGATGATCAGCATCGCTGTGGCGCTGAAGATACCTCCGACTTCGAAGCTGTGACCGGCAAATTCGACGGCACGAGGATCGAGCTTGAAGACGATGAAGAACAGGAGCAGCGGGATGAAATCGATGAATTGTTTCACAGTGGCAGCCAGAAGCAGGATGTGACGGCATAATAACAAACATCAATGACAGCGAAAGCGCCACCTATGAATGTTGATCTGCACTGCCACAGTACGGCCTCCGACGGCGCCCTGTCGCCGACGGCACTGGTCGCCCGGGCCCATGAGCACGGCGTGCGGATGCTCTCGCTGACTGACCACGACACCCTTGAAGGCCAGCTTGAGGCCCGCGCCGCTGCACAGGCGCTGGGTATGCAGTGGGTCAGCGGGATCGAGTTGTCGTGCACCTGGGGCGGCGCGACCATCCATGTATTGGGTTACAACTTTGCCCTGGACGCCGCGCCTTTGCTCGACGCCGTCGAGTCGTTGCACCGCGGGCGCTGGTTGCGCTCTGAAGAAATCGACCGGCGGTTGGCAGCCAAAGGCATGCCGGGCGCGCTGGAGGGCGCACGGGCCATCCAGCAGGAGCTGGGCGACAGCGGCAACGCCCCGGCACGTCCGCATTTTGCCGAGTTCCTGGTGCGTGCAGGCCACGTCAAAGACCGCGCCGAGGCCTTTCGCAAGTGGTTGGGCGCCGGCAAGCTGGGTGACGTCAAGCTGCACTGGCCAACCCTCGACGAGACCGTGGAAACCCTGCGCAAATCCAATGCCTGGGTCAGCCTGGCGCACCCGATGCACTATGAATTAACACGCAGCAAGCGCCGCCGGCTGATTGCCGACTATATTCAAGCAGGCGGCCAGGCGCTGGAAGTGGTCAACGGCATGATGCCGGCCGAACAGGTGGGCACCATGTCCATCCTGGCCCGTGAATTCGGCCTGCTGGCCAGTGCCGGCAGTGACTTCCATGGCCCTGGCACCTGGGGTGAGATCGGTGCCTACCGGCCATTGCCAGAGGACCTGCCACCTTTGTGGCGTCGATTCAAACATGAGCAGCCAAACGCGGCCGTCTGACCAGGAAGAGAATGTGAGTCAATTTTTCCAGATTCATGCGGAAAACCCGCAACCGCGCCTGATCAAACAGGCGGTCGAGATCATCCGCAAGGGCGGGGTGGTGGTCTATCCCACCGATTCCTCCTACGCGCTGGGTTGCCAGATTGGTGACAAAAACGCCGTGGAGCGGGTCCGTCGCCTGCGACAACTGGACAAGAACCACAACTTCACGCTGATTTGCTGCGACCTGTCGCAAATGGGCCTGTTCGCCAAGATCGATACGGGGATCTTCCGGCTGCTCAAGGCGCACATTCCTGGCCCCTACACCTTCATTCTCAACGGCACCCGCGAAGTGCCGCGGCTGCTGCTGCACGAAAAGCGCCGCACGATTGGCTTGCGTGTGCCGCAGAACCCGATTTTGCTCGCACTGCTCGAAGAGCTTGGCGAGCCGCTGATGAGCGTCAGCCTGATCCTGCCGGGCGATGAAGAGCCGATGACTGACCCTTATGAGATTCGCGAACGCCTGGAGAAGCAGGTAGACCTGATCATCGACGGCGGCTACGGCGACCTCAAGGCCTCCACCGTGGTCGACTTGAGTGGCGATGAACCTGAGGTGATCCGCGTCGGTTGCGGTGATCCGGCACCGTTCATGGTTGAAGCGTGAGCCAGGCATCCAGCACCGAGCCGAACAGCGATCCGCAAGCAGGCGCCCAGCAGGAACTGCCACTGGTGCTTGTCTATGGCGAGGCCATGACCGAAATGCCGGTGGACCTGTACATTCCACCGGACGCCCTGGAAGTGTTCCTCGAAGCCTTCGAGGGGCCGCTGGACCTGTTGCTCTACCTGATCCGCAAGCAGAACGTCGACATCCTCGATATCCCCGTGGCCGAGATCACCCGTCAGTACATGGGCTATGTCGAGCTGATGAAGACCGTGCGCCTGGAGCTGGCGGCCGAGTATCTGGTGATGGCGGCGATGCTGGCGGAGATCAAGTCGCGCATGCTCTTGCCGCGATCGGCCGAGATCGAGGAAGAGGAGGGTGACCCGCGCGCCGAGCTGATTCGCCGCCTGCAGGAGTATGAGCGCTTCAAGGCCGCGGCCGAGGGCATTGACGGTCTTAGCCGGGTCGGACGCGAGATTATTGTGCCGCGCCTCGATGCGCCCCAGGCCAAGGCGCGCAAACTGTTGCCGGAAGTCAGCCTGGAAGAGTTGCTGATGTCGATGGCCGAGGTGCTGCGCCGCGGCGATCTGTTCGAAAGTCACCAGATCAGCCGTGAGGCGTTATCGACCCGCGAGCGCATGAGTGAAGTGCTCGAACGCCTCAAGGGTGGCGGCTTTGTGCCGTTCGTCGAGCTGTTTACTGCCGAGGAAGGCAAACTGGGCGTGGTGGTGACCTTCATGGCAATTCTTGAACTGGTGAAGGAATCCTTGATCGAACTGGTGCAAAATGAGCCCTTTGCGCCGATCCACGTCCGCGCCCGGGCTGAGTGACAACGAGCAACGCCATGAACCTGAATGATCCGCGCGACCTGGCGCCCCTGCTTGAAGCCTTTTTGCTGGCCTCGGGAAAACCGCAATCGCTGGAGCGGCTGTTCGAGCTCTTCGAAGAAGCCGAGCGCCCCGAGCCTGCCGTGTTCAAGAAAGCCCTGGAGGTGTTGCGCAAGTCCTGTAACGGCCGCGCTTTCGAACTCAAGGAGGTGGCCTCGGGCTATCGCCTGCAAATTCGCGAAGACTATGCCCCCTGGGTGGGCCGCTTGTGGGAAGAGCGACCGCAGCGTTACTCCCGTGCGCTGCTGGAGACCATGGCTCTGATCGCCTACCGTCAGCCCATCACCCGCGGTGAAATCGAAGACGTGCGAGGCGTGGCGGTCAACACCAATATCGTCAAGACCCTGCTCGAACGTGAATGGATCCGCATCGTTGGCTACCGTGAAGTGCCGGGCAAGCCGGCGATGTTCGCCACCACCAAGGCCTTCCTCGATCACTTCAACCTGAAGAACCTCGATGATCTGCCGGCCCTGGCCGATCTGCGCGAAATGGAACCGGAGCCGGTGCTGGAACTGGATGATGCCCCGGTGCCGGCCCATCTGCAGGCCCTCGCCGATGAAAGCGCCGAGCCGCAGGAACCCAAGGAAGAAACCAGCTTCCGTAGCCTGTTGGTCGAGCTCGACTCCATGGAGGAGGGCCTCAAGACCGACTTTGACGACCTGCTGGATGAAGAACCTGCGGCTGAAGACTCCGAAGCCCTTGATCCGGAGCCCGAAACGCCAAGGCAGTAAGCTTTGGCCTTCGGGCAGAAATAACCGTCGACCTGGAGAATTTCAACTAGTCTCAGGTGCGCTCGGCGCGTGATCAGCGTATGATTCGCGACCTTTTTGGCGCTTGTTCGCCCAATCAGCTTTCAATACTTACACCGGGAGGTGCCCAGCATGAGTGACAAAGACCTGCAAGAAACCCAGCCATTGCCGCCATCAGGCGAGAAACTGCAAAAAGTTCTCGCACGTATCGGCGTGGGTTCGCGTCGTGACGTCGAGGCCTGGATCAGCCAGGGCCGGATCAAGGTCAACGGCGTGGATGCCACCCTGGGTCAGCGCGTCGATCTGCATGATGCGATTTCCGTCGATGGCCGCCTGATCAAGCGCGAAGAGTCCGCCGAGACCGTGCGCCGGGTGATCATGTACAACAAACCCGATGGCGAAATCTGCACCCGCGACGACCCGGAAGGCCGTCCGACCGTGTTCGACCGCCTGCCACGGCCGAAAGAAGGCCGCTGGATCAACATCGGTCGCCTGGACATCAACACCACTGGCCTGCTGATGTTCACCACTGACGGTGAGCTGGCCAACCGTCTGATGCATCCTTCCTACGAAATGGACCGTGAATACGCGGTGCGTGTGCGTGGTGAAGTCGACGAAGACATGATTGCCCGCCTCAAGGCCGGTGTCGTGCTCGAAGACGGTCCTGCGCGTTTCACCGATATCCAGGAGGCGCCTGGTGGCGAAGGCTTCAACCACTGGTACCACTGCGTGGTGATGGAAGGCCGTAACCGTGAAGTTCGTCGCCTGTGGGAATCCCAGGGCCTGGTGGTCAGCCGCCTGAAGCGCGTGCGTTTTGGTCCGGTGTTCCTCAACTCCGACCTGCCGATGGGGCGCTGGCGCGAAATGAGCCAGCAGGAAGTCGACATTCTCGCGGCTGAAGTTGGTCTGACCCCGGTGGCGATGCCAGTCCTGAACCACAAGTCCAAGGACAAACTGGAGCGTCTGCAGCGCAAATCCACCCGTCCGCTGGGTCGTGGTGAGCGCGTGCGTACCCTGCGTCCGGCTCAGGACGGTGCAGCTGCAGCCGAGCGTCCGGCCCGTCAACCGCGTGGTGGTGAGGCCGAGCGCCCAGCCCGTCAGCCGCGTGGCGCTGAAGCCGAGCGTCCAGCTCGCCAGCCTCGTGGCGAAGCACCGCGCAAGGACACCGGCCGTGGTCGCAGCACCGTGGCGGAGCGCCCGAGCGAGATGAACAAGCGTGGCAAGCCAGCGCCCAAGCGTCCAGGCAGCACCCGCAACAAGCCTCGCCCTTAAGGGCTGGAACGAAAAAGCCAACCTTCGGGTTGGCTTTTTTTTTGTCTGTAAAAACCGTGTGTTACAGACGTCTCCGTAAGCACTGGAAAGTTTTTACACCGCCACGTAAACAAATCGTTACAAAGCCGCCCGCCCGGCAAGGTGGTTTCCGGGATCTGCCGCCGCTGTAAACAGAACTTGCCGCAAAGCCCGGCCCAGTGCGATTTACGTGCACGTCAAGTGCTTGCCCGCAACCCTTGGGGACGGTGAGATGTATGCCATTGCCGTGTGCAAAGCCGGGCCGGAGAGCCGGGCATTCAATAAGAACAAATGGAGGCGCCATGTACGCCGATTACCCTCCCAGGCTTCATTCTTTCCTCAGGAACGGTGCGTTTTGTCATCAGACAATCACGCAACGTGTTGACCCCTGCGCGTCTGCAGGGGTATACAATGCGCCGCGTTTTACCTGTGACCCCAATGCGTACCGCGCACTCTTGCTGACACCCGGCTGATTTACCCACGGCGTTTGCCCTGGATGGGCAGCAGTTGGCCAAGATCCTCAAGGTAACCACCTTGTTAATTCCGCTGCGCCACGAGCGCGGTGGGTCCGATTCCGTCACAGATAAAAACAATGCAGGTGACTTCGTTCATGAGTGGACAAAACACGCATTCAGGCGAGCTGAAACGCGGCCTGAAAAATCGCCATATCCAGTTGATCGCCCTGGGCGGTGCAATTGGTACCGGGCTGTTTCTCGGATCGGCCGGGGTGATGAAGTCGGCGGGCCCGTCGATGATTCTCGGCTATGCGATCTGTGGCTTCATTGCCTTCATGATCATGCGCCAGCTCGGCGAGATGATCGTCGAAGAGCCGGTGGCAGGTTCCTTCAGTCACTTTGCCCACAAATACTGGGGCGGTTTCGCTGGCTTCCTGTCCGGTTGGAACTGCTGGGTGCTGTACATCCTGGTCGGTATGTCGGAGCTGACCGCCGTCGGCAAGTACGTGCACTACTGGTGGCCGGAGATCCCGACCTGGGCCTCGGCTGCAGCCTTCTTCATCCTGATCAACGCGATCAACCTGGCCAACGTCAAGGTGTTCGGCGAGGCCGAGTTCTGGTTCGCGATCATCAAGGTCCTGGCCATCGTCGGCATGATTGCCTTGGGCAGCTACATGCTGGTCAGCGGTAGCGGCGGTCCTCAGGCTTCGGTGAGCAACCTGTGGGAGCACGGCGGCTTCTTCCCTAACGGGGTGAGCGGCCTGGTCATGGCCCTGGCGATCATCATGTTCTCCTTCGGCGGTCTGGAAATGCTCGGTTTCACCGCAGCAGAAGCCGACAAGCCGAAAACCGTGATCCCGAAAGCGATCAACCAGGTGATCTACCGTATCCTGATTTTCTACATCGGCGCCCTGGTGGTGCTGCTGTCGCTGACTCCATGGAACAGCCTGGTGGCCAGCCTCGATGCCTCCGGTGGCACCTATGGCGCCAGCCCGTTCGTGCAGGTGTTCTCGCTGTTGGGTAGCGATGTTGCTGCACACATCCTCAACTTCGTGGTCCTGACTGCAGCGCTGTCGGTGTACAACAGTGGCACCTACTGCAACGCCCGCATGCTCTACGGCATGGCTGAGCAGGGCGATGCCCCGGCCGGCCTGGCGAAGATCGACAAGCGCGGTGTGCCGGTACGTTCGATCCTGGCGTCGGCGGCCGTGACCCTGGTGGCCGTGCTGCTCAACTACTTCATCCCGCAGCATGCGCTTGAGCTGCTGATGTCGCTGGTAGTGGCGGCCCTGGTGATCAACTGGGCGATGATCAGCTACTCGCACCTGAAGTTCCGCCAGCACATGGACAAGACTGGCCAGAAGCCGCTGTTCAAGGCGCTGTGGTACCCCTACGGCAACTACGTCGTTCTGGCCTTTGTGGTGCTGATTCTGGGCATCATGCTGCAGATTCCAGGCATCCAGATATCGGTGTACGCGATTCCGGTGTGGCTGGTGGTGATGTTTGCCTGCTACGGCCTGAAGAACAATCGCCAGGCCCGTCGCCTGCCTGAGGCGAACACTGCGGCCAAGTAAGGCGCAGTGTGTTGAAGGAGCCCGGCCTTGCGCCGGGCTTTTTGTTTTTGCGGTATCCTCATGGCCTTATCAGGCCTGTGACCCATGTTGATCATTTCCAATTCCGTGCACATCCCCGACCAGGAAATCGAGCTGACGGCTATCCGCGCCCAGGGCGCAGGTGGGCAGAACGTCAACAAGGTCTCCAGCGCCATGCACCTGCGTTTCGATACTCAGGCCTCATCCTTGCCGCCGTTCTACAAAGAGCGCTTGCTGGCGTTGCGCGACAGTCGCATTACCCGTGACGGGGTGATCATCATCAAGGCTCAGCAATACCGCACTCAGGAGCAGAACCGTGCCGATGCGCTGGAGCGCTTGCGTGAGTTGATCCTGGCGGCGGTCAAGGTGGAGAAGGCGCGACGTCCGACCCGCCCGACATTGGGTTCGAAAACCCGGCGGCTGGACACCAAGAGCAAACGTGGAACGATCAAGGCCGGACGCGGCAAGGTCGATTACTGAGGCGTGGAGAGTGTTGGCGGGGAATTCTTGACGGTGTGAAAACGTGTTGACGGGGTGGTCCCTGCATCAGCCGTTTTCACACAGTCTGACTGTTGCGCGGTTATTCCTGGTCGGCGCTGGAAGTTTCGTCGCCGTCGTGGTCAGCCTGGGCTGGTTCGGCGCTGTGAGTGGCAGGTGTCTGCTCTTCTGGGTTCAGGCTTGGGAAGGGAAGATTCGGGATTTCATGCATCTCGTCGTTCCTCGCAAGTGAGTGTGGAAAGGCTGCGCAAGGCGCGCATGGCTTGTAAAAAGCTCGTGCAGGATACAGGAGTCTGAATGACAGTATGAGTTTTCCTGCCGATTGGTGTTGAGGCCAGCGGTTGCTGTGCGCCCCATCGCCGGCAAGGCCGGCTCCCACACAGTCTGCAGCACAGTGGCTGTTGTGGGAGCTGGCCTTGCCAGCGATGCTTTTTAGCGACAGACGTCAGCGATAGCCGCAGCCAGTGCCTCAAGGCGTGCCGCATCAGCACCCGCGATGTTCGCTCGGCCAGTGCCGACCATATACACGCTATGCCGCTCACGCAGTTGCTTGACCTGCTCTGGCGACAAGCCGGTGTAGGAGAACATCCCGCGTTGCGCGGCGATGTGGGCAAAGCGTTCGCTCAGGCCGTGAGGTGCCAGTGCCTCGACCAGCCCGAGCCGCAGCCGGGCAATGCGTTGGCGCATGGCCTCGACTTCTTCGACCCACAGCTGCTTGAGCGCTGCATCGCCGAGTATCTGTGCGACCACCGCAGCGCCATGATCCGGCGGCGTCGACCACAGGTTGCGCGCCAGCAGGGCCAGTTGACTGCGAACATCCAGCAGCTTCTCGGCATCATGGCTGCATACCAGCAGGGCGCCGGTGCGGTCACGGTAGAGGCCGAAGTTTTTCGAGCAGGAGCTGGTGATCAGCAGTTCGGGCAGTTCAGCGGCAAACAGCCGTACCGCCCAGGCATCTTCTTCCAGGCCATCGCCAAAGCCTTGGTAGGCGAAGTCGATCAACGGCAGCAACTCGCGGCGGCGGACCACTTCCAGTACGGCGCGCCAGTCATCCTGGGACAGGTCGAAGCCGGTCGGGTTGTGGCAGCAGGCGTGCAGCAGCACTACGTCGCCTTTGGGCGCCGATTCCAGCGCAGCCAGCATGCCGCTGACGTTGAGGCGGTTATCCGCGCCGACGTAAGGGTAGTGGCTGACCTTGAGGCCGGCACCGGCGAAGATGGTTTCATGGATCGGCCAGGTCGGATCGCTCAGCCAGATGCCGCGGCCCGGCAGGCAGTGTTCGATGAACTCCGCGGCAAGGCGCAGGGCGCCGGTGCCGCCCGGTGTCTGGGTGGCGCCTGCGCGTTTGCTGGCCAGCAGGGGCGAGCCGCTACCCAGCACCAGTTCACTGATCAGACGACCGAAGTCAGCGTCGCCATGGCCGCCGACGTAGCTCTTGCTCGACTGTTGGTCGAGCTGGCGCTGTTCGGCGAGTTTGACTGCCGCTGGAATCGGCGTGAGGCCCTGGGCGTCCTTGAAGACGCCCACACCCAGGTCAAACTTGTCCGGGTTGCTGTCGTTGGCGTAGGCCTCCATCAGTCCCAGAATCGGATCACCGGGTACGCGCCCGATCGCGCTGAAGTGCATTACTTGCGGCCTTCGGCGGTTTTGGCGACCTCGTCGGTACGCGCGGCCATGATGAAGTCGTTGCGGTGCAGGCCTTTGATCGAGTGGCTCCACCAGGTCACGGTGACTTTGCCCCATTCGGTCAGCAGGCCAGGGTGATGGCCTTCAGCCTCGGAGATCTCGCCGACGGCGTTGGTGAAGGCCAGGGCGTGTTTGAAATTCTTGAACAGGAAGACTTTTTCCAGCTGCATGATGCCGTCACGGACTTCGATGTTCCAATCCGGGATCTGCTTGATCAGTACCGGCAGTTCTTCATCGCTGACCTGTGGAGCATCGGCACGGCAGGCTTCGCAGTGAGCTTGGTTCAAGGCGTTCATAAGGTTTTCCGCAAGTGGTTTGTTATTGGTTTGCAAGGTGGCTCAGGCAGCAACCTTAGGTGGAAATTTCGGTGCGTGCAGGCCCATCTTCATCGCTGTGTGAACCATGCCCATGATGTCTTCGTGGGCCAGGTCGAACAGGCGCTTGAGGTTCGGCAGGGCAAAGTACAGCGGTTGCAGGATGTCGATGCGATACGGCGTGCGCATGGCTTCGAGCGGGTCGAAGGCCTGGTGCTCGGGCTCGTCGGACAGGCTGTAGACGGTCTCTTTCGGCGAAGAAAGGATGCCGCCGCCATAGATCTTGCGACCCTGCGGGGTATCGACCAGGCCAAACTCGATGGTCATCCAGTACAGGCGGGCCAGGTAGACGCGCTCTTCCTTGGTGGCCTGCAGGCCGAGCTTGCCGTAGGTGTGGGTGAATTCAGCGAACCAGGGGTTGGTCAGCAGCGGGCAGTGGCCGAAGATCTCGTGGAAAATATCCGGTTCTTGCAGGTAGTCGAGCTCTTCTTCGGTACGAATGAAGGTCGCCACCGGAAAGCGCTTGCTGGCCAGCAGTTCGAAAAAGGTCTGGAAAGGAATCAGCGCAGGCACGCGGGCGACTTGCCAGCCGGTGGTAGCGCCGAGCACCTTGTTGATCTCGCCCAACTGCGGGATGCGGTCGTGCGGCAGGCCCAGTTGTTCGATGCCGTCCAGGTATTCCTGGCACGCGCGGCCCTCGATGACTTTCAGTTGGCGGGTAATCAGGGTGTTCCACACCGCGTGTTCCTGTTGCGGGTAGTCGATAAACCCTTGCGCATCGGGCTCGCGAGCCACGTATTGCGTCTGTTTCATACTGCTCTCCTGCTGAGGGCCGTTCTTGTTATGTGATCAAGCCGTTGCTTAAGAGATAACCCGCTGCGCCGCACTTTGCATCGGTTCGCCAGCGTCTGGGACTGGCTAAACGGTGTGTTTTCTGTAACGATTACTTTACGGATTTGGCGAAAGGCCGAAAAATCGAGGGGTGATGAGCCTCGGTAACCGGCGTTTTGTCACGTAATCTTTACGAAAATTCTTTCGGGTTGGTAGAAAGTTCCCGGCCCGATGGCTGTCAGGGTTCGTTCCAGACCTATTTGTAGGACACTTCATGCGTATCAAAGTGCATTGCCAGAACCGCATCGGCATTCTGCGCGACATCCTCAACCTGCTGGTGGAATACGGCATCAACGTCGCCCGCGGCGAGGTCGGCGGCGAGCATGGCAATGCCATCTATCTGCACTGTCCCAACCTGATCAACTTGCAGTTCCAGGCCTTGCGGCCCAAGTTCGAGTCGATTGCCGGGGTGTTCGGGGTCAAGCGAGTGGGCTTGATGCCGAGCGAACGGCGGCATATGGAACTCAATGCCTTGCTGGGGGCGCTGGATTTCCCGGTGCTGTCGATCGACATGGGCGGTTCCATCGTCGCCGCGAACCGGGCGGCGGCGCAGTTGCTCGGGGTACGGGTGGATGAGGTGCCGGGTATCCCCCTGTCGCGTTATGCCGAAGACTTTGACTTGCCGGAGCTGGTGCGCGCCAACAAATCGCGGATCAACGGCCTGCGGGTCAAGGTCAAGGGCGACGTGTTCCTGGCCGACATCGCGCCGCTGCAATCCGAGCATGACGACAGTGAGGCTCTGGCAGGGGCAGTGTTGACCCTGCATCGTGCCGATCGCATCGGTGAGCGTATCTATAACGTGCGCAAGCAGGAGTTGCGCGGCTTTGACAGTATTTTCCAGAGCTCGCGGATAATGGCTGCAGTGGTGCGCGAGGCTCGGCGTATGGCGCCACTGGACGCGCCACTGTTGATTGAAGGGGAGACTGGCACCGGCAAGGAACTGCTGGCCCGTGCCTGTCACCTGGCCAGCCCGCGCGGGCAGGCGCCGTTGATGGCGCTCAATTGCGCCGGCCTGCCGGAATCCATGGCCGAGACCGAGTTGTTCGGCTACGGGCCGGGTGCATTCGAAGGTGCGCGGGTTGAAGGCAAACTGGGTCTGCTGGAGCTGACCGCAGGCGGCACGCTGTTTCTCGATGGTGTGGGCGAAATGAGCCCGCGCTTGCAGGTCAAACTGTTGCGCTTTCTGCAGGATGGCTGCTTCCGTCGGGTCGGCAGTGACGAGGAGGTGTATCTGGATGTGCGGGTTATCTGTGCGACCCAGGTCGACCTCTCGGAGCTTTGCGCGCGCGGCGAGTTCCGCCAGGACCTTTACCATCGCCTCAACGTGCTTTCGCTGCATATCCCGCCGCTGCGCGAGTGCCTGGATGGCCTGCCACCGCTGGTCGAGCACTTTCTCGATCAGGCCAGTCGCCAGATCGGTTGCCCGTTGCCGCGCCTGGCCCCGGCGGCCATGGAGCGCCTGAGCCAGTATCACTGGCCGGGTAACGTGCGTCAGCTGGAGAACGTATTGTTCCAGGCGGTATCGCTGTGTGATGGCGGGGTGGTTAAAAGCGAACATATTCGCTTGCCGGACTATGGTGCGCGGCAACCGCTGGGTGAGTTTTCCCTTGAGGGTGACCTGGGCGAGATTGTCGGGCGCTTTGAAAAAGCGGTGCTGGAACAATTGATGAGTGAATATCCGAGCAGCCGGGCGTTGGGTAAGCGCCTCGGTGTTTCACATACCACAATAGCCAACAAGTTGCGCGAACATGGTGTTGGCAAGTCGGCGGAATAAATAAATTGTAATGACAGAAATGTCAGCGTGAATTAGTTGTAGCGCAACGATTCAATATCGATTGTTTGAACCGCGCGCCTCGGTCAGCGGCGATCGAGGCGCGGCGAGCGGTAATCTTCAGATTAGCCGTTGGAGCAACCGTTACCCATTACACGGTACTCGAGAATATGCCGCTGGCCCTGCGAGTCCTCATAGGTCATGCGCGCCGGGACCACTTCGCAGACGTTCGGGACTTCGCTCATGGAAATGACTTTGGCGATGTCCAGGTGCTGCGAGTAACTGTACTGTTCAACCGGAATCTGCTCGGCGCCGCCGTTTGCAACTTCGTCGGCCACCGCCACGCTGCAAAGACTGCCAAGTGCCAATACCAGTAAAGCTTTCATTTTCATTTTACCTGTCTAAGGTCGTAAGGGGGCACGCAGCGCTTGTGGCGCCGCGTGTACAACTAACGTTCAACTATCACAGTTATCTCGGGATTAACGGCCTTCGTGGGGGCTGTAACAAGAAGTTAATCGCGATGCCGTTGCTGGCGGGGCGAATTTTAGGGGCGGGCGCTTGCGTTAAACAGATGATGTTTTGATAAACACTGTTGGCGAAAACTGTAACAATCGCTTGCTTGACATCTTCGGGATTTATTTTTTCTGCGCGCATGCCCGGTCTTGAGCCTGCGGTCAATTGCATGGGGGCAAAAGAGCAGGGCGTTACTACCAACGTCGAATGGCCTAGCGGGTCTGGTACAGTTACAACGAGGTCATACAAAAACAACTATTACACCGAGGTAGATAAAGATGAGTGCGGCTCCCCTGTATCCCGTTCGTCCCGAGGTTGCGGCCACCACCCTGACTGATGAGGCGACCTACAAGGCCATGTACCAGCAGTCGGTGATCAACCCGGACGGCTTCTGGCGTGAGCAGGCGCAGCGCCTGGACTGGATCAAGCCCTTCACCAAGGTCAAACAGACCTCCTTCGACGACCACCATGTCGATATCAAATGGTTTGCCGACGGCACTCTGAACGTCTCCTACAACTGCCTGGACCGCCACCTTGCCGAGCGTGGTGATCAGGTCGCAATCATCTGGGAGGGCGACGATCCTTCCGAGCACCGCAACATTACCTACCGCGAACTGCACGAGCAGGTGTGCAAATTTGCCAACGCCCTGCGCGGTCAGGACGTGCACCGTGGTGACGTGGTCACCATCTACATGCCGATGATTCCCGAGGCCGTAGTCGCGATGCTGGCCTGCGCCCGTATCGGCGCGATCCACTCGGTGGTCTTCGGTGGCTTCTCTCCCGAGGCACTGGCCGGACGCATCATCGACTGCAAGTCGAAAGTGGTGATCACCGCCGACGAAGGTCTGCGTGGTGGTCGTCGCACGCCGCTCAAGGCCAACGTTGACCTGGCCCTGACCAATCCGGAAACCGCCAGCGTGCAGAAGATCATCGTGTGCAAGCGCACCGGTGGCGACATCGCCTGGCACCAGCATCGTGACATCTGGTACGAAGACCTGATGAAGGTCGCTTCCAGTCACTGCGCACCGAAAGAGATGGGTGCCGAAGAAGCGCTGTTCATCCTCTATACCTCCGGCTCCACCGGTAAGCCCAAAGGTGTGCTGCACACCACCGGCGGCTACATGGTCTACGCCGCGCTGACCCATGAGCGGGTGTTCGACTACCGTCCGGGTGAGGTCTACTGGTGCACCGCCGACGTCGGCTGGGTGACCGGTCACAGCTATATCGTCTACGGCCCGCTGGCCAATGGTGCGACCACGGTGCTGTTTGAAGGTGTGCCGAACTATCCGGACATCACCCGTGTGTCGAAGATCATCGACAAGCACAAGGTCAATATCCTCTACACCGCCCCGACCGCCATCCGCGCAATGATGGCTGAAGGTCAGGCTGCGGTTGAGGGCGCCGATGGCTCCAGCCTGCGCTTGCTCGGTTCGGTGGGTGAGCCGATCAACCCGGAAGCCTGGAACTGGTACTACCAGACCGTTGGCAAAGCACGTTGCCCGATCGTCGATACCTGGTGGCAGACCGAAACCGGTGGCGTGCTGATCAGCCCGCTGCCAGGTGCTACCGCGCTGAAGCCGGGTTCGGCGACCCGTCCATTCTTCGGTGTGGTGCCGGCGCTGGTGGACAATCTGGGCAACCTGATCGATGGCGCTGCCGAAGGCAACCTGGTGATCCTCGATTCCTGGCCGGGCCAGTCGCGTTCGCTGTATGGCGATCACGATCGTTTCGTCGACACTTACTTCAAGACCTTCCGTGGCATGTACTTCACCGGTGACGGCGCCCGTCGCGATGAAGACGGCTACTACTGGATCACTGGCCGCGTCGATGACGTGCTCAACGTTTCCGGGCACCGCATGGGTACCGCTGAGATCGAAAGCGCCATGGTTGCCCACCCGAAAGTCGCCGAGGCTGCAGTGGTCGGTGTGCCGCACGACATCAAGGGACAGGGTATCTATGTCTACGTCACCCTCAACGGTGGCGAAGAGCCGAACGAAGCGCTGCGTCTGGAGCTGAAAAACTGGGTGCGCAAAGAGATCGGTCCGATTGCCTCACCGGATGTCATCCAGTGGGCGCCGGGCCTGCCCAAGACCCGTTCGGGCAAGATCATGCGTCGCATCCTGCGCAAAATTGCCACTGCCGAGTACGACGCCCTGGGCGATATCTCGACCCTGGCCGATCCGAGCGTGGTTCAGCATCTGATCGATACGCATAAGGATATGAGCAAGGTTTCGGCCTGAGTCTGGCCTATCGCCGGCAAGGCCGGCTCCCACAGGGGTGCTGCATGCGCTGTGGGAGCTGGCCTTGCCAGCGATGAGGCCCTTATGTGTACTCAAAAGCCCCGTCGGAAATCTACCGGCGGGGCTTTGTGCTTTCTGTTACTCCGACAATCATCGGTAACCTTTCTGTCACCGCAATGGCTCGCCAGCGGGGCAAAGCGAAACGTTTTCGCCCGCTAACAGGGCGTTTCCTGGGCTGATTTCAACCCGCTGAAACGCTACGCTTGCCGGATTAGAAGGCTTTGCCAATAATAGGCCCGCTTATTGCTTCATTGATTGGTTATTTGTCTTTTGCTTTTGCATATTCCGCGAAAGCTGTCAATATCTCCGGCCCCGCGTTCCTGCGCTTCTATAACTAGTTGTCGCATTGAGGAAATATCGGCTTCGGAGCTGTCGTTAAAATGCCGATCACTCGCTCGTGGCGTTCGACCTTCGTCGACCCCTGCGCAGCTCGCGTTGTACCCATTCGCATATCGGGCAGTCTCTACGTTCTGCCTTGAATTGCCCTTTACCGATGGAGTTCCAGATGAAGAAACTCGCACTGCTTGGCGCACTGGCGCTGTCCGTGTTTTCCCTGGCATCGCTGGCTGATGAGAAACCGCTGAAAATCGGTATCGAGGCCGCTTACCCACCGTTCGCCTCGAAGGCGCCAGACGGCAGCATCGTCGGCTTCGACTACGACATCGGCAACGCCCTGTGCGAAGAGATGAAGGTCAAGTGCACCTGGGTCGAGCAAGAATTCGACGGCCTGATCCCAGCACTGAAAGTGCGCAAGATCGACGCCATCCTCTCGTCCATGTCGATCACCGAAGATCGCAAGAAGTCCGTGGACTTCACCGGCAAGTACTACCTGACCCCGGCGCGTCTGGTGATGAAGGAAGGTACCACTGTCAGCGACAACCTGGCTGAGCTCAAGGGCAAGAAAATCGGTGTGCAGCGTGGCTCGATCCACGACCGTTTCGCCAAGGAAGTTCTGGCTCCGCAAGGCGCCACCATCGTTCCTTACGGCACCCAGAACGAAATCTACCTGGACGTTGCAGCCGGTCGCCTGGATGGCACCGTGGCCGATGCTACGCTGCTTGAAGATGGCTTCCTCAAGACTGACGCTGGCAAGGGTTACGCCTTCGTCGGTCCGTCCTTCACTGACGTGAAGTACTTCGGTGACGGCGTTGGTATTGCCGTGCGCAAGGGCGACAAAGCCAACCTGGATCGCATCAACGCTGCCATCGCCGCTATCCGCGCCAATGGCAAGTACAAGCAGATCCAGGACAAGTACTTCAACTTCGACATCTACGGCCCTGAAGCCAAGTAAATCGTCGACGTTTCACCTGTGTAATGGTGCAAGCAGCAGAGACTCTGAGGTTTGCACCATTTTTTCATCCCTAAGGTCGAGGACCTCATCATGTTGAAAGGCTACGGGGCAGTTATCCTCGACGGCGTGTGGCTTACGCTGCAGCTTGCCTTGTCGTCCATGGCCCTGGCCATTGTACTCGGCCTTATCGGTGTGGCCCTGCGCCTGTCGCCAGTGCGCTGGCTGGCGTGGCTGGGCGACCTGTATTCCACGGTGATCCGCGGGATCCCCGACCTGGTTTTGATCCTGCTGATTTTCTACGGTGGTCAGGACCTGCTCAACCGCGTAGCACCGCTGCTCGGTTATGACGATTACATCGACCTCAATCCGCTGATGGCGGGTATCGGTACCCTGGGCTTCATTTTCGGTGCCTACCTTTCGGAAACCTTCCGTGGTGCCTTCATGGCGATTCCCAAGGGCCAGGCCGAGGCGGGCATGGCTTACGGCATGAGCAGCCTGCAGGTGTTCTTCCGGGTCATGGTGCCGCAGATGATTCGCCTGGCGATTCCAGGCTTCACCAACAACTGGCTGGTCCTGACCAAGGCCACGGCGCTGATTTCGGTGGTCGGCCTGCAGGACATGATGTTCAAGGCCAAGCAGGCGGCAGATGCCACCCGCGAGCCTTTCACCTTCTTCCTGGCGGTCGCGGCCCTGTACCTGGTGATCACCAGTGTCTCGCTGCTGGCCCTGCGTTACCTCGAGAAGCGCTACTCGGTTGGCGTAAAGGCGGCTGAACTATGATTTTCGACTACAACGTCATCTGGGAAGCGCTGCCGCTGTACCTGGGCGGTTTGCTGACCACCCTCAAGCTGTTGGCGCTGTCGCTGCTGTTCGGTTTGCTGGCGGCGATCCCGCTGGGGTTGATGCGGGTGTCCAAGCAGCCGCTGGTGAACATGACCGCCTGGCTCTACACCTACGTAATCCGCGGCACGCCGATGCTGGTGCAGCTGTTCCTGATCTACTACGGTCTGGCTCAGTTCGAAGCCGTGCGTGAAAGCTTCCTCTGGCCATGGCTGTCGAGTGCGACCTTCTGTGCCTGCCTGGCCTTCGCCATCAATACCAGTGCCTACACGGCGGAAATCATTGCCGGTAGCCTCAAGGCCACGCCCCATGGCGAGATCGAAGCAGCCAAGGCCATGGGCATGTCGCGGGTCAAGATGTACCGCCGCATCCTGCTGCCATCGGCCCTGCGCCGGGCGCTGCCGCAGTACAGTAACGAAGTGATCATGATGTTGCAGACCACCAGTCTGGCGTCGATCGTTACCCTGATCGACATCACCGGTGCGGCGCGCACGGTCAACGCCCAGTACTACCTGCCGTTCGAAGCCTACATCACCGCCGGCGTGTTCTACCTGTGCCTGACCTTCATTCTGGTGCGCCTGTTCAAGCTGGCTGAGCGCCGCTGGCTCGGCTACCTGGCGCCGCGCAAGCACTGAGGCCTGCGCCAACTTTTTCGCCCTGAGCGTTAGCTCAAGACTGACTGCTTTGTGAGAATCGACAGCATGTACAAACTCGAAATCCAAGATCTGCATAAACGCTACGGCAGTCACGAAGTGCTCAAGGGCGTGTCCCTGGCGGCCAAGGCAGGCGACGTGATCAGCATCATCGGCTCCAGCGGTTCGGGAAAAAGTACCTTCCTGCGCTGCATCAACCTGCTTGAGCAGCCGCATGCCGGCAAGATCCTGCTCAACAATGAAGAGCTCAAGCTGGTGGCCAACAAGGACGGCGCGCTCAAGGCTGCCGATCCCAAGCAGCTGCAGCGCATGCGCTCGCGGCTGTCGATGGTGTTCCAGCACTTCAATCTGTGGTCGCACATGACCGCGCTGGAAAACATCATCGAAGCACCGGTTCACGTGCTGGGCATGTCGAAGAAGGACGCCCTGGAAAAAGCCGAGCATTACCTGGCCAAGGTGGGTGTTGCTCATCGTAAGGACGCCTACCCTGGGCATATGTCCGGTGGTGAGCAGCAGCGTGTGGCGATTGCCCGTGCGCTGGCCATGGAACCGGAAGTCATGCTGTTCGACGAGCCGACCTCGGCGCTCGACCCCGAGCTGGTCGGTGATGTGCTCAAGGTCATGCAGGCGCTGGCCCAGGAAGGCCGGACCATGGTGGTGGTGACCCACGAGATGGGCTTTGCCCGCGAGGTGTCGAACCAGTTGGTGTTCCTGCATAAAGGCCTGGTGGAAGAGAGCGGCAACCCACGCGAGGTGCTGGTCAATCCGCAATCCGAGCGTCTGCAGCAATTCCTTTCGGGCAGCCTCAAGTAAGATTGCTGATCCGCACCAAAATGGGTCATGCTGCGAGCTCGTCGCCGCATGACCAGGCTCCATCTTCTTGACCCCTCTCAGGTTTCGGACCGCACCCCATGACCACCCAGCGCATCGGTTTTCTCATCTGGCCCAGCACCAAAGCCCTGACCCTGGCGCTGGCCGAAGAGGTTTTGCGGGTTGCCCAGCGCGTCCATCCAGAGGTGGTCTATGAGTTGGCGTTCCTGCAGGCCGAGCCTGCGGTCGAAGGCGCCTGGCGCTTGCCGGGCGAGCCGTGGGCCGGGCGCCTGGAGGGTCTCCAGAAACTGTTTTTGCTGGCCGACGAGCCGCCCCAGGCGGTGGCATCCGGGCTGGCCAGTGCGCTCAAGCAGTTGGCCCGTGCTGGTTGTGTCGTCGGTGGCTTGTCGGCGGGGGTTTACCCGTTGGCCCAGCTGGGTTTGCTCGACGGCTATCGTGCGGCAGTGCACTGGCGTTGGCAGGATGATTTTGCCGAGCGTTTCCCCAAGGTTATCGCCACCAGCCATCTGTTCGACTGGGACCGTGATCGCCTGACTGCTTGTGGTGGAATGTCGGTGATCGACCTGTTGCTGGCGGTGCTGGCCCGCGATCATGGCGCCGAGCTTGCCGGCGCGGTGTCGGAAGAATTGGTGGTCGAGCGGATTCGCGAGGGCGGTGAGCGCCAGCGTATTCCGTTGCAGAACCGCCTGGGCTCGAGTCATCCGAAGCTGACCCAGGCCGTGCTGTTGATGGAGGCCAACATCGAAGAGCCGTTGACCACCGATGAGATCGCTCAGCATGTGTGCGTTTCGCGGCGTCAGCTGGAGCGAATCTTCAAGCAATACCTCAATCGCGTGCCGAGTCAGTACTACCTTGAGCTGCGCCTGAACAAGGCGCGGCAGATGCTGATGCAGACCAGCAAGTCGATCATCCAGATCGGTCTGTCTTGCGGTTTCTCATCGGGGCCGCACTTCTCCAGCGCTTATCGCAATTTCTTCGGCGCAACGCCGCGGGAAGATCGCAACCAGCGACGAAGCAGCAGCCCTTTTGAGTTGTCTTCGGTGCCTGCCGAGCGCGGTTGATTTTTAATCGCGGGGCCAGCCGGCTCCCGCAGATTTCATGACAGCGGAAGCAGGCTTGTCCCGCGATCGAACCGTCCATACAGAATCTCCCACCCATCCCCGCACACCGTTTAAACTGCGCCTTTGCGACCCTATTTGTCGCATTGCCGTAAGCCTTGGTAAAACAGGGTTTGGCGCTATAAGAAGTTGTCGCTTGGCGACAAGGCCGGGCGCCGATCTGTCCTTACAATCCCCCCATCGCTCGCCAGTTTCAGGCAGGCGTTCCTCTTCAGGAGACTCCGATGTCCGTTGAGCAAGCTCCGGTGCAACGCGCCGATTTCGACCAGGTAATGGTTCCCAATTACGCACCGGCGGCCTTTATCCCCGTTCGTGGTGCTGGCTCCCGAGTCTGGGATCAGTCGGGCCGCGAGCTGATCGACTTCGCGGGCGGGATTGCCGTAAACGTGTTGGGCCATGCACACCCGGCGCTGGTTGGCGCGCTGACCGAGCAGGCCAACAAGCTGTGGCACGTGTCCAACGTATTCACCAACGAACCCGCCCTGCGTCTGGCCCACAAGCTGGTCGACGCGACCTTCGCTGAGCGTGCGTTCTTCTGCAACTCCGGCGCCGAAGCCAACGAAGCCGCCTTCAAGCTGGCCCGTCGTGTCGCCCATGACCGTTTCGGCCCGGAAAAGCACGAAATCATCGCCACTGTTAACAGCTTCCACGGTCGTACCCTGTTCACCGTGAGTGTCGGCGGTCAGCCGAAGTACTCCGACGGTTTCGGCCCGAAAATCACCGGCATCAGCCATGTGCCGTACAACGATCTGGAAGCACTCAAGGCGCAGATCTCCGACAAGACCTGCGCCGTGGTCATCGAGCCGATCCAGGGCGAGAGCGGTGTGGTCCCGGCAGACGTTGCTTACCTGCAAGGTGCCCGCGAGCTGTGCGACAAGCACAACGCGTTGCTGATCTTCGACGAAGTGCAGACCGGCGTTGGCCGTACCGGTGAGCTGTTCGCCTACATGCACTACGGCGTGACCCCGGACATCCTCTCCAGCGCCAAGAGCCTGGGCGGCGGCTTCCCGATCGGCGCCATGCTGACCACCGAAGCCCTGGCCAAGCACCTGGCCGTCGGCACCCACGGCACCACCTACGGCGGCAACCCGCTGGCGTGCGCCGTGGCCAATGCCGTGCTGGACGTGGTCAACACCCCTGAGGTGCTGGCGGGCGTCAAGGCCAAGCACCAGAAGTTCAAAGCCCGCCTCGAGCAGATCGGCGAGAAGTACGGCCTGTTCACCCAGGTGCGTGGCATTGGTCTGCTGATCGGTTGCGTGCTGACCGACGCCTGGAAAGGCAAGGCCAAGGACGTGTTCAACGCCGCCGAGAAAGAAGGCCTGATGGTGCTGCAAGCCGGTCCCGATGTGGTGCGTTTCGCCCCGAGCCTGGTGGTCGAGGATGCCGATATCGACGAAGGCCTGGACCGTTTCGAACGTGCTGCGGCAAAACTGACCCAGGCCTGATAAGCGCCTGCGGTCCTTTCGCCGGCCTTTCGGGGCCGGTGAATCCGAATTCCAGAGCCAGTGCCCAGCGGGCGCTTGCTGATTTTTCCTGTGCCGGCGATGGCTGGCCTGTTTTCCCGAAAGGAGTGACACCATGCTGGTGATGCGCCCCGCGCAAATGGCTGATCTGGGCGAAGTACAGCGTCTGGCAGCGGACAGCCCCATTGGTGTCACGTCCTTGCCGGATGATGCCGAGCGTCTGAGCGACAAGATTGCCGCTTCGGAGACGTCCTTCGCTGCCGAAGTCAGTTTCAACGGCGAAGAGAGCTATTTCTTCGTGCTTGAAGACAGCGGCACCGGCAAGCTGGTCGGCTGCTCGGCGATCGTCGCCTCGGCGGGTTATTCCGAACCGTTCTACAGCTTCCGTAACGAGACCTTTGTGCATGCTTCGCGCGAGCTGAAGATCCACAACAAGATCCATGTGCTTTCACAGTGCCATGACCTGACCGGCAACAGCCTGCTGACCAGCTTCTACGTCCTGCCAGAGTTGGTCGGCACCGGCTGGTCGGAGCTCAACTCCCGTGGTCGCCTGCTGTTCATGGCCGCTCACCCCGAGCGTTTCGCCGACTCGGTGGTGACCGAGATCGTCGGCTACAGCGACGAGAACGGTGATTCGCCGTTCTGGGATGCCATCGGGCGTAACTTCTTCGACCTCAACTACGCCGAGGCCGAGCGCCTGTGTGGCCTCAAGAGCCGGACCTTCCTGGCCGAGCTGATGCCGCATTACCCGATCTACGTGCCGCTGCTGCCGGATGCCGCGCAAGAGGCCATGGGCCAGGTGCATCCGCGTGCGCAGATCACCTTCGACATCCTGATGCGCGAAGGCTTCGAGACCGATCACTACATCGACATTTTCGACGGTGGCCCGACCTTGCATGCGCGGGTCTCGAGTATCCGTTCGATTGCCCAGAGCCGCGTGGTGCCGGTCAAGCTCGACAGCGCCGTGGTCAAGGGCGGGCGTCCTTACCTGGTGTGCAATGGCCAGTTGCAGGATTACCGTGCCGTGCTCCTGGAACTGGACTGGGTGCCTGGCAAACCGGTCACCCTGAGTCTTGAAGCCGCCGAAGCCCTGGGCGTCGGTGAAGGCGCCAGTGTGCGCTTGGTCGCGGTTTGATTCCTGCGGTTCGATAACCGAGCCCCCAGGTCGAGTTTCGCGGCAGGCCAAAGGCCGCCGCCCGAGGAGATAGCATGATCGTTCGTCCCGTACGCAGCAGCGATTTACCGGCGCTGATCGAGTTGGCGCGCAGCACCGGCACCGGCCTGACCACATTGCCGGCCAACGAGGAGCGCCTGGCGCACCGGGTCAGCTGGGCCGAGAAAACTTTCCGTGGCGAAGCGGAGCGTGGCGACGCTGACTACCTGTTCGTGCTGGAAAACGACGAAGGCGTGGTGGTCGGGATTTCCGCCATCGCCGGCGCGGTCGGCTTGCGTGAGCCCTGGTACAACTACCGGGTCGGCCTGACGGTCAGCGCCTCGCAAGAGCTGAACATCTACCGCGAGATCCCGACGCTGTTCCTTGCCAACGACCTGACCGGCAATTCCGAGCTGTGTTCGTTATTCCTGCGCAGCGACCATCGCAGTGGCCTCAACGGCCGTCTGCTGGCCAAGGCGCGCCTGCTGTTCATCGCCGAGTTTGCCGAACTGTTCGGCAACAAGATCATTGCCGAGATGCGCGGCATGTCTGATGAGCAGGGGCGTTCACCGTTTTGGGAGAGCCTGGGTCGACATTTCTTCAAAATGGAGTTCAGCCAGGCCGATTACCTGACCGGTGTCGGCAACAAAGCGTTCATCGCCGAGCTGATGCCCAAGTTTCCGTTGTACACCTGTTTCCTTTCCGAAGCCGCTCGTGGCGTGATCGGTCGCGTCCACACCGACACCGAGCCGGCCTTGGCCATGCTCAAGAGCGAAGGCTTCAGCTATCAGGGCTATGTCGACATTTTCGACGCAGGCCCCGCTGTGGAATGCGAAACCAGCAAGATTCGTGCGGTGCACGACAGCCAGGCGCTGGTACTGGCCGTTGGCACGCCGGGCGACGATGCCACGCCCTTCATCATCCATAACCGTAAGCGCGAAGAGTGCCGCATCACCGCGGCGCCGGCGCGCCTGGCGGCCGGTACCCTGGTGGTCGATCCGTTGACCGCAAAACGCTTGCGCCTGAGTGCCGGTGACCAGGTGCGAGCCGTGCCGCTGTCTGCTGCCCGGGAGGCCAAATAATGACGACTCACTTTATCGCCGGCAGCTGGCAGGCAGGGCAGGGCGAAGCGCTGCAATCGCTGGATCCGGTCAGTCAAAAGGTTATCTGGCAAGGCCAGGGTGCCAGTGCCGAGCAGGTCGATAGCGCCGTCAAGGCAGCGCGCCAGGCCTTTGCCGGCTGGGCGCTGCAGTCGCTGGAGGCTCGCATCAGTGTGCTCGAAGCCTTTGCTGCAGCGCTCAAGGCTAACGCTGACGAGCTGGCCCGTTGCATTGGTGAAGAAACCGGCAAGCCGCTGTGGGAGTCCGCTACCGAAGTGACCAGCATGGTCAACAAGGTCGCCATTTCGGTACAGAGCTACCGCGAGCGTACCGGTGAGAAGAGCGGCCCGCTGGCCGATGCCACCGCCGTATTGCGCCACAAGCCTCATGGTGTGGTAGCGGTGTTCGGGCCCTACAACTTCCCTGGCCATCTGCCTAACGGTCACATCGTACCGGCGCTGCTGGCCGGTAACACTGTGGTGTTCAAGCCCAGTGAACTGACCCCCAAGGTTGCCGAGCTGACGGTCAAGTGCTGGATCGAAGCCGGCCTGCCGGCGGGCGTCTTGAACCTGGTTCAGGGTGCGCGTGAAACCGGCGTGGCCCTGGCTGCCAACCCGGGCATCGATGGCCTGTTCTTCACCGGTTCCAGCCGTACCGGCAACTTGCTGCACCAGCAGTTCGCCGGCCGTCCGGACAAGATCCTGGCCCTGGAAATGGGCGGCAACAATCCGCTGGTGGTCGATGAGGTCAAGGACCTGGATGCGGCGGTCTACACCATCATCCAGTCGGCGTTCATCTCTGCCGGTCAGCGCTGCACTTGCGCGCGTCGACTGCTGGTACCGCAAGGCGCGTGGGGCGATTCACTGCTCAAGCGTCTGGTCGAGGTGTGCAAGACCATCTCCGTCGGCGCCTTCGATCAGCAACCGGCACCGTTCATGGGTTCGGTCATCTCGCTGACGGCCGCCAAGGCGCTGCTCGATGCCCAGGCACAATTGCTGAGCAACGGTGGCGTGTCGCTGCTGGGCATGACCCAGCCGCAAGCCTCTGCTGCCTTGCTGACCCCTGGTATCGTCGATGTAACCGCTGTAGCCGAGCGCCCGGACGAAGAGTTTTTCGGCCCGCTGCTGCAGGTCATTCGCTACAGCGATTTCGACGCGGCGATTGCCGAAGCCAACAACACCCAGTACGGCCTTGCCGCCGGTTTGCTGTCCGACTCGCATGCCCGTTATCAGTACTTCTGGCTGCAAAGCCGCGCGGGCATCGTCAACTGGAACAAGCAATTGACCGGTGCTGCCAGCAGTGCGCCGTTCGGTGGTGTGGGTGCCAGCGGCAACCATCGCGCCAGTGCCTACTATGCAGCCGACTATTGCGCTTACCCGGTAGCCTCGCTGGAGACCGCCAGCCTGACCCTGCCTGCCACGCTGACGCCAGGCGTCTCCCTATAACAAAAGGTCCACGGAGCCTTGCCGATGAAATCGTTTGAAGTGAACTTTGATGGTCTGGTGGGACCGACGCATAACTACGGCGGGCTGTCCTACGGCAACGTTGCCTCGCAGAGCAACAGCCAGCAGGGCTCCAACCCGCGCGAAGCCGCGCGTCAGGGCCTGGCGAAGATGAAGGCGTTGATGGAGATGGGGTTCCAGCAGGGTGTTCTCGCCCCGCAGGAGCGTCCGGACGTTGGCGCACTGCGCCGGCTGGGCTTCTGCGGCACTGATGCCGAGGTGATCCAGCGCGCCGCCAAAGAAGCGATGCCATTGCTGGTCGCCAGCTGCTCGGCGTCGAGCATGTGGGTGGCCAACGCCGCCACGGTCAGTCCGAGTGCCGACACCGCCGACGGCCGCGTGCATTTCACCGCCGCCAACCTCAACTGCAAGTATCACCGCAGCATCGAGCACCCGACCACCAGTCGTGTGCTCGGGGCGATGTTCGCCGACAACAAGCACTTTGCCCACCATGCCGCGTTGCCGGCGGTGGCGCAGTTCGGTGATGAAGGCGCCGCCAACCACACGCGCTTCTGCCGCAGCTACGGTGAGGCTGGCGTGGAGTTCTTCGTCTACGGCCGCAGCGCCTTCGACACCCGCTACCCGGCCCCGCAGAAGTACCCGGCGCGCCAGACCCTCGAGGCTTCCCAGGCGGTCGCCCGGCTGCACGGGCTGAGCGAGGAGGGGGTAGTGTTTGCCCAGCAGAACCCGGCGGTGATCGACCAGGGTGTGTTCCACAACGACGTGATCGCGGTGGGTAACGGCGAGGTGCTGTTCTACCACGAAGACGCCTTCCTCGAGACCGAGGCGATGCTTGGCCAACTGCAAGCTAAACTGGCTAAACGGGGTGGCAACTTCAAGGCGATCTGCGTGCCACGCTCGGCTGTCACGGTAGAGGATGCGGTGCGTTCGTACCTGTTCAACAGCCAGCTGCTGACCCGTGCCGACGGTTCGATGCTGCTGATCGTCCCGGAAGAGTGCCGCAACAACGAGCGGGTCTGGGCCTACCTGTCGGCGTTGACCGGCCAGGGCGGTCCGGTTGCCGAGGTCAAGGTATTCGACCTCAAGCAGAGCATGCAGAACGGCGGTGGCCCGGCGTGCCTGCGTTTGCGCGTGGCACTCAATGAAACTGAACTGGCAGCGGTCAATCCAGGGGTTATCATGACGGCGCCGCTGTACGACACCCTGACCCAGTGGGTCGACAAGCACTACCGCGACCGCCTGAGCGAAGCCGACCTGGCGGACCCGCAACTGTTGCTGGAGTGCCGTACGGCACTGGATGAGCTGACCCAGATCCTCAAACTGGGTTCGGTCTATCCGTTCCAACTCCAACCTTGAGAGAGAATTCGACTATGTCCGACACCCTGCAGCTGATCCTTGAAGATGACGATGGTACCCAGCTGGAAACTTCCTGCACCCGCTTTGCGGTGGTCTGGCAAGGCAAGGAGGTATGGATTCAGCAGGATGGCCGTGGTCAGCTGCTGATCGGTGTCGACGTCGAAGAAGACGACGAAGAGTACGCCAATCTGTTGCTGCGCCCGCTGGCCACCAACCTGGTCAGCCTGCAGCTGGAAATGGAACCGGCTGACGCCGGCGGCGATGATGATCACGTACATGGTCCTGATTGCGGCCACCATCACTAAGGAATAGCCCATGCTCGCCCTCGGCAAACTGCTCGAACTGACCCTTGCCGGTCGTGAACCGGCAGAGAAGACCCAGCTGACTGTCGACGGCGTGCGCATGCGCTGGCTTGGCGAGGGGGCGCTTGAAGTGCGCCCTCCTGAAGCGCGTGACAACGGCATGGACCTGCTGCTTTCTGCAGGTATCCACGGTAACGAAACCGCCCCCATCGAGTTGCTCGACGAGTTGCTGCATGGCATCGCCAAGGGCGAGATCAAGCCGCGGGCGCGGATTCTGTTCCTGTTTGGCAACCCCGAGGCGATCCGCAAGGGCGAGCGTTATCTGGAGCAGGACGTCAACCGTCTGTTCAATGGTCGGCATGAGCTCTCCAGTGGTTCGGAAGCGTTGCGCGCTTGCGAGCTGGAGCGTCTGGCCACCACCTTTTTCAGTGTGCCCGGGCGTACCCGGTTGCACTACGATCTGCACACCGCCATTCGCGGTTCGAAGATCGAACAGTTTGCACTGTATCCGTTCAAGGAAGGTCGCCAGCATTCTCGTCGCGAGCTGGCGCGCCTGCGTGCGGCAGGCATGGAGGCTGTGTTGCTGCAAAGCAAGACCTCGGTCACCTTTACCGCCTACACCTACGAAACGCTCGATGCTGAAGCCTTTACCCTGGAGCTGGGCAAGGCGCGGCCTTTTGGGCAGAACGCGCAGGTCAACCTTGAGCGCCTGGAAACCCGCCTCAAGCAGATCATCGAAGGCAACGAGCCTGAAGAACCTGAAGCGCTGGATGGCTTGCAGCTGTTTAGCGTAGCTCGCGAGATCATCAAGCACAGCGACAGCTTCCACTTGCATCTGCCGGCGGATATCGAGAATTTTTCAGAATTGTCCAAGGGCTATCTGCTGGCAGAAGACCTGAGCAGCACGCGCTGGATCGTCGAAGAGGAGGGGGCGCGGATCATTTTCCCCAATCCCAAGGTCAAGAATGGCTTGCGCGCAGGGATTCTGATCGTGCCGACCACGCCCGATCAGTTGGCCTGAATCGGGCTTTGGTGGGAGCGGGCTTGCCCGCGATTCAGAGTGACTGACACTCCGCAATCGCGGGGCAAGCCCGCTCCTACCAGTATCAACCTACGCGTTTCTGCGCCAGGTCATTGCGGCGCAGGGCGCGCAACTTCTGCAGCGTATCGGCACAGGTCTTCGCCGCCTCGGCACCCTTGACCAGGAAATGCTCGAAGTAGAAGTTCTGATGCTCATCACCGGCGTGGAAGTGATGCGGGGTCAGGACCACCGAGAACACCGGTACCTCGGTTTCCAGCTGAACCTGCATCAGCCCGCTGATCACTGACTGCGCAACGAACTCGTGGCGGTACAGGCCGCCATCGACGACCAGGCCAGCGGCAACAATGCCGGCATAGCGACCGCTACGGGCCAGCAGCTTGGCGTGCAGGGGGATTTCGAAGGCGCCACCGACTTCAAAGAAATCGATATCGCTTGCCTGATAGCCCAAAACGCCCATTTCCTCGACGAAGGCTTTACGTGCCTGATCGACAATATCCTTGTGCCAGCAGGCCTGGATGAAGGCGATGCGCTCGTGGGAAGGGTTTTTGCTATCGATTGCGGTAGGTTGCATTGAAACGGACTCCTGTTTGTATGAGAAACAGGGCATCTGGATCGAAGGGGATTTCGCCGCGCAGGTGCGCAACGACAGGCACAGGCGTGCCTATCCCGTTCTCTCTTTATCCGGACTATGACCGTCGGCCCCGGAATCACACCGGGTCTGCTGACCTTGCAAGAAAAGCCTGCAAGCGCTCGCGGGCTATGCGCAGGTTGCGCAATTACCGCCGGTGGGGAATTGCACCCCGCCCTGAGAACGTTGCCACCGGGCGTCGGCGGCGGAGAATTATTAGCACATATGTGAAGCAAACGTATAGGCTGCTAACGATTTTTTTGCGGATGAATGGCATTTCATCCGGGAAACCTTGCCAATTCCACCTCGCATCCCCAGTAATACGAGATCAGCTGAAGGTTGCAGAGCGTCCAATTGACGGTTTCTATAGCATAAACACACTGCATCCGAGCCTAAGGCCCGATATAATGCGGCCCTTTGCCGTCGTTTCGTCAATTTGACGCAAGCATTTGCCGTAAGGCCGCCGTTTCCGTGGAAGAACCTATGAAAAGCGCAGAAATCCGTGAAGCCTTCCTTCGCTTCTTCGAAGAGCAGGGACATACCCGAGTTGCCTCCAGCTCCTTGATTCCGGGCAACGACCCGACCCTGCTGTTCACCAACGCGGGGATGAACCAGTTCAAGGACTGCTTCCTTGGCCAGGAAAAGCGCGCCTACACCCGCGCGACCAGCAGCCAGAAGTGCGTGCGCGCCGGTGGCAAGAACAGCGACCTGGAAAACGTCGGCTACACCGCCCGTCACCACACCTTCTTCGAAATGCTGGGTAACTTCAGCTTCGGTGACTATTTCAAGAAAGACGCCATCACCTACGCCTGGACCTTCCTGACCAAGGTGCTGAACCTGCCGGAAGAAAAACTCTGGGTTACCGTCTATGCCAGCGATGACGAGGCATACGACATCTGGACCCAGGAAATCGGCGTCCCGGCCGAGCGCATGGTGCGTATTGGCGACAATAAGGGCGCGCCGTACGCCTCCGACAACTTCTGGACCATGGGCGATACCGGCCCGTGCGGTCCTTGCACCGAGATCTTCTACGATCACGGCCCGGACATCTGGGGCGGCCCACCCGGCTCGCCGGAAGAAGACGGTGACCGTTACATCGAGATCTGGAACAACGTCTTCATGCAGTTCAACCGCACCGCCGACGGCGTACTGCACCCGCTGCCGGCACCGTCGGTGGACACCGGCATGGGTCTGGAGCGCATCAGTGCGGTCATGCAGCACGTGCACTCGAACTATGAGATCGACCTGTTCCGCAGCCTGCTCGAAGCGTCTGCTGCGGCCATCGGCTGCAAGAACGAAGAGCAGTCGTCGCTCAAGGTGGTATCCGACCACATCCGTTCGTGCGGCTTCCTGATTGCCGACGGCGTATTGCCGTCCAACGAAGGTCGTGGCTATGTACTGCGCCGGATCATTCGTCGCGCCTGCCGTCACGGCAACAAGCTGGGCGCCACTGGCAGCTTCTTCTACAAGATCGTTGCGGCGCTGGTCGCCGAGATGGGCGAAGCCTTCCCGGAGCTCACCCAGCAGCAAGCCAACATTGAGCGCGTGCTCAAGGCTGAAGAAGAGCAGTTCGCCAAGACCCTGGAGCAGGGCCTGAAGATCCTCGAGCAGGATCTGGCCGAGCTCAAAGGCAGCGTGGTTCCAGGTGATGTGGTGTTCAAACTCTACGACACCTACGGCTTCCCGATGGACCTGACCGCCGACATCGCTCGCGAGCGCGAACTGACGATCGACGAAGAAGGCTTCGAGCGGGAAATGGAAGCGCAGCGTGAGCGCGCGCGTTCCGCCAGCGCCTTTGGTCTGGACTACAACACCCTGGTCAAGGTTGATGTGGCCACCGAATTCACCGGCTACACCAGCACCGAAGGTGAAGCGAGCATCGTTGCTCTTTATAAGGACGGCAAAGTCGTCGAGCAACTGGCTGAAGGTGAGCAGGGCGTAGTGATCCTCGATCGTACACCGTTCTACGCCGAATCCGGTGGCCAGGTGGGTGACACCGGTTACCTGCAAGCTGGCAATGTACGCTTTGACGTGCGTGACACCACCAAGACCGGCGGCGCCTTCCTGCACCACGGCGTGGTCGCCAGCGGCACCCTGGTGGTCGGCTCCAAGGTTCAGGCCAAGGTCGACGCCGATGTCCAGCACGCCACCTCGCTGAACCACTCCGCCACTCACCTGCTGCATGCAGCGCTGCGTCAGGTGCTGGGTGATCACGTACAACAGAAAGGCTCGCTGGTCGACAGCCAGCGCCTGCGTTTCGACTTCAGTCACTTCGAAGCGGTCAAGCCGGAGCAGCTCAAGGCCCTGGAAGACATCGTCAACCGCGAAGTGCGCAAGAACTCCGAGGTGCAAACCGAAGAGACCGATATCGATACCGCCAAGCAGAAGGGCGCCATGGCGCTGTTCGGCGAGAAATACGGCGACAGCGTGCGTGTACTGAGCATGGGCGGCGACTTCTCCGTCGAGCTGTGCGGTGGTATCCACGCCAAGCGTACCGGTGATATCGGCCTGCTCAAGATCATCAGCGAAGGCGGTGTGGCCTCCGGCGTGCGCCGTATCGAAGCGGTCACTGGCGAGGCGGCACTGGCTTACCTCAATGCTGCCGAAGAGCAGCTCAAGGAAGCCGCGCAACTGGTCAAGGGCAGTCGCGACAACCTGATCGACAAGCTTTCGGCCGTGCTCGAGCGCAACCGCCAGCTGGAAAAACAACTGGAGCAACTGCAGGCCAAGGCCGCCAGTGCTGCCGGTGACGACCTGTCCAACTCGGCTGTTGAGGTCAAGGGCGTTAAAGTCCTGGCTGCACGCCTGGATGGTCAGGACGGCAAGGCGCTGCTGGCGCTGGTCGATCAGCTGAAGAACAAACTCGGCCGCGCAGTGATCCTGCTCGGCAGTGTCCATGAGGAAAAGGTCGTACTGGTTGCCGGTGTGACCAAAGACCTGACTGGCCAACTCAAAGCCGGTGATTTGATGAAGCAAGCCGCTGCCGCAGTGGGCGGCAAGGGTGGCGGTCGTCCGGACATGGCGCAAGGTGGTGGCGTTGATACCGCCGCGCTGGACAACGCGCTGGCCCTGACCGTGCCATTTGTGGAGCAGGGCGTTTAAGGCGCTGTTCGGCCCGTCGTCTAGTGGCGGGCCGTGGCGTCGTTTGAATGTTTATTGGGTGCCCTTCATGGGCTGAGGCGGCTTTGAAATGGCGTTGATCGTACAGAAATTTGGCGGCACTTCGGTCGGCACGGTCGAGCGAATCGAGCAGGTTGCCGAAAAGGTCAAGAAATTCCGCGAGGCCGGCGATGACCTGGTGGTTGTGCTATCGGCGATGAGTGGCGAAACCAATCGCCTGATCGACCTGGCCAAGCAGATCAGTGATCAGCCGGTTCCGCGAGAGCTGGATGTGATCGTGTCCACTGGCGAGCAGGTGACCATCGCCTTGCTGGCCATGGCCCTGATGAAGCGGGGGATTCCTGCGGTGTCGTACACCGGCAACCAGGTGCGCATCCTCACTGACAGCGCGCACAACAAGGCGCGCATCCTGCAGATCGACGACCAGAAGATTCGTGCCGATATCAAGGCCGGTCGCGTGGTCGTGGTCGCAGGCTTCCAGGGTGTGGACGAGCACGGCAACATCACTACGCTCGGTCGCGGTGGCTCCGACACTACCGGTGTTGCCCTGGCGGCTGCGCTCAAGGCGGACGAATGCCAGATCTACACCGACGTCGATGGTGTCTACACCACCGATCCGCGTGTGGTGTCCCAGGCTCAGCGTCTGGACAAGATCACCTTCGAAGAGATGCTGGAAATGGCCAGCCTCGGTTCCAAGGTCCTGCAGATCCGTGCCGTCGAGTTCGCCGGCAAGTACAACGTTCCGCTGCGCGTGCTGCACAGCTTCCAGGAGGGTCCGGGTACCCTCATTACTATTGATGAAGAGGAATCCATGGAACAGCCGATCATTTCCGGCATCGCCTTCAATCGCGATGAAGCCAAGCTGACCATTCGCGGCGTACCGGATACCCCGGGCGTTGCCTTCAAGATCCTCGGTCCGATCAGCGCCGCGAACATTGAAGTCGACATGATCGTGCAGAACGTTTCGCACGATAACACCACCGACTTCACCTTCACGGTGCACCGCAACGACTACGACAAGGCCCACAAGGTCCTGGACAAAACCGCCGAGGAGCTCAACGCTCGCGAAGTGGTGGGCGACACCAACATTGCCAAGGTCTCGATCGTTGGCGTTGGCATGCGCTCCCACGCCGGTGTGGCCAGCCGCATGTTCGAAGCCCTGGCTAAAGAGAGCATCAACATCCAGATGATCTCTACCTCCGAGATCAAGGTCTCGGTAGTGATTGAAGAGAAGTACCTGGAACTGGCGGTACGCGCCCTGCATACCGCTTTCGAACTGGACGCCCCTACCCGACAGGGTGAGTAAGGCGTTGCCTCAAGGGCGCGGCTAAGCCGCGCCCTTCGCTTTTCTGGCGGGTGTGAGAAATCTGTCGTTTTACTCGCGCTAGTCAATACTTAGGCGTAGGTCGGTGGCCGTCACAGGTTGCTGGCTGAAGCCCTTTTTTTTTGCAGACTGTTGTCCCTGAACTGAATTTCGTGAGGAGAAAGGTATGTTGATTCTGACTCGTCGGTGCGCCGAGAGCTTGATCATTGGCGATGGCGAAATCACTGTGACCGTGCTCGGCGTCAAAGGAAACCAGGTGCGAATCGGTGTAAACGCCCCTAAAGAAGTGGCCGTCCACCGCGAGGAAATCTACCTGCGGATCAAGAAAGAGAAGGACGAAGAACCAAGCCATTAATTTTTATCGAGTTTTTTTCAAAAAAGAGTTTGCAAACGGGGAAAGCTCTGGTTATTATACGCCCCGTGTTGCGGAGAGGTGGCCGAGTGGCCGAAGGCGCTCCCCTGCTAAGGGAGTATACCTCACAAGGGTATCGGGGGTTCGAATCCCCCCTTCTCCGCCATTATTCATGTAGGACGCTGTAATCTGCCTGAATCGCCTAAGTCGTTGAAATTAAACGAAAAAGTGGTTGGCAAAAAGATTTAGCGGCCTATAATGCGCGGTAACAAATGCACTCATAGCTCAGCTGGATAGAGTACTCGGCTACGAACCGAGCGGTCGGAGGTTCGAATCCTCCTGAGTGCACCATACGACGAAGCAGTTTTCTTCTTGAAAGTTGCTTCAGCTTCAACCAGAGGTGATCTGGTCCATCAAGCGCCAACCCTGCACTCATAGCTCAGCTGGATAGAGTACTCGGCTACGAACCGAGCGGTCGGAGGTTCGAATCCTCCTGAGTGCACCATACGACGAAACAGTTTTCATCTTGAAAGTTGTTTCAGCTTCAACCAGAGGTGATCTGGTCCATCAAGCGCCAACCCTGCACTCATAGCTCAGCTGGATAGAGTACTCGGCTACGAACCGAGCGGTCGGAGGTTCGAATCCTCCTGAGTGCACCATACAACAGAAAGCCCGCCTACCAAGGCGGGCTTTTTGCTTTTCTGCGTTCTGTGTTTTTCTTCCTGACATGTGTTTTTTTTACCTTGGCCGCCGTCGCACTGATAGCGGCACAGGTTGTCATAGCTATGTCTCGCAAACGATTGTTCTAGCCACGATTTTTTCAGCACCCTGACAGCTCAAGCGGTGTATGATTGCGCCCGTCAGCCCCGCCGGGGCTTGTGGAAAACCACCATGGACTTACCCAGTAGTTACTCAATAGCAAGTTTTGCCAATCAAGATCTGACTGATTGATTCTCCCGGCGTGCTCCGCTGCTGGGAGTGGAGTTCGCCTATGACTGAAATCGAAGTAAAAAAGACGCAAGAGAGCTTGCAGGATCGCCTGGCTCAGGTGGTCGAGCTGCTGCAGCGTCAACGCGTGGTCGAAGACCTGACTCACCGTCAGGAAGGTCATCACCATGACCTGGTAGAAAACCTCGTTCACCGCCAGAACCTCGTCGAGCTGCAGCGCAAGCTCGATGATCTGCACTCCGCTGACGTCGCTTACATTCTCGAAGCCTTGCCCCTGGACGATCGCCTGACTGTCTGGCAGCTGGTCAAGGCCGAGCGCGACGGCGACATCCTCCTGGAAGTATCCGACTCGGTTCGTGAAACCCTGATCGCCGACATGGACGATCATGAACTGCTCGCCGCCGCCAAGGAGATGGACGCCGACGAGTTGGCCGACCTGGCGCCAGAGCTGCCGCGCGACGTTGTCCATGAGTTGATGGAAACCCTCGATGCCCAGCAGCGAGAGCGCGTCCGCTCCGCGCTGAGCTATGACGAGGAGCAGGTCGGTGCGCTGATGGACTTCGAGATGGTCACCATCCGTGAAGACGTCAGCCTGGAAGTGGTATTGCGTTACCTGCGCCGTCTCAAGGAGCTGCCAGGGCATACCGACAAACTCTTCGTGGTCGATTACGACGGCATCCTCAAGGGCGTGCTGCCGATCAAGCGTCTGCTGGTCAACGACCCCGAAAAGCAGGTGGCCGAAGTCATGGCCGATGACCCGGTGGTGTTCCAGCCGGAAGAAGATGCGTACGACGCCGCGCAGGCGTTCGAGCGTTACGACCTGGTATCGGCGCCGGTGGTGGACAAGAACGGTCGCCTGATCGGTCGTTTGACCATTGACGAGATGGTCGACCTGATTCGTGAGGAAAGCGAGACCGAAGTGCTGAACATGGCCGGTCTGCGCGAAGAGGAAGACATCTTTGCCTCGGTTTGGCGTTCGTTACGCAACCGTTGGGCGTGGCTGGCGATCAACCTGATTACCGCATTCGTGGCCTCGCGGGTGATCGGCCTGTTCGAGGGCTCGATCGAGAAGCTGGTGGCGCTGGCGGCACTGATGCCGATCGTGGCGGGTATCGGCGGCAACTCCGGCAACCAGACCATCACCATGATTGTGCGTGCCATGGCGCTTGACCAGGTCAGTCCGGGCAACACCACGCGGCTGATGCGCAAAGAGCTGGCGGTGGCCTTGATCAACGGCCTGGTGTGGGGCGGAGTGATCGGTGTGGTGGCCTATCTGCTGTATGGCAGCTGGTCGCTGGGCGTGGTGATGACCGCGGCAATGACCCTCAATCTGCTGCTTGCGGCACTGATGGGCGTGTTGATTCCAATGACCCTGGCACGCCTGGGGCGCGACCCGGCCATGGGTGCCAGCGTGATGATCACTGCCATGACCGACAGTGGCGGGTTCTTTATCTTCCTTGGTCTTGCGACCATCTTCCTGTTGTAAGGGCTGCTGCAGCCCAGACACAAAAAAGCCAGCATTCGCTGGCTTTTTTTATTGCGACGGGCAGTGAATCAGGAAGCGTCTGCAGCCATCTCGACGTCGTGAGCAATCAAGGCCACCAGCGCGTTCTGCTGGCGATGGGAAAGTTGGCGGAAGCGTTGCAGCAATTCACGTTCATGCAGCGACAGCTCCGGGCTGTCCAGGCGCATGCTCAGCTCGTCACCCAGGGCTCCTTCCTGGATCAGGCTCTGCTCCAGGCGGGCGATGATTTCCGAGTTCATGCTGCGATGGTGGTGGCGCGCTACTTCGGCAATGCGCTCACGCATTCCGTCGGGGAGGCGGACGACGAATTTGTCAGCGGTGCGGCTAGAGTAAACAGCCTGTTTCATTGGGCGCATATAATTGACCGGTTTTAGTTCAGGGGGAAGCGGTTCTCGAAATTGGCCGCACGATCTCAGTACGACCATCACGGCGACAAAATGTTCAACCTGAATTGTGAATGAGGTGTGAATCATGCCTCATTGTCGCCGGTTCCTTGGCGTCAATTCTGTGACAAATATTGAACCGGGTGGAGGCGTTTTGCCAGTACCAATTATCAGAAATGAGGACTGGTTTGAAAAGTTTTCATTTTTTCATTTAGCGGTTCGTCAGTACCGTTGTTATTACCTGTGAGTAACAGGCGAAAAAGGCCGTTGAAAGCGTCTAGAATGCGCAGGCTTCCTTACCGATGAGCATAGTGGCTATGCAGCATGACGCAAGCGCCGAACCCCGTACAGCACTCCCTGGGCGCCTGGTTTATTTGATGGGGCCTTCTGGCTCCGGCAAGGACTCATTGATCGATGCTGCCCGCGAAGCATTGGCCGCTCACCACGTGGCAGTCGCTCGGCGGGTGATCACCCGTTCGGCTGAGGCCAAGGGTGAGGATGCCGTCGGTGTTTCGCCCGAGCGTTTTGCACACATGCGTGCCGAAGGCGACTTTGCCCTGAGCTGGCGGGCCAATGGTCTGGACTACGGCATCCCGGTGCAGATCGACCGTTGGTTGCAGCAGGGGCGGAGCGTGCTGGTCAATGGCTCGCGCGCGCATCTGGCCGAGGCGCGACAACGATATCCTGATCTTCTGGCGGTGCTGCTGACTGTCGAGCCGCAGGTATTGCGCCAGCGCCTGCTCGCCCGTGGCCGGGAAAGCCTGGAGGATATCGAGCGTCGCCTGGCGCGCAGCCAGCAACTGCAGCTGCCTGGTGAGGATGTGTACGTGCTGGATAACTCCGCCCGACTCGATGACACCGTGGAACGATTGCTCGAGTTTCTGCGTCAACAGGGTCTGCTTGCTGGCCGTTGAGGTTCAGAAGATCAGCCGCTGTTCGGCTGTGGGTTGTAGCCTGGGCGGCTGGATCGAGGCCGGCAGCGTCTCTGTGGCGGTGTCGAATTCTGTCAGCTGTGGAGCCATTGCCGGTGCTGTTCCGGCCGGGGAGGTTGCCACCGCGCCTTGCGGTTGCAGAATCAAGGCCAGCAGTACAGCCAATGCCAGGGCGTTGAGCAAAAGCAGTGTGCGGTTCATCAGGCATACTCCACAGCGGTGAAGGGCGGTTGCCGGGCACTTTGTTATCGAATTGCACGCCGCATGCCAGTCTTTTTTTGGTTTTTAATCCTTTGAAATCAATCACTTGTATTGATTTTTGTGCGAGTTTTCCGTGCATTCTGCAATAATGGCTCACTGCCTTGTTGCAAAATGCACGATCCTCATCGCCAGTAGGCTAAAAGCTACAGGCAAAAAGCCCCACGGATGACATGACAAATGCCGGTATGCTGGTTAACATGCACGCCGTCCTCCGTCGTGCAACGCTCGTTGCCGACCCTGTGTCTCAGTAGCTCAATTGGATAGAGCATCCCCCTCCTAAGGGGAAGGTTGGCAGTTCGAACCTGCCCTGGGACACCATACAATTCAAGGCTGGCCCGCCTCACCGACGGGCCTTTCAACTGGCTGGCTAATCGCTTTCCGATTTCCGCTCAAAGATGGGGATCTTTTTCCTGCGTTTCGTCGGCGGTACTGGTCTGTGCGGAGTCCGTCGTCGTCAGCTGCGCCACCAGGTTCGCCGACAATTCAGGCCCCTGAATATGCGCATTGAGCGTGGCCAGTGATTGCAGTTCGGTTTCCTTGTTCAGCAGCTCGGCAATTTTCCGCCCGATTATCTCCCGCTGCTCTGGGGGCAGGGCGTCGAACTCTTCCTCAGTGATGCCCAGGTCGTTGAGCAGCTTGAGTTTGATCTTCTCGGCAGGCGAGAGGGCCATGTAGTCGCGAAACTCCTGGGCGGCACTCGTGGTCGGGGCATCAGCGGCGGCGACACTGGCCTGTTCGCGTCGGGCAACATCCGGGTTTTGCAACTGTACCTTGAGCTTGGCGAAGGCTTCTTCGCGGGCATCGTCGGCGTTCTGCTGCGCAGTATTGCCGCGATTTTGCTGTTGTGCGGCCGCGCCGCTGGTGGCAACCGGGGCGCGAAACTGGGCCTGCAACTCAGCGGTTGCCTCGGAAGTGCCGCGTAGAGGATTGATTACCTGCTGTTGCCAGCCGACTCCATTGACGATGTTCACCAGATCGATCTCCTTGAATGAATACAGGTACACGCTCCATCAAGGGCAAATCCTGTGCCAGCTGGTCAACATACCGTTAGGCTCTACTATATTAGGGGTGCACAGCGGTGCGGTCGGCGCAGCCTCGGAGCATGTTTGCCTTGAAGGGGAAATTCCTTGCCGTCGACGGCAAACAGATAAGCTAGGCAGTGATTAGGCAAGACTGGGACGACGACGTCCGGACAAGGGAGAAAGTCCATGAGTCAAGCACCTGAATCGGCAGGACCGGGGGTTCCCTCTGTAACGTTTGAACGCGCTCAACTGCAAACCCTGCTGGATCTGATCAGTGACGGTATCTGGGATTGGAATGCCAACACCGGATACGTCTACCGCAATCCGGGCTGGTACAAGATGCTTGGCTATGCCAGCCACTCACTGGACAACTCGGTGTTCACCTGGGAGAGCGTCATCCATCCCGACGACTACCCGCGGGTGATGGAGCATTTTGAGGCCTACATCACCCAGCGCGCTGAACAGTATCGAGTGCAATACCGCTGCAAATGTTCGGATGGCAGCTACCTGTGGATTGAAGACAGCGGCCATGTCATTGCGCGCAACCCGGATGGCTCGGTGGCGCGGATGCTTGGCGCCCATCGCAACATCGACGCCAGCAAGCGTTTGTTGCAGCAACTGGAGCAGCAGAATCATTCACTCGAGGCGCTGGTCGCCGAGCGTACGCGTGAGCTGTCGTGGGTCAATCAGCAGTTGCAGCGTCAACTGGACGAGAATCGCGACCTGGCTGAACGTGATGCCCTGACCCTGGTCGCCAACCGCTATCGCCTGGAAAAAGTCCTGCAGCAAGAATGTGAACGTGCCCGGCGTTTTCGTCAGCCACTGTCGCTGATCGTTATGGATCTGGACGACTTCAAGCCGATCAATGATCGCTACGGTCACGCGCGGGGTGACAGCGCCCTGGTCGACCTGGTGGAGCGAATCAGAAGTTGTCTGCATGAGTCGCAGCTGCTGGCGCGTTGGGGGGGCGACGAGTTTGCCGTGGTGCTGGCCGGCGCGTCACTTGACGATGCGCGCAGGCTGGCAATGACCATTCGCCAGGCGCTGGAGCAGGCGCCGCCGATAGGCGAGTGCCAATTGACCATGAGCTATGGCGTGGTACAGCGCCTGGACGGCGAGGATCAGGCGCAGTTGATGGCACGAGCCGATTCAGCGTTGTATCGGGCCAAGACCACGGGCAAGGATCGGGTGTGTGAATAAAAAAGCCCACCGCGATGCGCACGGTGGGTAGAAAAAGTGTTAGCTGTCAGTAAATGGCAGGCGCTGACGCGCTTGCCTTCAGGTTTGCCTGTTGGGTGCGCACGCCAGGTCGTTGCCCGAGTGCTCGGCTTCCAGCACAAGCAGGCCGCGCTTTTTATCCAGGCCGCCGCTATAACCGGTCAGGGCGCCGCTGGCGGCGATGACCCGATGGCAGGGGACGATGATCGAGATCGGGTTCACCGCGTTGGCCATGCCGATGGCGCGCGCAAATCCGGGTTTGCCCATGGTCTTGGCAAGTGCGCCATAAGTAGTGGTGGTGCCGTAGGGCACCGCCCTGAGCAGCGCCCAGGCCTCATGTAAAAAGCTGCTGCCGGTCGGTGCCAGTTCTATATCGAAATCGGTTCTGCTGCCGGTGAAATACTCGCTCAATTGCTGACTGATGTGGCTGACTGCGTCCTCCTGGAAAATGGCACTGGCATATTCAGCGCGTGTGCGAAGTGCTCCTGGTAAGGCGAAGTCCAGTCGCAACAGTGCACCGTTGCTATCGACCAGAAGGTTTATCCGTCCCAATTGGCTGTCGAAGTGACCTCGGTAGAAGGTCGTCCTGGCAAGGTGCATCCGAGTGGTCCTTGTGATGGGTGAAGGGATTGCAGGCTGCCGGCGTTGCAAGGGCACTCCGGCAGTTGCGCGCAAGTTGTTTACCAGTGCTGTGGAAGAGGCTTTGGTCCTTCGTGGGAAGGGAACAATGGCAGCACCTCTTCACCCAGTTCCTGAATGATTTCGTGCGCAGGACGTTGTGCCAGGTGGATACCGATCGCCGCATGGTTGACGCCGGCCTCGCGCCATTCGCTGAGCAGCTCGATCAGGCCGTTGCGCCCGGTTTTAAGTACATAACCTCCGCGCTGCGAGGTACGGGGAAAGTTCGGATTCTCGTCCAGGTCGATCCATTCGTTGGTCGCGTGGGGGCGAAAACCCTGGTCTGGAATGTGGCCGCGCCAGGCGCTGATTTTCTGCGCAAGTTGCCTCGGGCCCTCGATGTTTTGCGTTGATTGCGGATAGGTCAGCCAGCCATCGGCCTGTTCACCCAGCCATTGCATGGATTGGCGTGAGGAGCCGGTGACCAGCAAGGGAATGTTGCCTGTGGCAGGTTTGGGTAGAAGCAGCGCCCCACTCAGGTGGCCGAGTGTAGAGACGATGGTTGTCTCTTCCTTTTGCAGTAACTGCCGGAAGTAGCTCACCGCTTCGGCGAAGTGTTCGCCACGTTCGCTGTGCTCCAGGCCATAAGCTGGAAACTCGACAGGCCGGTCACCCGATGCAATCCCCATGACCAGGCGCCCGCCGGACAGCTGGTCGATAGTCGAAGCCGCTTTGGCCAGGTCGATCGGGTGACGCAGGGAGAAAATCGCACTGCCGGTGGCCAGGCTGATTCGTTTGGTCCTGGCAGCCAGGTAGGCCAGGTAGGTGAAGGGGTCGAAGACTTGACCGGCATCGCCGAAGTACGGATCGAACAACGGCACATCCCTGACCCAGACGGCAGCGAACCCGTGCCGGTCAATCTCGCTGACAAGGTCGGCCTGCCCGACCAGGACGCTCATGTCGCCTTCGTAGAAGCGCAATGGCAGAAAGATGCCCAGCGTCAGCTGATCTGCCGCGAACATCCGGTTGTAGCCAGGGTGCCTGGCAAATGCTGGCGCGCTGGCGCCTCGGGTGGTTGCGCGGTCGGTGCGTATCACGGTCGCGTTCATGCCGATTCTCTTCTGTGGTAAGGGTCAGGGGCCGGTCGCTGGTTGCGGCAGGCTGATACCGCGCTGCACTGCGGGGCGCTGGCTGACACGTTCAAACCAGGCGCTCAGGTGGCTGAAATCCTTGAAATCGAAATCGATGATGTGAGCAATGTGCATCCAGCCGAAGGTGGCAATGTCGGCGATGCTGTACTCCGAACCGGCCAGCCAGTAGTTGTCTTTGAGCTGGTTATCGAGCGTGGCGAAGGTGTCTTCGGTGAGGCCCCGATAGCGTTCGATCACCGCCTGGTTTGGTTTGCTGTCGAACAGCTCGTAATGCACGCGCTGGCCGAGGATCGGGCCCATGCTCGAGGCGTGAAACATCAACCATTTGATCGCCGACCAACGCATGACCGGATTGCCGGGTAGCAGGCGGCCGGTTTTTTCCGCCAGGTACAACAGGATGGCTGCAGACTCGAACAGCGTGACGCCGCTATCTTCGTCAGCCAGCACGGGAATGCGACCGTGGGGATTGAGTTGAAGAAAATCAGGTTGGCGATGTTCCCCTTGATCGATATGCACGTGCCTGAGCACGTACGGTAAGCCTAGCTCTTCAAGGGCAATGGTGATCTTGAATCCATTAGGTGAACTATCTGTATAAAGGGTCAAATCCGGGGTTTTCATTGTCCACTGCCTGCCTTGGATTAGCTGCTTTCTAGTCAGTTCCTCAGTTGCTATCCTAGTCAGCAGCCGCCTGATTGAGAAACGATGAATTCTCCTCCGTGGCGTTAGATTATCTAAACTGAGGATGGATACATGGGCGCCGTTTTACCCTTGCTCGCACTGCGTGCCTTTACTGAAACGGGGCGCCTGGGAAGCCTGAAGGCGGCAGCTGAAAGCCTGGGGGTCACGCCGGGGGCGGTCAGTCAGCAGATTCGTCTGTTGGAAGAGCGCATCGGGGTTGCGCTGTTTGTGCGCGGGCGTCATGGGGTCTATCTCACCGAAGCGGGCGCACGTGTGCACCCTGGCTTGTTGCGCGGCTTTGATCAGATCGAGAAATCGCTTTCAACCCTAGAATCCCTGGCGGTTGAAAAAACCCTAACCATCAGCACGGTGCCTTCGTTCGCTTCGGCCTGGCTGGTGCCACGCATCGGGCGCTTCAGTGAATTGCACCCGGAGATCGAGGTGCGTGTGGAAGCTTCGGCGAAGATGGTCGACTTCAAGCGCGACAGGATTGATGTGGCGCTGCGTCACGGGTTGGGTAGTTATCCGGGATTGGAGTCGATCCGGCTGATGGCGCCGGTGTTGCTGCCGGTGGCATGTCCGGAATTGCTCGCCCAGGGGCCGCTGATTCGTGAGCCGATCGACTGTCTTAATTACCCACTGCTGCAAGACGGTGATCGCGCCGACTGGGTGCTCTGGTTGCAAGCCCATGGCGTGCAAGTGGGAGACGAGGCGCGGCGCGGGATGAGTTTTGAAGAGGATCTGTTGTTGTTGCGTGCAGCCGCAGCAGGGCAGGGTATTGCCTTGGTCCAGGACACTCATGTCCAGGAAGATATCGACTCCGGCAAACTGGTTGTGGCGCTGGACAAGCCCTGGCCGTCACGTTTTGCCTATTACGTGGTCACGCGTCCGGATGCCACGCAACGTCCCGAGGTGCAGGCGTTTATCGACTGGGTCGTTGCCGAGGCCAACAGTATGGCAACGCTTCCTGCGTTGTAAGAAAACGCCGCCCCTGCTGATAGCCAGGGCGGCGCTTGATCATTCGCTGCGGATGTTGCTGACAATGGCGTGCTGCTTTTGCAGCGCATCTTCCCAGCCGCCACCCAGCGCCCGGACCAAGCGCACGGTTGAGCGCGCCTTGTCGCCGTTGAGGCGGGCACTTGCCAGTTGCTGGGCGAGCAGGGTGCGGTCGGCATCAATGGTGTCGAGCTGTGTATGCGAGCCTTCGCGATATTGCAGGTGGGAAAGCTGTGCTGCCCGCTCCGACGCTGACAAGGCGATCTGCTGCGCGCGGCTCTGTTCGGCCATGATGCGCAAGAGCGCAAGATTGTCTTCGACTTCCGCGAACGCCTTGAGCACCACTTCCCGGTAGCGCGCCACATCCTCCTCATAGGCTGCGCGTGAGTAGTCGACGCCGGCCTGGCGACGACCACCATCGAACAAGGGCAGTGTCATCGCGGCACCTACCAGTGGACCGAGCAGAAAGGTGCGGCTGGACCACTCGAACAGATTACCCAGTTCACTAGATTCGAAACCACCGGAGGCCGTGAGTTCCAGCTTCGGGAAGAACGCTGCTTTAGCGATGCCGATGCGCGCGTTGGCAGCCGCCATGGCACGTTCTGCGGCGGCGATGTCTGGCCGGCGTTCGAGCAGGAAAGAGGGCAGGCCAGGAGGGATTTCGATGTCTTTCGCTGCGAGCAACTGGGGTTCGAGGCTGAACGTTGCCGGAGCAAGTCCGAGCAGGATGGCCAGGGCGTGTTCTGCCGAGGCGCGATTGCGCTCGACACCCAGCGCTTCGGAGCGTGCGGCCTCAAGTTCGCTGTGCGCGCGGACCAGATCGAGCTCGCCGGCATCGCCATTGTCGTGACGGTGCTTGATCAGGCGGTAGGTGTCATTGCGCAATTCCAGGGTGCGTCGATAGACATACAGCTGTGTGTCCAGTTCACGAATCAGGAAGTAGTTTTCCGCGACATCGGCCTGCAAAGCCAGCAGCACTGTGCGATACAGTGCGCCGCTTTTCTCCAGTTCGGCCGTGGCCGCTTCAACTTGCGCGTCGATCCTTCCGGCCAGGTCTACTTCATAGCTGATACCCAGCTCTGCGCGCCACAGTGTGAAGGTGTTGGCCGGGCCACCGTCGGGCAGGTCCTGAGAGGCCGGGGACTCGCGCTGGCGCGACGGGCCGAAGGCGGCATCGACGCGTGGCATTTTTTCTGCCCGGGCATCGCGCTGCAAGGCGCGCGCTTGCTTGAGCCGCGCAGCGGCGGCTTGCAGTCCGGGGTTGGCCAGTGCGGCCTGTTGTTCAAGCTGGTCGAGGCGCGGGTCGCCAAACACTCGCCACCACTGGCCGCGCAGCTGCTCTTCAGCCGGTTGCGCCTGCTTCCAGGAACCAGCCTGATGCTGTGGGAGTGCCGGCGCTTCTTTGTACACCCAGTTCCCGGCGTCGTCCGGGCGTGAGTAGTCGGGGGTGAGCGAACAGCCGCTGAGTATTGCCAGGGCCAAGGGCAGGCCCAGGGTCAGCGATAATCGAGCGCCGGTGGGAGTGGAAATTTTTTCGATGATTGTCATTGGATATCCTTTTCGCTGAGCGGTCCTGAAGGCATGGGTCAGAGATGATCAGGGGCAGCCTGCAGCGGTTGTTCGTGCGCCTGTGGTTGTGTGGCTGTGGCTGCCAATTGCCGGCCAAAGCGGGCGTATACCGCAGGCAGGACGAACAGGGTGAACAAGGTGCCGACCATCAGGCCCGCCACCAGCACCACCGCGATCGAGCTCTGGCTGCCAGCACCGGCGCCGCTGGCGAACAGCAGTGGCAGCAGCCCACCAATCATCGCCGCAGTGGTCATCAGGATCGGGCGGATACGGGTGCGGGCAGCGGCACGTACGGCCTCGACCCTGTCCAGGTTCAGGCTGCGCTGTGCGGCGTTGGCGAACTCGACGATCAGGATCCCGTGCTTGGCGATCAGGCCTATGAGTGTTACCAGGCCGATCTGGGTGTAGATGTTCAGTGTTGCAAAACCGAAGAACATCGCCGTCAGCGCTCCGCAGGCCGCCAGCGGGACGGTGGTCAGGATCAGCAATGGGTCGCGAACGCTTTCAAACTGCGCTGCCAGCACCAGGAAAATGAAGGCCAGGGCAAAGGCGAAGGTGATTGCAAAGCCACCCTGTTCTTGCAGGTACTGGCGTGATTCACCGAGGAAGTCATGCTGGTAGTCTGCCGGCAACTGTGCGACCTCTTGCTGCAGGAAGGCCACGGCCTGGCCGAGGGTGACGTTGGGTGCCGGAATCGCCACCAGGGTCGAACTGTTGAGTTGATTGAACTGGGTCAGGGCGTTGGCCTCGACCCCGCGCTCCAGGCTGATCACTGTCGAGAGCGGCACCTGTCCGCCGCTGGCTGTGCGGATGTAGTAGCTTTCGAGAAGCTCTGCGGTCAGGCGCTGGTCTCGCGGCGCTTGTGGGATGACATCGTAGGAGCGGCCCTGGGCGCCGAAGCGGTTGACGTAGGACTCGCCCACCAGACGGGCAAAGGTATCGCCGATTTCCTTCATGTTCAGGCCCAGGTCGTGAGCCTTGGAGCGGTCGACACGCACCAGCACGGTGGGGTTGGTAAAGGTCAGGTCGGAGTCGACGAAGGCGAACAGTCCGCTGTTACGTGCCGCGGCTTTGACCTTCTCCATGTGTTCATAGACTTCCTCGTGCCTGGCGGCAGACGTCACCACCAATTGCACAGGAAAACCACCTACCGATCCCGGTAGTGGCGCAGGCAGGAAGGCCGATCCGGCAATGCCTTCTACCGAGGCCAGGTTGCCTTGCAGTTCGGCCATGATATCTTCGGCCGAGCGTTCACGTTCGCTCCAGGGCTTGAGCATGACCCCGGCCCAGCCCTTGTTCAGCGAGGCGCCAACGCCTGCCACCATATACACCGTGCCGGTCTCTGAAATCGCCAGCAAGGTCGCCTCGACTCGTTTGGCCTGCGCTTCAAGGAACTCCAGGCTGCTGGCTTGCGGCGCCTTCATGTCGACGACGATTTCGCCCTGGTCCTCGGCCGGAGCCAGCTCCGACTGCAGGCCATTGAACAGTACGGGCAGGCTTGCCATGGCCCCCAGGCCAATCACCAGCGCCAGGCGAACATCCTTGAGTACCTTGCCCAGCACGCGGTCATAGGCATCGACCACACGTTTGGTGACGGACTCGACACCGCGTGCAAAGCGGCTGGGTGAGCCGTGGTTGAGCAGCCTGGCAGCCACTGTTGGTGAGACGGTGAGGGCGACGATTGCCGACACCGCGACGGCGGCGGCCAGGGTAAAGGCAAACTCGCTGAACAAGGCACCGGTCAGTCCACCGATCAGTCCCAGCGGCGCATACACCGCTACCAGGGTTGCCGCCATGGTCAGCACCGGGCCGGCAATCTCCCGGGCGCCGTTCCTGGCGGCCTGTAATGATGATTCGCCTTCTTCCATGCGTCGATGGACGTTTTCCACCACCACGATCGCATCATCGACCACCAGGCCGATGGCCAGGACCATCGCCAGCAGCGTCAACAGATTGAGGCTGAAGCCGAGGGCGAGCATGATCGCGGCCGCACCGAGCAGCGACAGCGGAATGCTCAGCACCGGTACAGCGACCGCACGCATGGAGCCGAGGAAAAGGAAAATCACCAGCACCACTTCCAGGCCGGCAATCACGAACTTGACCAGTACGTTGTCGATCGCAGCATCGATGAACACCGTGACATCGTAGGGGATCGCCATTTTCACCCCCGGTGGCAGGTTCAGTTTGTCGAGTACCTGCCTGGCCTGGCGTGAAATGGTCAGCGGGTTGCCGCCCGGCGTCGCCATCACCTCGAGGTACACCGCTGCTTCTCCGTTCATGCCGGTGATCTGGTCGCGGCTCTGGGTGCCGATTTCGACCGTGGCAATATCTTCGAGGCGCACCAGGCTTTCGCCTTTCTTCACGACCAGTCGCTTGAAGCCTTCGACCGTGTTGAGGTTGGTGTCGATACGGACGTTGGCAACCACCAGGGCGCCTTTGATCTGTCCGGGTGCTGCCTGGTAGTTGTTTTCTTCGATGGCCCGGTCAACGTCAGCAGCAGTAATGCCGTGCGCTGCCATGCGCAGTGGATCGAGCCAGATACGCATCGACAGGTTCTGTCCGCCCAGTACGTTGACGGCCGCCACGCCTTCGACGGTGGTCAGCATGGGGCGGGCGACGCGCATCAGGTAGTCGGTGATGCCGGTCAATGGTTCGCCTTGCTCAGGGCTGAAACCGGCATAGATCACCCCGATCGCACCGGGGGGCTGGCGTACCACCACCGGGTCGTAGGCTTCTTCGGGGAGCAGGTAGCGTACCTCGTTGACCTTGGCCAGCACCTCGGTAAGGGCCGCATCGGAGTTGGCGTTCAGTCGCAGGTAGGCAGTGATGGTGCTCAGCCCCTGTTCCGAGGATGAGCTCAAGTACTCGACTCCCTGGGTGGTGGCGACCGCTTGGGCCAGGGTGGTGGTGACAAAGCCTTGCATCAGCTCGGCCGGCGCGCCCGGGTACTCGGTGGTGACGGTGATCACGGCGCTTTCAATCTTGGGGTACTGGCGCAGGGGCAGGTCCATCAGCGCGCGAATGCCAACCAGGGCGATCAGCAAGGCAAAGGCCAGCGTCAGCACCGGGCGACGAATGAAAATGTCGGTGAAAGCCATGGCGGTCTATTCCTTTTTACCGGTGTAGGAGCCGACAGTTTCGCTCCCGGGGGCGAGTGCCTCGGTTTGCCGGGGCGCAACCAGGACGCCGTCCTGCAGGTTGATCTGACCGGCTATGACCACCAGATCGCCTTCGTTCAAGGTGTTGCCCAGCACTTCGGTGCGGCCATCCGATTGCGCGCCGGTACGCACGGAAACCAGCTGCGCGCGCAACGCTCCCTGGCTTTCTCGCAGGGCATAGATGCGCTGGCCGGACAGCGACGATTCCAGGGCTACGGTAGGAATGGTGGTAACGGCAAGCCCAGGCGTCAGTTCGAGTACGACGTGGGCAAATTTGCCAGGCCACAAGGCGTCTTGGGCATCCTTGCGCAGGGTGGCACGTACGCGTATGGCGTGATTTTCCTTGTCCACCTGCGGGTCGATGGCAGTGATTTGTCCGGCGATGATCCAGGCGCTGTCGCCATCACCTTTGACCCGTACCTGCAGGCCAGTCTTCAGTGCTGCACGATTGCGCTCGGGGACGGTGAAATCAATGTGCAGCACGCGGTTGTCGGTTAACGTGGCGATCGGCGTGCCAGCTTCCACGTACTGGCCAAGGTTGATGCGCCTGAGGCCGAGCTCACCGGCGAACGGTGCACGCACCAGGCGCTGGGAAATGTCTTCCTGTGATTGGGCGACTAGCGCGCGGGCTTCGTCATAGGCGGCCACGTGCTGTTCGTACTCGGCGTTGGACAGGGTTTGGCCGCGCAAGCGCTTGGCCCGTTCCAGGTGAGTCTGGGCCAGGCGTAAAGCGACCTGGCGACGTTCCAGTTCACTGCGCAGCGGGCCGTCATTCAGTTGTACCAGGGGGGTGCCGGCACTGATGATCTGGCCACTGGTGAAATGCACTTTGGTGATGCGCCCGGCCACTTCAGCGGCGACCAGCACTTGATGATCGGCGACCACGGTACCGATGGCCTTGACTGTGGTCGGCAGCACCTCACTGCGCACCGAGGCGACTTCCACAGGAACCGGATCTGCCTCGCCGCTAGCCAGCGCGGCCTGCCCAGCTGCCTGTTTGCGATGGCTGTCATAGAAGTAAAGTCCGCCAATGCCGCAGAGCAGGGCAAGGGCTGCTAGTGTCAGTGGCCTCGAGAAGGCATGGTTCATGGTTTTCCCCGGCAGAAAGGTGAGATTTGCTAAAGCTCAACAGGATGTGTGGCCTGGATACTATTTAGCTTTCTGCTTAAAGAGAAACGATGATCTCTGAGGGTAAAGGATAGATTTTCTAAACTCTGTAGCTGAGGCGGAAGCTCTTCTGACTGTCAGTTGAACAAGCAAAAAAAGACCCGCTGCACTTGCGCGCAGCGGGTCAAATCGGCCGCAGCCGCTTCAGTGTGTTACAGGTGCAGGGCGTGACCGAGTGCCCGCAATGCCGCTTCCTGGACCGCCTCGCCGAGGGTCGGGTGGGCATGGATGGTGCCGGCCACATCTTCCAGGCGGGCGCCCATTTCCAGGGACTGGGCGAACGCCGTGGACAATTCCGAGACGCCGACGCCGACGGCTTGCCAACCGAGGATCAGGTGATTGTCGCGACGCGCGACCACGCGCACGAAACCGCTTTTTGATTCCAGGGTCATGGCCCGGCCGTTGGCGGCGAACGGGAACTGCGCAACGATGCAGTCCAGGCCTTCCTGTTCGACGTGTTCCGGGGTCTTGCCGACCACCACCAGTTCCGGGTCGGTGAAGCACACTGCGGCAATGGCAGTGGGTTCGAAGCGCCGGGTTTTGCCGGCAATGATCTCGGCGACCATTTCGCCCTGGGCCATGGCCCGGTGGGCGAGCATCGGTTCACCGCTGAGGTCGCCGATGGCCCAGACATTGCGCATGCTGGTCTGGCAACGTTCGTCGATGGCGATGGCCGCGCCGTTCATCTTCAGCGCCAGGCTTTCCAGATTGAAGCCTTGGGTACGCGGTTTGCGACCCACGGCGACCAGGACCTGATCGCTGTCCAGTTGCAGCAATTCGCCGTCCGGGTTACGTACCTGCAGGCGCTGGCTGCCGGCATCAAAGCCTTCGACGCTGTGCTTGAGATAAAGCTTGATGCCGAGCTTTTTGATCGACTCGGCTACCGGCGCGGTCAGCTCACTGTCATAGGTCGGCAGAATCCGCTCGCGGGCTTCGACCACACTGACCTCGACGCCGAGTTTGCGGTAGGCAATACCCAGTTCCAGGCCAATGTAGCCACCGCCGACCACGGTCAGGTGCTTGGGCAGCTCTTTCGGCGCCAGGGCTTCGGTGGAAGAGATGACCGCGCCGCCGAGCGGCAGCATCGGCAATTCGACGCTGCTGGAGCCGGTGGCCAGCAGCAGGTGCTCGCACTGGATGCGTTGGCCGTCGACTTCGACGCTCTTGCCGTCGAGGATCTTCGCCCAGCCATGGATCACCTTGACCCCGTGCTTTTTCAGCAGGGCGGCGACACCGCTGGTCAACCGATCAACGATAGCGTCTTTCCAGGCCACGCTCTGGCCGATGTCCAGGCTCGGTGCCGAGACCTTGATGCCCAGGTTCGACTGCTGGCTGTGCTGTCGGGTCTGGTGGAACTGCTCGGCGACATGGATCAGCGCCTTGGAGGGAATGCAGCCGATGTTCAGGCAGGTGCCGCCCAGGGCCTGGCCTTCGATCAGAACCGTGGGAATGCCCAGCTGGCCGGCGCGAATGGCCGCGACATAACCGCCAGGGCCGCCACCGATGATCAGCAGAGTGGTGTTTTGAGTCTGTTGCATGGTCACTCCACAAACAGGCTGGCAGGTTGTTCGAGCAGGCCACGGATGGCCTGGATGAAGAGTGCCGCGTCCATCCCGTCGACCACCCGGTGATCGAACGAGCTGGACAGGTTCATCATCTTGCGAATGACGATCTGGCCGTTGATCACCATCGGCCGTTCGACCATGCGGTTGACGCCGACGATGGCCACTTCCGGGGTGTTGACCACCGGCGTGGAAACAATGCCGCCCAAGGCGCCGAGGCTGGTCAGGGTAATGGTCGAACCGCTCAGCTCTTCACGGCTGGCCTTGTTACCGCGTGCGGCATTGGCCAGGCGCACGATTTCACCAGCGTTGCTCCACAGGCTGCCGGCTTCGGCGTGGCGCAGCACCGGAACCATCAGGCCGTTGTCGCCCTGAGTGGCGATGCCGACATGCACCGCGCCGTGGCGGGTGATGACCTGGGCTTCGTCGTCATAGGTGGCGTTGATCTGCGGGAACTCGCGCAAGGCCACGACCATGGCGCGCACCAGGAACGGCAACAGGGTCAGCTTGCCGCGGCTGTCGCCCCACTGCTTGTTCAGGTGCAGGCGCAGCTCTTCCAGGGCGGTGACGTCGATCTCTTCGACATAGCTGAAGTGCGCGACACGGCGCTTGGCGTCCTGCATGCGCTGGGCGATTTTGCGGCGCAGGCCGATGACCGGGATCTGCTCGCTGTCGCTGCGCTTGGCGTAACCGCCCGGTGCGCTTTGCGTGCTCAGGGTCGGCTGGGTGAGGAAGGCATCCAGGTCTTCATGCAGGATGCGTCCGGCCGGGCCGCTGCCGTGTACGTAACGCAGTTCGATACCGGCATCCAGCGCGCGCTTGCGCACGGCCGGCGAGGCCAGAGGGCGCTCGTTGGCTTCGCGCGGGACGATCGGGGCGGGCTGGTGTGCGGAAGGAGCTGGTGGAGTGGGTTTGCTGGCCTCTTCGCGGGGCAAGCCCGCTCCCACAGCCGGTGCCGCAGCAGGCACTGGAGGTACAGGTTCAGCTGGTTTGCTGGCGCTTTCCTGGAGGTTGCCCGCACCTTCGACTTCGATGCGAATCAGCTCGCTGCCCACCGCCATGACTTCACCGGGTTGCCCGCCCAGCGCCAGCACTTTACCGCTGACCGGCGAGGGGATTTCCACGGTGGCTTTGTCGGTCATGACATCGGCCACGACCTGGTCTTCGGTGACGGTGTCGCCGACTTTGACGAACCATTCCACCAGTTCAACTTGTGCGATGCCTTCACCGATATCCGGCATCTTGATGACGTGCGTGCCCATTCAGACCTCCATGACCCGTTTCAATGCCGCGCCCACACGTGAAGGGCCGGGGAAATACGCCCATTCCTGCGCGTGCGGGTAGGGGGTGTCCCAACCGGTGACGCGCTCGATCGGGGCTTCGAGGTGATGGAAGCAGTGCTCCTGAACCAGCGAGATCAGCTCGGCGCCGAATCCGCAGGTGCGGGTGGCTTCGTGGACGACCACGCAGCGGCCGGTCTTTTTCACCGAGGCAACGATGGTTTCCAGGTCCAGCGGCCACAGGCTGCGCAGGTCGATGACTTCGGCATCGACACCGGTTTCCTCGGCGGCCACTTGCGACACGTAAACCGTGGTGCCGTAGGTGAGCACGGTGACGTCATTGCCGGGACGGGTGATAGCGGCCTTGTCCAGCGGCACGGTGTAGTAGCCATCCGGCACGGCGCTGGCCGGGTGTTTCGACCACGGCGTTACCGGGCGGTCGTGGTGGCCGTCGAACGGGCCGTTGTACAGGCGTTTGGGTTCGAGGAAGATCACCGGGTCGTCGTTTTCGATCGAGGCGATCAGCAGGCCTTTGGCGTCATACGGGTTGGACGGCATCACCGTGCGCAGGCCGCACACCTGGGTGAACATCGCCTCGGGGCTCTGGCTGTGGGTCTGGCCGCCGTAGATGCCGCCGCCACAGGGCATGCGCAGGGTCAGCGGGGCGACGAATTCGCCCGCCGAGCGGTAACGCAGGCGCGCCATCTCGGAGACGATCTGGTCGGAAGCCGGGTAGAAGTAGTCGGCGAACTGAATCTCGACCACCGGGCGCAGGCCGTACGCGCCCATGCCCACGGCGGTACCGACGATGCCGCTTTCGGAGATCGGCGCATCGAAGACCCGTGATTTGCCGTACTTGGTCTGCAGGCCTTCGGTGCAGCGGAACACGCCGCCGAAGTAGCCAACGTCCTGGCCATAGACGACCACGTTGTCATCGCGCTCAAGCATGATGTCCATGGCCGAGCGCAGGGCCTGGATCATGGTCATGGTGGTAGTCGCCATGGCGGTTTCCAACTGAATAGTGGTGGTGTGATCGTTCATGTCAGATCCCCAGTTCCTGGCGCTGCCGGCGCAGGTGCTCCGGCATCTCCTTGTAGACATCCTCGAACATGGACGCTGGGCTTGGCATCTGGCCGCCGGCCAGGGTGCCGTACTGCTCGGCTTCTTTCTGCGCCTTGATGATCTCGGCCTCGAGTTCGGCGGTAACCGCCTGGTGCTCTTCCTCGGACCAGTGGCCGATGGCGATCAGGTGCTGCTTGAGGCGGGCGATCGGGTCGCCAAGCGGGAAGTGGCTCCAGTCGTCGGCGGGACGGTACTTGGACGGATCGTCCGAAGTCGAGTGCGGGCCGGCGCGGTAGGTGACCCATTCAATCAGGCTCGGGCCCAAGCCGCGGCGGGCGCGTTCGGCGGCCCAGCGCGAGGCGGCGTAGACGGCGATGAAGTCGTTGCCGTCGACCCGCAGCGAAGCGATGCCGCAACCGACGCCACGACCGGCGAAGGTGGTCGATTCACCCCCGGCAATGGCCTGGAAGGTGGAAATCGCCCACTGGTTGTTGACCACGTTGAGGATCACCGGCGCGCGGTATACGTGGGCGAAGGTCAGGGCGGTGTGGAAGTCGGATTCGGCGGTGGCGCCGTCACCGATCCAGGCCGAGGCGATCTTGGTATCGCCTTTGATCGCCGAGGCCATGGCCCAGCCGACAGCCTGGACGAACTGGGTCGCGAGGTTGCCGCTGATGGTGAAGAAACCGGCTTCACGTACCGAGTACATGATCGGCAACTGGCGGCCCTTGAGCGGATCACGCTCGTTGGACAGCAGCTGGCAGATCATCTCCACCAGCGACACGTCGCGGGCCATGAGAATGCTTTGCTGGCGGTAGGTGGGGAAGCACATGTCCGTGCGGTTCAGGGCCATGGCCTGACCGCTGCCGATGGCTTCCTCGCCCAGGCTCTGCATATAGAAGGACATTTTCTTCTGGCGCTGGGCGACCACCATGCGGCTGTCGAACAACCGGGTCTTGAGCATGGTGCGCATGCCTTGGCGCAGGACGTCGGGACCGATGTCCTCGGCCCATGGGCCCAGGGCATTGCCTTTGTCATCCAGTACGCGGATCAGGCTATAGGCGATATCCGCGGTATCGGCGGCTTCTACATCGACGGGAGGTTTACGGACCTTGCCGGCATCGTTCAGACGCAGGTAGGAAAAATCAGTCTGGCAGCCTGGCCGGCCGGTAGGCTCGGGCACATGCAGACGCAGGGGGGCGTACTCGTTCATGCTTTTTTACGCTCGCTCTGTCTTGTGTTTTTGTTGAGCTTTGAAGCGGTCGCTGCTGAAACCCCGGCTTGTGACCAGGGAGTCAGTCTTGTCCTACATGATATTCGGGCGCCTGAAGAATATTTCTCTCAAGTTCATTGCCTTTGTTCGGGCTTGCGGATAAACATTCTTTATAAAGACAAAAAACAGGTGAAATTTTCTCATGCGTAAACTGGATCGCACCGACATCGGTATTCTCAACAGCCTTCAGGAAAACGCCCGGATCACCAACGCCGAGCTGGCGCGCTCGGTCAACCTGTCGCCGACGCCCTGTTTCAACCGGGTCAAGGCCATGGAGGAGCTGGGCGTGATACGCCAGCAAGTGACCTTGCTGGCCCCGGAAGTACTGGGGCTGGACGTCAATGTGTTCATTCATGTCAGCCTCGAAAAGCAGGTGGAGCAATCCCTGCATCGCTTTGAAGAAGAAATCGCCGAACGCCCGGAGGTCATGGAGTGCTACCTGATGACCGGGGACCCGGATTACCTGTTGCGGGTGTTGCTGCCGAGCATTCAGGCGCTGGAACGTTTTCTTGATTACCTCACGCGTTTGCCCGGAGTGGCCAACATCCGCTCCAGCTTTGCCTTGAAGCAGGTGCGCTACAAGACCGCTTTGCCGCTGCCAGCCAATGGCATGACCTTGCCGGGCTGACTGCAGAAATCAGGCCTGTAGAAAATTTCGATCATGTCCGCTCTGGGTGCTTGAAATTCCGAACGCCTGGTGCCTATGTTGTAGCTATCGCCTTTCACGGCATGCGAAAACAATAAGGATAGTGTCATGACGACCAGTGGCCAGTGTGCGCTCGCGGAGCGATTGAGCGGCATTGATGAGATCGAGTGCGTTACACCGGACCTCAATGGCGTGCCGCGCGGCAAAGTAATGACTGCCGCGGGATTTCTCGAAGGCAGGCGTTTGCAGATGGCCCGAGGGGTGCTGCTGCAGTGCATCATGGGTGGCTATCCGCCGGCGCGCTTCTACGGGAGCGACGATGGCGACCTGGCCCTGGTAGCCGATGATCAGCAGATCCACCGTCTGCCCTGGAGCGACGAGCCGCGTGCTCTGGCGATTTGTGATGCGGTCGAGCTGAGTGGTGCAAGCTCAGGCCTTTCCACGCGTGGTTTGCTCAAGGCGGTGATTGCGCGTTACGCAGCCCGCGGGCTGGCACCGGTGGTGGCGACCGAGCTTGAGTTTTTTGTCTTCGCGCCCAACACCGACCCGCACCAGCCGTTCCTGCCGCCACTGGGCAAGGATGGTCGTCGCGAAGAGGGGCATTCGGCGTTCAGCGTCAGCTCCAACAATGGCCTGCGACCGTTCTTCAGCGAGGTCTATCGCTGCATGGAGGCCTTGGGCTTGCCGCGCGACACCTTCATGCATGAAATGGGTGTCAGCCAGTTCGAGATCAACCTGCTGCACGGCGATCCGTTGTTGTTGGCCGACCAGACCTTGCTGTTCAAGCATTTGCTCAAAGAGGTTGCGCTCAAGCATGGCCTGACCGTGGTGTGCATGGCCAAACCCTTGGCGCACACGCCGGGCAGTTCCATGCATATTCACCAGAGCCTGGTAGAGATCAACGGCGGCCGCAATGTGTTCAGCGACGCCGACGGCAAGCCGACCGCGACCTTCCGTCATTTCATCGGTGGCTTGCAGGCCTGCATGGCGGACTTCACTGCGTTGTTTGCGCCGAACGTCAATTCCTATCAGCGTCTGTGTCACCCTTACGCCTCGCCCAACAATGCCTGCTGGTCAGAAGACAATCGCGCTGCCGGCCTGCGCATTCCGGCCAGTTCGCCGGTGGCGCGGCGGGTTGAGAACCGTCTGCCCGGTGCCGACAGCAACCCCTATCTGGCCATCGCCGCCAGCCTTGCCGCCGGTCTGTATGGTATCGAGCAGCAACTGGAACCTGCGCCGGCGATCCAGGGTGAGTTCGAGGTGCCGGAGCATTTGAGCCTGCCATGTACCTTGCATGCGGCCCTTGAGCGTCTGAAGCACAGTGCGCTTGCGCGGGAGTTGTTCGGTACCGAGTTCATTGAAGGCTACATCGCCACCAAGACCCTGGAGCTGACCAGTTTCTTCGATGAAATCACCCCGTGGGAGCGTCGCGTGCTGGCGGCTCAGGCCTAGTGTTTTTTTAGTCCCCGGGCCTGCAGCACGGTTATTTTCACTTATGCTTTCAAGCAGTTTTTCCACCTGCTCAAGGGGCCGTTCGGGACGCTGATGCGACAGATCTGGAAGTCTTTTCGCGCGCTGTATTTCGCTGCGCTGATGATGTTGATTGGTTCCGGCTTGTTGAGTACTTACCTGGCCTTGCGCCTGGCTGCCGATCATGTCGACAGCCTCTGGGTCGGTGCGCTGATGGCGGCCAACTATTTCGGTCTGGCCCTGGGCGGCAAGATCGGTCACCGGCTGATTGCCCGGGTTGGCCATATCCGTGCCTATGCCACCTGTGCCGGGATCGTCGGTGCGGCGGTGCTCGGGCATGGCCTGGTCAGTTGGTTGCCGGCCTGGGTGGTGCTGCGGGTGATCGTCGGTCTGGGGATGATGTGCCAGTACATGGTCATCGAAAGCTGGCTCAACGAGCAGGCCGATGCCAAACAGCGTGGCGCGGTGTTCAGCGGCTATATGATTGCCTCCTACCTGGGTCTGGTGCTGGGGCAGTTGATACTGGTCGCGCATCCGCAACTGGGGCCGGAACTGTTGATGCTGGTGGCCATGTGCTTTGCCTTGTGTCTGGTACCGGTGGCGATGACCCGGCGCATTCACCCGGCACCGTTGCGCCCGGCGCCGATGGAACCGCGCTTCTTTATCAAGCGGGTACCGCAGTCTTTGAGCACGGTGCTGGGCTCGGGGCTGATCGTTGGCTCCTTCTATGGTCTGGCACCGTTATATGCAGCCAAGCAAGGGCTGAGCACCGAGTACATCGGTCTGTTCATGGGCTGCTGCATCTTTGCCGGCCTGCTGGTGCAGTGGCCGTTGGGCTGGCTGTCGGATCGCTACGATCGCGCGGTATTGATCCGCAGCGTAGCCGTGGGCCTGGCGATTGCCGCGTTGCCCCTGGCGATCATGCCGACGGTGCCGCTGGTTGTCTTGTTCGCTGCCGGCTTTGCCGTGTCGTTGCTGCAGTTCTGTCTGTATCCCCTGGCGGTGGCCTTTTCCAACGACCATGTGGAAAGCGAGCGGCGGGTTTCGCTGACTGCCATGCTGTTGGTGACCTACGGTGTCGGCGCCAGTATCGGGCCGCTGGCAGCAGGGGTGCTGATGAAGATGCTCGGCCACCAGATGCTGTATGCCTTCTTTGTGTTCTTTGCCCTGGTGCTGGTCTGGCGGATTCGGCCGAAGGCAGTCACCGGGCTGCACCAGGTCGACGATGCGCCGCTCAATCACGTGGCCATGCCGGCGGCGGGTTCGCCTTTGTCGGCCGCACTCGATCCGCGGGTTGATGAGCAGAGCGTGCAGGATCAGATGCAGGCGCCGGTGGCGGCTGAGGATACTGAAGTGGAAGAAGAGGGTGATGCTGGTGAGGTGGGGGAGAAGCCGGCGTCGGTGTGAACGTCATCGCGGGGCAAGCCCGCTCCCACCGGCTCTGTGGGAGCGGGCTTGCCCCGCGATGCTGTGAAACTCAGTAATCGTCTTTATCGAACCGTCGCGCTTCACGCTGCAGCTGATAGACAAAAGTTTCGATCTTGCGCTGCATTTGCCCGTTCAGGTTGTGAAAGCGCACACCCGCAAAGGTGGTGTTGACGCGCTCTTCGAAATGCAGATGACGCAGTTCCACCTCGACCTGGGACAAACCCAGCGGTGCGCCGGAGGCGAATTTCTCGTAGACCTGGCCCAGTTGCAGGCGCTCTTCGACATTGCCTTCAAAGCGCAGCTTGCAGCCGGTAGCGGAGATGTCCAGCAACTTGCCGCGCAATTCACCATTGCCCTTGAGCTTGTCGCCATCGAGCTTGACGTCGACCAGTTGCGACAGTTTCAGTGCGGCACGGAAGGCATTGCGGCGCTGGTGGTAGGCCACTGCGGTCGGCAATGCGCCGCGGTAGCAGCGATGGCCGTCAACTTCGCTGATGCTCAGCGGGGTATTGCACTCCCAGGCGATACGCACACCATCATGAAAGCCCTCGACCCGGAACGGCTCGCCGTTCTCCAGGTAGCGCTCACCGTCGCGCGGGACCATTTCATCAAGCGCCAGGCGATTGCTTTCGCGGTCGACCTCGACCACATAGCTCTGGAAGCGCTGGCTGCGTTCGTGGAAGGTGATGATCAGCGGGTCATGGCTCTCTTGCAGCGACCGCAAGTTGGCGGCGATTTCCAAAGGAGTGGTGAGCACCTTTGGTGGCTGCGGAGCTTCTGCTTCATTGAACACGGGTAATCAATCTCCAGGCAAAAACGACACACGCAAGTAACGGCATTTTGCCAGTATGTTCCGTGCCTTGATACAGGGAATCAAGCCTGGCTAAGCGCCCGCGGCTTGGCAAGGGGCGAGGTCGACCCCCGAGCGTCATACAGCGACGGTGATTCGCCGCCCATGAGGATTCTGATCTGATTGGCTGTGGTGCTTTGCTGGAGCTGGATCGAGCGGCCATTGCGCTCGTTGACGGCCTGGCAGTCGGCAAGCAGTTTGCCCAGTACATCCAGCTGTTGCAGCAGCAACTCGCCCAGCGATGACTGGCTGGCCAGTTGTGCGACACCTTCGCGGTCCTGGCTCAGACCAAGGCTGGCAAGCAGTTCACTGCGCCGCCGACCTTGCTGATCGAGAAGGATTACCAGCGATTGCTTGCGCGCCAGAATGTCTTCCAGCAGCGGCATGTCACGGCCGTGCAGGGCGATCGACTCGGTCTGCAGCAATTCAAGCAATTGTTGCGCTGGAGCAAAATCATCTTCGATCAATTGCAGCAAGGTAGTGTCGTGCATGGCTGGCTCTTTGGTTCAAGCGTCCTGAAGTCAGCGCGCCAGGGGCTAGCGCTGAGCTTCGAAATTAAGCAGTTTGCTGGCGACGCGGTTGCTGTCGACCTGGTAGCTGCCGTCGGCGATCGCCTGCTTCAACTCCGCCACTCGGGCGCTGTTGACAATCGGCTGGTCGCGCAGCTTGTCGCTGACCTTTTGCAACTGCTGGGCCTCGTGGCTGAGGTGTACGGCTTCCCCGCTGGTGCTGCCCTGGGCGACGGAGTCGGCCTTGGCTGCGCTGTTGCTGGCAGTGCTTTCCTGGCTGTTGCCAGTACGCACGCCGGCAACCGACGGAGAGTTATTCAAACGACTGAAGTCGATGACCATGATCAGAAAACCTCTGGGTATAGGGACGCTTGCCTTGTTTTCGGCCAACCCGAAAGAAACTTTAGGCGCAATTGCAGTGCAGACTGCGCAGCAGGATCCGGGCACCCAATGGGACACAGTTTAGGAAAAGCGGTTCCTTATCGCCAGAGTTCTTCGTGGTTCTCCCGTTTACATGGACACTTCGACCTGGCCGGGCCCGGTTACCCTGGCCTTGACCACCCGTTTGGAATTGAGATTGCGCACCCGGATCTGTTCGCTCAGACCGCCTTTGCTCAGGGCTTCGCCTGGCATGCGTACACTGAGCGTGCCGCTGCGGGCGGTGATGACCACCTGATCACCCTTGCGGACCACTTCGGCCTGTTCCAGGTGTTGGGGGGTCAGCACCTGATCCATGACCGTCGGTCGGATAACCTTGAGCCCGATCGCTTGTTCCAGATCGCTCAGAAACCCCTGGTTCAGCGCGCCGACATCACGTTCGCGCAGGCTGACGTCCTGCTCGCCGACAATGCTCTCGCGTTTGAGCGGGCGTACCACGGTGACAACATTGCGAAACAGACGTACCTGGGCGGGCACGAACACCGTCCAAGGTGAACTGCCGTTGCAGCGCACCTTTACGGTCACGCGGCCCAGCGGCTGTGCCGGGCTTTCCAGATTGGCGTCCAGTTGCCGGTCGCACTGCGGCATGCGCAGGCGCGGGTCGAGGGTGTTGACCTGGATTTCGTAGCGGCCTTGGGTCTGGCTGTTGGCCAGGTAGTCTTCAACAGTGAATTCAAGAAACCCCTGGGTGACGCCGATAAGTTGTTCAGGCAAGGTGAAAGCGTCAGCCAGAAGTCGGGTGCCGGGAATCAGCAGGCACAGCGCAGCAAGATAGCTGGTCAGGCGGCCGGTCCGGCGTCGGAAAAATGTCGTTTTCGTGTTCATACGATTAAAAAAAGCAAAGCGCGTGCCGAGACTGGGTACGAAGTTCGAAGCGTTTGGTGAAGGAGTCTTGCATGGCTGGTGTAATGGATTCAGTGAACCAGCGCACGCAATTGGTGGGGCAGAATCGCCTGGAGCTGTTGTTGTTTCGTCTCAATGGCGAGCAGCTCTACGGGATCAACGTGTTCAAGGTGCGGGAGGTGCTGCAATGTCCACCCCTGACCGTGATGCCCAAGTCCAACCCGGTAGTGCGCGGTGTCGCGAATATTCGTGGGGCAACCATCCCGATCCTCGATCTGGCGATGGCGACCGGTATGCCCGGTCTGAGTGAAGATGTCAGCAAGAGTTTTGTGATCATCACCGAGTACAACACCAAGACTCAGGGCTTTCTGGTGCACTCGGTGGAGCGCATCGTCAACATGAACTGGGAGGAGATCCATCCGCCACCCAAGGGCACCGGGCGTGATCACTACCTGACGGCGGTGACCCGGGTCGACAACAAGATGGTCGAGATCATCGACGTGGAGAAGATCCTCGCCGAAGTTGCGCCGACGTCCGAGTCGATTTCTGCCGGGGTGGTCGATGCCGAGGTGCAGGACAAGGCGGTGCTGTTGCGGGTGCTGACGGTCGACGATTCGTCGGTGGCGCGCAAGCAGGTCAGTCGTTGCCTGCAGACGGTCGGGGTGGAAGTGGTGGCGCTCAATGATGGCCGCCAGGCACTCGAGTACCTGCGCAAGCTGGTGGATGAGGGCAAGCGTCCGGAGGAAGAATTCCTGATGATGATCTCCGATATCGAGATGCCAGAGATGGACGGCTACACCCTGACGGCCGAAATCCGCAGCGACCCGCGCATGCAAAAATTGCACATCATCCTGCATACTTCGCTTTCCGGAGTGTTCAACCAGGCGATGGTCAAGAAGGTCGGGGCCGATGATTTCCTGGCCAAGTTCAAGCCGGACGACCTCGCCCAGCGCGTCGTCGATCGCATCAAGGCCACGCACTAACGGCCGGGGGCTGTGCCCCTGGCGGTTCACACGATTTAAGAGGCGGCATCTTTGTCTACGGGTAATTTGGATTTCGAACAGTTCCGGGTCTTCCTGGAAAAAGCCTGTGGCATCCTGCTGGGCGAAAATAAGCAGTACCTGGTCTCCAGCCGTCTCAACAAGCTGATGGAGCAGCAGGGCATCAAGTCCCTGACCGAACTGGTACAGCGTATCCAGAGCCAGCCGCGCAGCGGTTTGCGCGAGCAGGTGGTGGATGCCATGACCACCAACGAAACCCTGTGGTTTCGTGACACCTATCCCTTCGAAGTGCTGAAGAACAAGGTATTGCCTGAGCAGATCAAGGCCAATCCCGGGCAGCGCCTGCGTATCTGGTCGGCCGCCTGTTCCTCGGGGCAGGAGCCGTACTCGATCTCGATGGCGATCGATGAGTTCGAGCGCAGCAACATCGGCCAGCTGAAGATGGGTGCGCAGATTGTTGCTACCGACCTGTCCGGCGCCATGCTCAATAACTGCAAGAGCGGTGAGTACGACAGCCTGGCGATTGCCCGTGGCTTGTCCCAGGAGCGTCTGCAGCGCTACTTCGATGTCAAGGCGCCCGGGCGCTGGGCGATCAAGGCGCCGATTCGCAGTCGTGTGGAATTTCGCTCGTTCAACTTGCTCGACAGTTACGCAAGCCTGGGCAAGTTCGACATCGTGTTCTGCCGCAACGTGCTGATCTACTTCTCGGCCCAGGTCAAGAAAGACATCCTGTTGCGTATCCACAGCACGCTCAAGCCGGGTGGTTACCTGTTCCTCGGGGCGTCCGAAGCGCTCAATGGCTTGCCGGATCATTACCAGATGGTGCAGTGCAGCCCGGGGATCATCTACCAGGCCAAGTAAACCGCTTCCGAAAATTGCCGCTTTGCTGGCGCTCAGCGGAAATCCTTTGCCGCTTTTCTGGCATTGCCGCCAGCGGCAAATCACTCAAAGCCCCGTATTTACGGGGTTTTGTTTTTTGGCATGGCTCTTGCTCTAGCTCAGTCAACGAAAAACCTTCGAAGGTTTCCCCGACATGAGCATCAGCTTCGACAAAGCGCTCGGCATCCACGAAAAGGCATTGGGCTTTCGCGCCCAGCGCGCCGAGGTGCTGGCCAACAACATCGCCAACGCCGACACGCCGAACTACAAGGCGCGTGACATGGACTTCGCCTCAGTCCTGGCGGCCCAGGCCGAGAAGACCAGCAAGGGTCATTTTGCCCTGGATCGTACCAACACCCGGCACATCGAGGCTGAAGGCCTGAGCATGGGTGATGAAACCCTGCAGTACCGCACGCCGATGCAGCCGTCGATCGACCAGAACACCGTCGATGCCCAGCTCGAGCAGTCGAGCTACGCGGAAAACGCCGTAGGTTTCCAGGCCAGCTTCACGCTGCTCAACAGTAAATTCAAAGGGCTGGTATCGGCCCTGCGCGGAGAGTAAGTCATGTCCCTCGCCAGTGTCTTCAACATTGCCGGTAGCGGCATGAGTGCGCAGACCACGCGTCTGAACACCGTCGCTTCGAACATTGCCAACGCCGAGACGGTTTCGTCGAGTATCGATCAGACCTACCGTGCCCGTCACCCGGTGTTCGCCACCACCTTCCAGCAAGCCCAGGGCGGTGTCAGCCAGTCGCTGTTCCAGGATCAGGGCGAGGCCGGTCAAGGTGTTCAGGTGCTCGGTGTGGTGGAGGATCAAAGCAACCTTGAGGCGCGCTACGAGCCGAACCATCCGGCGGCGAACAAAGACGGTTATGTCTACTACCCGAACGTCAACGTGGTCGAGGAGATGGCCGACATGATCTCTGCCAGCCGCTCGTTCCAGACCAACGCCGAGCTGATGAACACGGCCAAGACCATGATGCAGAAGGTCCTGACCCTGGGTCAGTGATAAAGGACGAAGCCAATGGCAAGCGTTAACGATACCACCGCCGGTGTAAACCTGAACGACGTGCTCAAGGCGTCGGTCAAGAAGACTTCCGATACCAACCCCACGGGCGTTGCTACGGCGACCAACAGCAAGACCGGCAATCAGGCGCTGGGCAAGGATGCGTTCCTGCAGATGCTGGTGACCCAGATGCAGAACCAGAACCCGCTCGATCCTCAGGACAACAGTGAGTTCGTTGCCCAGTTGGCGCAGTTCAGTAGCCTGGAAGGCATCACCACGCTCAACGAGACGGTGACGGCGATTTCCGGCAACTTCAAATCGTCCCAGGCGCTGCAGGCGTCGTCCCTGGTCGGTCGCTCGGTGGTCGTCCAGACCGACAAGGCCGTGGTCGATACCACCAAGAGCTTCAATGGTTCGGTGGTGGTGCCGCAGTCGCTAAGCAATGCCACCGTCACCATCACCGACAAGGATGGCAAGGTGGTCAAGACCATCGACCTGGGCGAGCAGAAGGCCGGCAATGCCGCCTTCGTCTGGGATGGCACCAATGACGCGGGTGAGAAGGTCGATCCTGGTACCTATACCTTTGCCGCCAAGACCACCATCGATGGCAAGCAGCATGACATGTACACCATGCTGCCGGCCACGGTCAGCAGCGTAACCCTCAGTCAGACCGGCGGCGAGATGATGCTCAATCTTGCCGGCCTGGGCAGCATTGCGCTGTCCAAAGTCCAAACCATCGGTATATAGAGCCGGCTAGCGCGGCACAAGGAGTGAAAGATGTCATTCAATATCGGCCTTAGCGGTCTCTATGCAGCCAACAAACAACTGGACGTGACCGGCAACAACATTGCCAACGTTGCCACCACCGGTTTCAAGTCGTCGCGTGCGGAATTCGCCGACGTCTACTCGGCCAACAAGCTCGGCGTCGGTAGCCAGAGCGTTGGTAACGGTGTGCGTCTGGCCTCGGTATCGCAGCAGTTCACCAACGGTGATATCACCAACACCGGCAACGTGCTGGACATGGGTATCCAGGGTCAGGGCTTTTTCGTCCTGAGCGACAACGGCTCGCTCAGCTACACCCGTGCCGGTGCGTTTCAGACCGATAAAGACAATTACGTGGTGACCTCCGACGGCCTGCGTCTGCGCGGCTACGGTGTGGACGAGAACGGCAAGATCATCAATGGCGTGCTGACCGACCTGAAGATCGATACCTCGGCGCTGGCGCCAAAATCCACCACCTCGATTGATCAGGGCATCAACCTGAACTCGTCGGACAAGGTCATCCCGAGCACCACCACGTTCGATCCAAGCGACGACACCACCTGGAACAAGACTTTCGCCACCAAGATCTATGACAGCCAGGGTAACGAGCACATCATGGATCAGTACTACGTCAAGACCGACACCAATGAGTGGAAGTCTTACACCCTGATCGATGGTCGTAACCCGCTCGATCCTACCCAGGAGCCGCCGCAGCCACTGGAGGGCGTCATCACCTTCAAGCCTGACGGTAGTGTCGACACCATGACCGCGGGTGCTGCGGGTTCTGGCTACGAAGTAGTGAACAAGGTCTTCAAGCTGACCGGTTGGATTCCTGCCACCGTTACCGATCCGACTGCCAAGCCGCCGGTGTGGGGTTCCAACGGTTCCGAGGCCAGTGCCGGTGGTATCGCCATCGACATGACCGATACCACCTCCTACAACACCCCGACCACGCGTCTGTCGCAAAGCCAGGATGGTTACGCTACCGGTATTCTGTCGAGCCTGAGCATCGACTCCAGTGGTGTGATGTTCGCCAGCTTCAGCAACCAGCAGTCGCGTGCTATCGGTCAGGTTGCCATTGCGTCCTTCGCCAACGAGCAGGGCCTGCAGCCTATGGGTGGTACGCGCTGGGCCGAGACTTACTCCTCGGGTATTCCGGGCATCGATGCGCCGAAGACCGGTACCCTGGGCGCTATCGCCTCCAACTCGCTGGAGGCCTCCAACGTCAACCTGACCACTGAGCTGGTTGAGCTGATCAAGGCGCAGAGCAACTATCAGGCGAACGCCAAGACTATCTCTACCCAGAGCACCATCATGCAGACCATCATTCAGATGACCTGATGCTGCTGTGAGGCGGTAGGCGTGGACGGACCCCTTTCTCGGAAGGGGTCTGTCGTTTCAGAGGTATCGATCATGTTGCAACGATTGGCGTTAGCGGTGTTCGCGGTGCTGTTGATGACCCAAGTCAAGGCTGATGCCGCACCTTGGTATCGCTGGGAAAGCCAGGCAGATGGGCGCCTGGTCTGTGCCCAGTTTTCTCCGGGCGATGGCTGGAAGCGCTTTGCCGGTCCCTTCAACAACGCGGCGTGCCGCGACTACTGAGGCTTGCCGCTAGCGGCAAGCTGGCGCCGTAATTTCGACGGCGCTTCTCCCGGCTGCACGCCTGTGCGGCGATCAAGTCCTTGTCTGGCGGGGCTTTTGGCCACTTCTGCAAAGTTGGTTTGAAACTTGCTTCAAGCACTGCAAAGCAGCGGCGAGCGGCAAGTGTTCGCCAGCGCAGGGGAGAAATACTGTGGACAAGATGCTGTACGTGGCCATGACCGGTGCCAGCCAGAACGCGCTGGCGCAGAAGGCGCATGCCAACAACCTGGCGAACATTTCCACTACCGGTTTTCAGCGTGACCTGGAGCAGGCGCGCTCGATGCCGGTGTTTGGTGACAGCTTTCCGGCGCGTGCCTACGCCATGACCGAACGCCCGGCGACGGATTTTTCGCCGGGCTCGATGCTGGAAACCGGGCGTGACCTGGACGTGGCCGTTGGTGGTGACGGCTTTATCGCCGTGCAGGCACCGGATGGCAGCGAAGCCTATGTGCGTACCGCGAGCATGAATATCGATGCCCTGGGTGTGCTGCGTGCCGCCAACGGCATGCCGATCATGGGTAACGGCGGGCCGATTGCCGTGCCGCCAGAGCAGAAGGTCGAGGTCGGTGAAGACGGCACCATCACCATCCGCGCCATGGGCGAGGGACCAGAGGTAATGGCTGAAGTCGACCGGATCAAGATGGTCAACCCGGATCTCAAGACCATTACCAAAGGCCTGGATGGTCTGATCCACACCACCACCGGCCAACCTGCGCCGGCCGATGCCAACGTCAAGCTGGTGTCGGGCTTCCTTGAGAACAGTAACGTCAATGCCGTCGAGGAAATGACCTCGGTGCTGGCGCTGTCTCGGCAATTCGAACTGCACGTCAAGATGATGACCACGGCCAAAGAAGGCGACGAAGCCATGGCTCGGGTTTTGCAGATCGGCTAATTACACAGGCGTAGCGCCGGAATACAGGCGCGCGAGGAGAACGGCATGCTTCCAGCACTTTATGTCAGTAAAACCGGTCTGTCCGCACAGGACAAAAATCTGACCGTCATTTCCAACAACCTGGCCAACGTTTCGACCACTGGCTTTAAACGTGATCGTGCCGAGTTCCAGGACTTGCTCTACCAAACCCAGCGCCAGCCGGGTGCGCAATCGACCCAGGACAGTGAGCTGCCTTCGGGTCTGCAAACCGGTACTGGTGTGCGCATCGTCGGTACCCAGAAGAGCTTTATCGCCGGCAGCCTGCAAACCACCGAAAATCCGCTGGACATGGCGCTTGATGGTCGCGGTTTCTTCCAGATCCTGCAGCCTGATGGCACCGTCTCCTATACCCGTGACGGTACCTTCCACTTGAACTCCGACGGCCAGATCGTCACCGCCAGCGGTTTCGCCCTGGAGCCGGCGATTGTCGTGCCGCCTGAAGCGCAGACCTTCACCGTGGGCCGTGACGGCACCGTTTCGATCACCACCGCAGGCAACCCGGCGGCGCAGGTGATCGGCAACATCCAGACGGCCGACTTCATCAACCCGGCGGGCCTGCAGGCCACCGGTGGCAACCTGTTCCTGGAAACCGCCGCCAGCGGCGCGCCGCAAGTCGGTACTCCAGGCCTCAACGGTTTCGGTGTGGTCCAGCAGCAGACCCTGGAAAACTCCAACGTCAGCACCGTGGAAGAACTGGTCAACATGATCACCACCCAGCGTGCCTACGAGATGAACTCCAAGGTCATTTCCACCGCCGACCAGATGCTCTCGTTCGTTACCCAGAACCTGTAAGTGAAGTCTTCGAGGTCGCTTTAACGGCGCCTGTTACACCGTGAGGTCAGAGTCATGAGTCGTTTGTTTTGCGTACTTGCCCTGAGTGGGATCAGCGTGCTGGCCGGCTGCGTTGCGCCGCCGCCCAAGCCCAATGATCCGTACTACGCGCCGGTATTGCCGCGTACGCCACTGCCGGCAGCGGCCAACAACGGCTCGATCTACCAGGCCGGTTTCGATCAGAACCTGTACAGCGACCGCAAGGCGTTCCGGGTCGGTGACATCATCACCATCACCCTCAACGAGCGGACCCAGGCGAGCAAGAACGCCAACTCGCAGATCGCCAAGAACAGCAAGGCCGATATCGGCCTGACTTCGTTGTTTGGCTCTTCGATGACCACCAACAATCCGTTCAGCGATGGCGATCTGAGTCTGAGTGCCGGGTACAGCGGTGACCGTGCAACCAAAGGCGACAGTAAGGCAGGACAGGGCAACAGCCTGACCGGCTCGATCACCGTGACCGTTGCCGATGTGTTGCCCAACGGCATCATTGCCGTGCGTGGCGAGAAGTGGCTGACCCTCAACACCGGCGACGAGCTGGTGCGTATCGCCGGCATGATCCGCGCCGACGACATTGCCACCGACAACACCGTGCCTTCGACCCGGGTTGCCGATGCGCGCATCACCTACTCGGGAACCGGCTCGTTTGCCGATGCCAGCCAGCCGGGCTGGCTCGACCGTTTCTTCCTCAGCCCGCTTTGGCCTTTCTAGGTTCGGATGACCATGTTCAACTTCAAGCAGCTGATCACCGCCGCGCTTCTGATGTCCGTCGCGTTCGCCACACAGGCCGAACGCCTGAAAGACATCGCCAGCATTTCCGGCGTGCGTAGCAACCAGCTGATCGGCTACGGCTTGGTGGTGGGGCTCAATGGCACGGGTGACCAGACCACCCAGACGCCGTTCACCCTGCAGACCTTCAACAACATGCTGTCGCAGTTCGGCATCAAGGTGCCGGCAGGCTCGGGCAACGTGCAGCTGAAAAACGTCGCGGCGGTCTCGGTGCATGCCGACCTGCCGGCGTTCGCCAAGCCGGGGCAGGTGGTCGACATCACCGTGTCCTCGATCGGTAACTCCAAGAGCCTGCGCGGTGGCAGCTTGCTGATGACGCCGCTCAAGGGTATCGACGGCAACGTCTATGCGATCGCTCAGGGCAACCTGGTGGTCGGTGGCTTTGACGCCGAAGGCCGCGATGGCTCGAAGATTACCGTCAACGTACCGTCGGCGGGGCGTATTCCTGGCGGTGCGTCGGTAGAGCGTGCCGTTCCCAGCGGATTCAACCAGGGCAACAGCCTGACCCTGAACCTCAATCGCCCGGACTTCACCACCGCCAAGCGCATCGTCGACAAAGTCAACGAACTGCTCGGCCCGGGTGTGGCCCAGGCCCTGGACGGTGGTTCGGTGCGCGTTACCGCGCCGCTCGATCCGAGCCAGCGTGTCGATTACCTGTCGATCCTCGAGAACCTGGAAATCGATCCGGGCCAGGCGGTGGCCAAGGTCATCATCAACTCGCGCACCGGCACCATCGTTATCGGCCAGAACGTCAAAGTGTCGCCTGCGGCGGTTACCCACGGCAGCCTGACCGTGACCATCACCGAAGATCCGATCGTCAGCCAGCCGGGGCCGTTTTCCAATGGCCAGACCGCAGTAGTGCCGCGCTCGCGGGTCAATGCCGAGCAGGAAGCCAAGCCGATGTTCAAGTTCGGCCCGGGTACCACGCTGGATGAAATCGTCCGTGCGGTGAATCAGGTGGGTGCAGCTCCGAGCGACCTGATGGCAATCCTCGAAGCCCTGAAGCAGGCCGGTGCGCTTCAAGCCGACCTGATCGTGATCTGAGGACTGGCGCATGGATATGCCGAAAAACCCGATAGCCAACACGGCTGACAGCGGTGCCTACACCGACCTCAATCGACTCAGTTCGTTGAAGGTCGGCGACCGCGACAGCGACGCCAACCTGCGCAAAGTGGCCCAGGAATTCGAATCGCTGTTTCTCAACGAGATGCTCAAGTCGATGCGTTCGGCCAGCGATGTGCTGGCCAAGGACAATCCGCTCAACACCGAAACCACCAAGCAGTACCAGCAGATGTACGACCAGCAGCTGGCGGTGAGCATGTCCCGCGAAGGCGGCGGTATCGGCCTGCAGGAGGTGCTGATGCGTCAGCTGTCCAAGCAGAAAGCTGCGTCGGCGGCGAGCAACAACAGTCCGTTCCCGCGCTTCGACATCCAGCCGCGGCCACTGGGCGCGACGGCAGTCGGCGTGCCTGAGCGGCCGCAGGAAACCGCGGTCACGCGCAACGATGTGGCGGCGCTCAACTCCCGTCGTCTGGCGTTGCCGGGCAAGCTCACCGATCGCTTGCTGGCGGGCCTGGTGCCGGCGGCAGGCGCTGTGGCGGCCACCACCAATACGGCGCCGATTCCCGGGCGTTCGACCCTGGCTGGCGACGCCGTGGTCAAAGGTGACTGGCAACCGGCGCAAGCCTTTGCCGCCCCAGGCAACCTGCGTATTTACGGTCGCGCCATGGCCCAGCCGCCGTTGGCGCCGGCCAAGCGTGCCTTCAGTTCTTCGGATGACTTTGTCGCCACCATGCTGCCGATGGCCGAGCAGGCTGCCAAGCGCATCGGTGTCGATCCCCGTTACCTGGTGGCACAGGCCGCGCTGGAAACCGGCTGGGGCAAGTCAGTCATGCGCCAGGCTGATGGTCGCAGCAGTCATAACCTGTTTGGCATCAAGGCTACCGGCAACTGGCAGGGTGAACAGGCAAGGGCGATCACCAGCGAGTTTCGTGATGGTCAATTCGTCAAGGAGACGGCGGCGTTCCGTTCCTACGATTCCTATCAGGACAGTTTCCATGATCTGGTGAGCCTGTTGCAGAACAACGCTCGCTATAAAGAAGCGGTCAAGGCTGCCGATAAACCGGAACAGTTTGTACGCGAGCTGCAGCGGGCCGGTTATGCAACCGACCCGGATTACGCGAGCAAGATCTCGCAGATCGCCAGGCAAATGAAATCCTACGAAAGCTATGCAGCGATTGGCACCACTACGCAACTATAAGGTTTGAACCATGGCGAGTTTGATCAACATCGGAATGTCGGGGCTCGGCGCCAGTCAGTCGGGCCTGTTCACTACGGGTAACAACATTACCAACGCCGATGTCGCTGGTTATTCGCGCCAGCAGAACGTGCAGCGGGCCAATGGCTCGCAGCAGAATGGCAACGTGTTCATCGGCACCGGCACCACCCTGTCCGATGTGCGCCGGGTATACAACGGTTACCTGGAAAGCCAGTTGCGTACCACCACTTCGTTGAGCAGCGATGCGGCGGCGTACCTTAATCAAGTGGCACCGATCGACAGCCTGCTTTCCGGTGCCGACACTGGCATTACCGCCGCGTTGCAGAGCTTTTTCACGGCCATGCAAAGCGCGTCCGCCAAGCCCAACGAGGATGCCTCGCGCCAGTTGCTGCTGACCAGTGCGCAATCGCTGAGCAAGCGCTTCAACACCATCGCCAGCCAGCTCAACGAACAGAACAGCAACCTCAACGGCAACCTGTCGTCGATGGTCGACCAGGTCAATAAACTGTCGGCAACCATTGCCCAGTACAACGACCAGATCTCGCAGATGCAGGGCACCCCGAACGACCTGCTCGACCAGCGCAACGAAGCGGTGCGCCAGCTGTCCGAGCTGGTCGGTACCCAGGTGGTTGAACGTGAAGGCAACCTGGATATCTACCTGGAGAACGGCCAGCCGCTGGTGATGGGTAAAACCATCAACACCCTGCAGACCGTGCCGAGCAAGAACGACCCGACCCGGGTGAGCATCCAGCTCAACCGTGGCAGCACGGTGATGGACGTCACCTCCAGCCTCAACGGCGGCGAGATCGGCGGCCTGCTGCGTTATCGCAGTGAAGTGCTCGACCCGTCGCTCAACGAACTGGGGCGTGTGGCCCTGGTCATGGCCGATCAGATCAACCGCCAGCTGGCCCAGGGTATCGACAAGAACGGTGAGTTCGGTGCCGCGCTGTTCAACGACATCAACAGTCCTGAACTGATCAGCCAGCGCAGCATTGCCAAAGCCGGCAATACCGGCAACGGCATGCTCGATGTGGTTATCAAGGACACCGGCAAGCTGAGTACCAGCGACTACCAGGTGACCTTCACCAGCGCTACCGGCTACAACGTCAAGAAGCTGCCGGAAGGTACCGACATGGGTACCTTCGATATCAACGATGATCCGCCCAAGGTAATCGACGGTTTCACCCTCAAGCTCAATAGCGGCGGCATGAGCGCCGGTGACAGCTTCAAGATCACCCCGACCCGCAATGCCGCGAGCAACCTCGACACCGTCCTCACCGATCCCAAGCGCCTGGCGCTGGCCTCGCCGCTGACCGCTAACAGCGGCTCGGGCAACCAGGGCACCGGCATCATCGGTCAGCCCAATCTGACTTCGTCGCTGGATATCTACGATCCGGCCCAGCGCCTGGATCTGCAGAACGGCCTGAAGTATTCGACGCCGGTGAAACTGGTGTTCGGTGACGAAAAAACCACCCCGCAGACCTACAAGCTGCTCGACGCCAAGGGTGATCCGCTGGGTTCCGGCACCATCATTCCGGGCCAGGCCAACAAGCTGCAATTCTCGGTGCCGATGGTCGATTCCACCGGAGCGCCGATCAACGATGCCAACGGTGTCCAGAAGACATTCACCTTCGAGATGGAAGTGTCCGGATCGCCCAAGGAAGGTGACAACTACACCATATCCCTGACCGGTCCAGGCTCGGACAACAACCGTAACGGCCAGGCGGTGATCGACCTGCAGACCAAGGGTACGGTTGAAGTCGGCGCCAACGGCAAGGGCATCAGCCTCACCGACGCCTATGGCAAGCTGGTGGAAAACGTCGGCGGCAAGACCGCCCAGGCGCAGATGGATGTCGATTCGACCACGGCCCTGAATACATCGGCCAAGGCTTCGCGCGATTCGCTGTCGGGTGTCCAGCTCGATGAAGAAGCCGGCAACCTGATCAAGTACCAGCAGTACTACACGGCTTCGTCGCAGATCATCAAAGCGGCGCAGGACATCTTCTCCACACTGATCAACGCCCTTTAAGGAGTGGTAGACCGTGCGTATTTCTACTTCCCAGTTCTACCAGACCAGTGCTTCGAACTACTCGAACAACTTCTCCAATCTGGTCAAGACCGGCCAGCAGGCCAGTGACAACATTCGTGTGCGCACGGCTGCTGATGACCCGGTGGGGGCGGCGCGCTTGCTGCAACTGCAGCAGCAGAGCAATCTGCTCGATCAGTTCGACGGCAACATCACCAGCGTGCGCAATAGCCTGGGTACTGCCGAGTCGACCCTGAACTCGATCACCAACGTGCTGGCGCGGGTCAAGGAACTAGCCGTCGGTGCCGGTAACGGCGGCTATACCGATGCCGACCGCAAAGCCAATGCCCAGGAGCTGACCCAGCTCGAAGAACAGCTCTACAGCCTGATGAACAGCCGTGACGAGAACGGCAAGTACATTTTCTCCGGTTCGCGTGGCGATACCCAGCCCTACGTGCGCAACGCTGACGGTACTTACAGTTACCAGGGTGACCAGAGCACTCTGAGCCTGCAGGTTGGCGACATGCTCAGCATGGCCACCAACGACAGTGGTTACAACGTATTCGAGCAAGCGCTCAATACCAGTCGCAGCCAGACGACCCTGACCTTTCCGGCAGTGGATGATGGTCGGGTCAGCCTGTCCAACGGACAGGTGTCCGGCAGCACCCAGTACAATGATCGTTTCCGTGGCGGTGAGCCGTACACCATCACCTTCACCAGCAACACCGAATTCAAGATCACTGACGCAGCCAACAATGACGTGACCCTGGAGGCCACCGGTGGCGGCACCTTTGATCCGAGCAAGGATGGCAGCATCAGTTTCCGCGGTGTCGAGATGCGCCTGGACGTCAACCTGAAGGAGGGTGACGATCCGGACACCGCAATCGCCGGGTACACCTTCAATCTGGCCTCCAAAGCCGATGAGGTCAGCGGTTCGCGCAGCCCGGGCAATACCTCGTCGGCGCAAATCAACAGCGCCACCATCACTGACAAGTCGGCCTACAGCGACGCGTTCCCGGGTGGCGGTGCGATCATCAAGTTCACCAGCGCCACCAACTTTGAAGTTTACGCCCAGCCCATGCTGCCGGATGCCCGCCCTGTGGCCAGTGGCGCGCTGACCGGAACGCCTGCGACCAAGGCCAACATCGCCGGTGTCGATTTTGACTTCTCTGAGCCGCCAGCCGGGGGGGACCAGTTCTCGGTCAAGGTCGATACTCACCAGACCCAGAACATACTCGACACCATCTCCGAGTTCCGCAAGGCGCTGGAAATGCCGGTCGACACTGATCTGGCGTCACGCCAGAAGTACCAGGCCGCCCTGGACTCGGCGATTGGCAACCTGGAAAGCGGTGCCAACAAAGTTGCTGAAGCCATCAGCTCGATCGGTGCTCGCGGTGCCGCTCTGGATGTCCAGGCGGAAACCAACGAGAGCCTGAAAATGGCCAACACCAAGACCCAGAGCTCGATCCGTGATGCGGACCCGGCCGAGGTGCTGATTCGATTGAACCTGCAACAGACCATGCTGCAGGCATCTCAGCTGGCTTTCTCGAAAATTTCCTCGCTGAGCTTGTTCAACCAGCTTTGATTGACTCGGCGCTTTGACAGATAACGGTAGATTCTGGCAAAGCGCCTCCCTCCGGGTTTCCCATCGTGAACCACCTAGCTTTAGTCAGTATTGCCATCCCGGCTTTCAATCCCGAGTTTTTTCGCCGGGCACTGCTCAGCGCAATCTCACAGGACTACGGGTGTCTTGAGGTTATCGTCTGTGATGACAGTCTCGGGGATGAGATCAAAGTAATCTTTGACGAACTGGCCGCTCAGGCAACCTGTGAACTGCGCTATGTGCGCAATGCCACGAACCTGGGGTTCTCACGTAATTTGCTGGTGTGCCTTGAGCAATCCCGGGGCGAGTACATCAAGTTTCTCTGTGATGATGATTGGTTGCTGTCAACCAGCATCCGGCTTCAGTCGCAAGTCCTGGCAGACTGCCCCGACGTCAGCATGGTGACCAATCACCGCTTTTTGTGTGATGCCAACGACTCGTTGCTACCACCACGTGCAACTAATTGTTTTATCGCCGTAGAAAGCGCGGTGCTCAATGGCGGCGACCTGTTGGACGCTGTGGCTACCAATGCGCCGAACCTGTTTGGCGGTCTAAGCCACGTTCTGTTGCGTCGGGCACTGGTGGAGCAGTCGCTGGCGATGCTGGTACAGGAGGGGCAGGGATTCAGTGCTCGCCTGGACATGGCGTTGTACATTTGCCTGTTGCGCCGAGGGCATCTGGGGTACCTCCAGCAAATGCTCAGCATCGAGCGGATGCATGCCGGTCGCTTGAGTCATCACACCAGCATGGAAATCGCTTTCAGGGTGGAGACCGAGTGGCTGTTGCAGATGCTCGCTTCGCGAACAGGTGAACCGGCGCCGGCTGCCGGCTGGGTGCGCCATGTAGCGTTCGAGCAGTACTGTGAGGGCCCGGACAAGGACTGGCAGGAGTATGAACTTACTCGTTTGTATTCCGGACAAATTGCCAACTACCAGCAGCAGGTGGGTAGCGACAGTTTGAGCTTTGCCGAACTCTATGCTCAGTGGCTGGAGTGCAGAACATTGTCTGTTGCGCAGACTCGTCTGATGGCCAGGCGGATCGAGCAATGGCCGAGCACACCACGCATTGTTCCGGTGGTCATGGATCCCGCAGGGGATGCGCTGGCATTGAAGGCAACGCTGGAGAGCATTGCGCTGCAGTCCTATGCCGCCGCTCAGGTGTGGGTATTTGCCGGTGATCCGGCGCAAGTGCCAGACACTGCCAATGTGCAGGCAACCACCTTGCGTGGGGACGGCTTCGAACAGATCAACGCGCGACTGCAATCGGCAGGTGATGTTGACTGGATCTTCCTGTTGCGCGCCGGCGACCGTTTGCATCCGCATGCATTGGTGATCATGGCTGAGCGTATGGCGTTGTATGCCGACAGGAACTGCTTCTACGCCGATGAAGGGGCGAACGACAATCTGCAAGCCTCCAGCCCGATCTTCAAGCCGGACTTCAATCTCGACCTGATGCGTAGTTTTCCCTATGTCGGACGCATGCTTGCCTTCAAGCGCGAGGCCTTGTCCCGTTTAGGCGGATTTGCTCCGGAGTTCGGCGTGCTGGCGCCCCATGACCTGCTCTGGCGGATGGTCGAAGCGGATGGCTTGCAAGTCGTCGGGCATGTCGCTGAGCTGCTCGTGCAGTGCAAGGCCAGTTACGCGGATTGGTTGGTTGAACCGGACTGTGTGCTTCAGGCGCCGCAAATACTCAAGGCGCATCTGCAGCGACTGGGTGTGCCGTTCGAGCTCGCTTCGGCGCCAGGCACCATGCTCGCGCGCGTTCGCTATCAGCATGATGAGAGGCCAGGGGTGTCGATCATTATTGATGCCGGCCAAGACCTGCAGTTGCTGCGCCATTGTGTCGAGTCGATATTCGAATATACGGCCTATGCCCCATACGAGGTCCTGATCGTGACCGGCGGTGGTGAGCCTGCGCCGATGAAGGACTGGTTTGCTGCCATGCAAGGGCTGGGTAGCGAGCAATTGAGGATTATCGAGGTTGCGGGACGCAATGCCGCACAACGGATAAATCAGGCCAGTCACGAAGCACTGGGCACCTATCTGCTGTTGCTTGACCCCGGGTGTATGATTTTTGACGGCCAATGGCTGAGCGAGCTCATGACCCAAGCCCAGCGTCCAGAAGTCGGCGTAACAGGTCCGAAACTCTGCGCTCCGGACGGTACCGTGGTGGGAGCTGGACTGGTCCTGGGTCTGCAGGGGGCCGCCAGCAGCCCATTCGTCGGGCATGCGGCTGATGCCAGCGGGTACATGAACCGCTTGAGTGTTGTGCAGAACTGGAGCGCAGTCAGTGGTGATTGCCTGCTGGTGCGTCGAAGCATCTTCACCGAGTTGGATGGCCTTGAGGAGGACGCTTATCAGGATCAATGGATCGATGCGGACTTCTGTCTGCGAGTTCGCGATCATGGTTATCTGATTGTCTGGACGCCTTTTGCCATGGTCGCTCGCTTGAGCGTTCCGAGTGAAGTGCGGGCAGGGCAGGTCAAAGCCGGTCGGGATCAAGAGGCTTTTTACCAGCGCTGGTTGTCTCGTGTGGCCAGTGATCCCGCCTACAATCGTAATCTCAACCTGAAAATGTCCAGCTTCACCCTCGATCCTGGCTTGCGCGTTGGCTGGGATCCGTTTGTCAGTCGAGCGTTACCCTTTGTCCTTGCATTGCCGATCAACACGTCGGCAGTAGGGCATTACCGGGTGGCACAGCCATTTTCCGAGCTGGAAAGGGCAGGCTGGATCCAGGGGCGTTTGACCTACACCACGCCGGGGCACATTGAGATGGAGCGCGACAAGCCGGATGTGGTCATCCTGCAATGCCGCTACACCCCCAACGCGCTCGAGGAAATAGAGCGTATCAAGCGCTTCTCCAATGCTCGGCGTATTTACGAGATCGATGACTACATCCTCGATGTGCCGAAAAAGAACGCTCACGGCCGCAACCTCCCAGCCAACATGCGTGAAATGGTGACGCGGGGCATTTCCCTTTGCGATCGACTGGTGGTCTCTACTGAGCCGCTGGCTGAAGTGTTGTCGAGCATGAACCAGGATATTTGCGTGGTTCCGAACATGCTGGCTTCACAGTTGTGGCACGGTCTGCACAGTCGTCGCCAGACCTCGCTCAAGCCGCGGGTGGGTTGGGCGGGGGGCACCAGTCACCGCGGCGATCTCGAGCTTATTGTCGATGTCGTCAAGGAACTGGCGAACGAGGTCGAGTGGGTCTTCTTTGGCATGTGTCCGGATTTGCTTCGTCCTTATGTCCATGAGTTCCATCCGGGGGTATCGCTGCTTGAGTATCCGCGCAAGTTAGCCAGTCTGGACCTCGACCTGGCGCTGGCACCGCTGGAGTCCAACCTGTTCAACGACTGCAAGAGCAACTTGCGATTGCTTGAGTATGGTGCCTGTGGTTATCCGGTGATCTGTAGCGATGCCAGGGCCTATCGAGGTTATTTGCCTTGTACTCGCGTGGTCAGCAACACCACTGACGAATGGTTGCAAGCAATACGGATGCACCTGGCCGATCCCCGAGCCAGCTATCGACAAGGCGATGAGTTGCGCGAAGTGGTGTTGCGTGACTATGTGCTGACAGCAGATAAATTGCAGCACTGGGCAAATGGCTGGCTGGCTGATTGATCACACCCGATCGGTAATCGGCGCCTGCCCGAATTCGAATTTTATGAGTACTAGGTGCGCTATGGGCGAGAAAGCGGTTGAGTTGGCGACATCACTGAACAACGTAACGGTTGTCTTGCTGGGGGTAAGTGACCCTGAATACCAGGGGCGTGCACGCTATTACTACAAACAGCACTTTTGCCAGTTGCTGAACGTCGACATTGCAACCCGGTCTGCATCTTCTCAACTCTGGCAGGAGCAGTTGCTTGCTGCGCTTGAGCAAATAGAAACGCCATTTGCAATCCTGACGCCGGACAGTGACTTTCTGCTCGCCGATGCCTTGGCTGCGGGGGTGGACTTTCTCCAGAATCATCCTGATTTCACCCTGGCTCAGGGCTATTCAATCGGGTATTCATCAGGCGGCAACGAGGTCGACTACTACAAGCTCGGATCAGCCCGCAACCATAACGCTCATGCCGTTGATCCGTGCGAGCGTGTGGCGTTGTACGCGCGTCTCGGCTTGCAAGCATGGCGTTCGCTGGTAAGAGTCGAAGCCTTGAAGGCTGCCGTGCGTAATGCGCCTGCAGATTTGCCATTCGAAGGCTGGTGTGTGGCAATAGCCTATGCGCTGCTGAGGCAGGGGGCGGGTCGGGTTTTGGCGCAGACCAGTGCCGTGGTCGAGTATCGGCCGAGTCAGCAGAACCCTGTTGCCTATGAAGAATGCCTCAACCAGACAGTGCGCAGTTTGCATCAATGGAATGCTGAAACAGGGCAAGCGGGCCAAGGCAGTATCGACTTCGATGTGTTGAGCAGATTTGTTCGTAACACTCACGAGGGGTGTGAGGCGCGGTTGTTGTTCAAGTCATGCTGGGGAGGGGTGCTGAAAGACCCGGAGCGGACATTTGAACCACGTCAGTTCGTCGAAATGCCTTACTACAATGCTGCGGTGTTTGAGCAATTGCATGCGTTGGAGTTTCTGTTGCATGCCTGGCCAGCGGGGCAGCGGCAGATCCAGGCCCTCGAAGGATGCTGGGTTCGCCAGCAGGCCTTGCTCGAGGTTCACCCCAACGATTCGGCGGACAGTCTCAAGGATCGTTACTGGCAAGCGCTGTCCCTGGGTTTGTTCAATAGCCAGGTATGCCGGCGTCTGGTCGAAGTACTGGATGGCAAGGATGACGCAGTCAAGGCCCGCGAGCTGGAGGGGTGGCTTGAACGGCTCGATGCGCTCGGTGGGGCTTCGGTGCAGGAACGCCTGGCGTCTACCCCGTCAGGCAGGATTCTTGCGGCGATTGCCGCAGCAACGCCTGACGATGCCGCCAGAAAACGTGTGCTCGCTCATTTGAGCAAAAATCGCTTGCCGCAGATCGCTTTCGTGTTGATGGATCTCGATAACGATGATGCTGCCCTGCAGAGCACGTTCGACAGCTTGCTGGCCAGTGGGTTGCGGGACTTCAAGATTGTCGTGCTCAAGGCCGGTGAGCTGCCGGCGATTACCACGCCACGGGATACCTTGCATTTTATCAAGGTCACTGCTGGCAACGTGGTTGCTCACCTCAACCAGGTAGTACGGCAACTGTCCAGTGATTGGCTGATGTTGCTTGAGGCCGGAGATGTATTGACCCCGGGTGGACTGCTGCGTCTGCAATCAGAACTTGGGGGGGCAGAGGGCTGTCTGGCAATTTGTGCCAATGAAGTACAGCGAGCGGGGGATGGTCGTCTGCTCAGCGTTGTTCGACCCGGCGCCAACCTGGATCTGTTGCGCAGTCGTCCCGACCTGATGTCCCGGCATTGGTTGCTACGCCGTGAGAGCGTAGTCGGCCTGGAGGGGTACAGTGAGGCGTATCCTCAGGCCCTTGAGTTTGACTTGTTGCTCAGGTTGATTGAGCAGCAAGGTATGGGCGGGCTGGCGCATCTTGACGAGTATCTGGTCATTGGTCAGCAAAGGCGTGAGGCCATGTCGGTGGGTGCGCTGGCTACGCTCAAGCGTCACCTGGCCGGGCTTGGTTACAATGGTCAGGTCAGTGAGAGTGTCGACGGGGCATTCCAGATCGATTTCCGTCACCCTGTGACACCGCAGGTCAGCATCCTGTTGCCGGTCGACGGCGACCTGGCACAACTCAAGGCTTGCCTGGTGAGCATTGTGCAGCGTACCCGATATCCTCGATACGAAGTGATCGTGGTCGCCGATGGAAGCAACGCAAGCGCACTGGCGGGCGAGCTTGCCAGCCTCCAGACAGGGGGGCGGGTCAGCGTGCTGGCGGGCGAACCGGGGGCTTCTCGTTCGCAGTTGATCAATCAGGCGGCCGCACAGGCTCGCGGTGAATACCTTGTATTGATGTCCAGCCGCAGCCAGGTAGCCTCGGCAGCCTGGATCGAGGCGTTGCTCAATCAGGCGCTACGGCCTGAGGTGGGCGTAGTGGGTTGCCTGATGCATGGTCGCGAGGAGAGGGTGACCCATGCCGGCTACGAGCTGCTGGTTTCCGGTCAGGTCCAGGGCGTATTGCTGGGAGTGTCCAGGTTCGCACCTGAGCCGGTTCTTGGCTTGGCACAGGTGCGTAGCTGTCAGGCGGTGTCCGATGATTGTCTGATGGTGCGCAAGGATCTGTTCAGCCAATGCGGCGGCATGCAGGCGGTTGCCGGTGCCGATATCGATCTGTGCCTGAGAGCTGCGCAAGCGGGTCTTTTGGTGATCTGGACGCCACAGGCGCAAATGCTCAATGACGCTGTTCCGGCGCTTGGGCAACAGCAACAGCAGGCATTGTCAGCGCGCTGGCCATCGGCGTTCACGACGCGGGTGGCGGCCTGTGATCAATTTGGTGTGGACGTATCGAGGGGCGCGGGTTCAGACGAGCCGGTGGTACTCGAATGGGTCAGCGAGCTGGCTTGATGCAGGTGTAACGACAAGGCCGGGCTTAATGCCCGGCCTTGTCGTTTCTACGCCACGTTCGAGGTAGTGGTCGGCTTGGCGCTGCTCATGATTCTTGCTTTTTACAAGTTGGCAACATTCTTGCTTTTAGTCCGCTCAGCCACTGCTTTGGTCAGTAAATTGTCGGCTCGGATCGTGGCAAAAGCCCTTAAGGTAAGCAGATAATGAAAACAGTCATTCTGGCCGGCGGCCTGGGTACGCGTATCAGCGAAGAATCCCACCTGCGGCCAAAACCGATGATCGAGATAGGCGGCAAGCCGATCATCTGGCACATCATGAAGATCTACTCGCACTTTGGCATCAACGACTTCGTCATCTGCTTGGGCTACAAGGGCTATGTGATCAAGGAGTACTTTGCCAACTATTTTCTGCACATGTCCGACGTCACTTTTGACATGGCAGAGAACCAGATGTGCATCCATAACCGCCATGCCGAGCCCTGGCGCGTAACCCTGGTAGATACCGGCGAGAACACTGCCACTGGCGGTCGTCTGAAGCGCATACGCGACTATGTGGGGGACGAGACTTTCTGTCTGACTTACGGCGACGGCGTTGCCGACGTCAATATTCCTGCACTCATCGACTTCCACCGCAGCCATGGCAAGTTGGCCACAGTCACTGGTGTACAGCCGCCGGGACGTTACGGTGCCCTGGATATACGCGGGGAGCAGGTCCGAGGATTTCAGGAGAAGCCCCTGGGCGATGGCGGCTGGATCAACGGTGGATTCTTCGTGTTGGAGCCCGGCGTATTCGACTTCATTGACGGTGATGACACCACCTGGGAATCCGAGCCGATGCGTGCGCTGGCCGGGCAGGGTGAACTCATGAGCCACCTGCACCGAGGCTTCTGGCAGGCGATGGACACCCTGCGCGACCGAGTCCTGCTGGAAGATCGCTGGAAGACTGGCCAGGCGCAGTGGCGGCTATGGTCGTAAGTCCATCGTTCTGGTCAGGACGCCGGGTGCTTCTGACCGGACATACCGGTTTCAAGGGAGGCTGGCTGGCGTTGTGGTTGCGCGAGCTGGGCGCTCACGTTCACGGTTATTCGCTACCGGCCAATACCGAGCCTGCATTCTGGGATGTCGCTGCGCTTGCCGGACGGGTTCCTGGCGCCTTGGCCGACATCCGGGATGTGCAGCGTCTGACCGAAGCCTTGAATGCGGCCCGGCCCGAGATTGTTCTGCACCTGGCCGCCCAGCCGCTGGTGCGTGAGTCCTACCGCACACCGCTGGATACCTATACGACCAATGTGATTGGCACGGTCAATCTGCTTGAAGCAGCAAGGCAGTGCGAGTCGGTACGTGCCGTGCTGGTGGTCACCAGTGACAAATGCTACGACAACCGTGAATGGCTCTGGCCTTACCGCGAGCAAGATGCCCTGGGTGGTCATGATCCCTATAGCAGCAGCAAGGCATGTGTGGAGGTGCTGTGTACCTCCTGGCGTGAGTCTTTCCTGCGCGAGTCGGGTATCGCCCTGGCGACTGCCCGGGCGGGCAATGTCATTGGTGGCGGCGATTGGTCCGGCGACCGGTTGGTGCCCGACATCCTGCGTGCCTGGCAGGCAGGGGAGTCGCTGACCTTGCGCTACCCACAGGCTATCCGTCCTTGGCAGCACGTGCTTGAGCCGTTGCAGGGCTACTTGCATCTGGCTCAGGCATTGGTAGAGCGCGGCGATGCCGTGGCGTCGGCCTGGAACTTCGGCCCGGACGCAGATGGCGTGGCCACCGTCGGTGAGCTGGTCGAGCAGCTTGCCCGGCTCTGGCCTGGTGACGCGCACTGGCAAGTCGATGCGGCAGGGCAACCGCATGAAGCGGGATTGCTGTCGCTGGACTCCAGCAAGGCACGTCGACAACTTGGCTGGAGGCCGCGCTGGACGTTGGCACAAGCCCTGGAACAAACCCTCGACTGGCACCGTGCCTGGCACGCCGGTCAGGACATGCATGCATTCAGCCGCGCGCAGATCGCGGCCTATCAAGGCGGGACCCCATGAGTGAACAAACGGCGCAACAGCTGCGCCAGCAGATAGCCGAGCTGGTAGGCCGCTATGCGGAACTGGAATTGGCCACCTCGCCATTCGTAGCAGGCAAGGACACTGTGCCTCCTTCCGGCAAGGTCATTGGTGCACCCGAGTTGCAAGCCATGACTGAGGCGGTGCTGGACGGCTGGCTGACTACCGGGCGTTTCAATCAGGCTTTCGAAAAACGCTTGTCACGCTACCTGGGGCGGCGCGGTGTATTGACTGCCAACTCTGGTTCATCTGCCAATCTTCTGGCATTTTCGGCATTGACTTCGCCACGTCTGGGCGATCGTGCGATTGGCAAGGGCGATGAAGTGATTGGCGTGGCCGCCGGCTTCCCAACCACGGTCAACCCGATCCTGCAGTTCGGTGCGGTACCTGTGTTCGTCGATATCGAACTTGGGACCTACAACATTAATCCGGCCCTGATCGAAGCGGCGATTGGTCCGCGGACCAAGGCGATCATGTTGGCCCACACCTTGGGCAACCCGTTCAATCTCAAAGTGGTGCGCGAGCTGTGCGACCGTTACGGTCTGTGGCTGATCGAAGACTGTTGCGATGCCCTGGGTGCCACTTACGATGGTCGTCAGGTAGGCAGCTTCGGCGATCTGGGCACCCTGAGCTTCTATCCGGCCCACCATATCACCATGGGCGAGGGCGGTGCTGTGTTCACCGATTCGCCGCTGCTCAAGCGTCTCGTCGAATCGTTCCGTGACTGGGGGCGTGACTGCTATTGCGGACCGGGCGAGGACAACACCTGCAGCAAGCGTTTCTGCTGGCAATTGGGTGATCTGCCGCAAGGCTACGATCACAAGTACACCTACTCGCACCTGGGCTACAACCTCAAGATCACTGACATGCAGGCCGCCTGTGCACTGGCGCAGATGGACCGGGTCGATGACTTCATCGCTGCACGCAAGCGCAATTTCGATTGGCTTAGCGAGCGTCTGAGTGGTTGCACCGATCAATTGATCCTGCCGCACGCCACCGCCAACAGTGACCCGTCCTGGTTCGGTTTTCCGCTCACCCTGCGCGATGGTTGCGGGGTCGAGCGCCTGGATCTTCTGCGTCACCTGGATGCGCAGAAGGTCGGTACGCGGCTGCTGTTCGCAGGCAACCTGACTCGCCAGCCTTACATGAAGGACCAGCAATACCGAGTGGCGAGCGAGCTGACGGTGACCGACAAGGTAATGAAGGACACCTTCTGGATCGGCCTGTGGCCAGGACTTTCCGAACAGCACCTCGAGCATGCTGCCTGCAACATAGAAAGCTACGTGCGCAGGTTGCGCTGACAGGTGCTCAATGCTGTTCAGTGGCCTTGGTGTGCGTTCAAACGCTGTGGACTCAAGGAGCCTGCGCGCCGCCACCGAGGCCAGGTCTTGAGTAGTCCACCCGACACGTCGAACGTTCTGCGTTAATTCAGGGTTTCAAAAGTCTATGGCCAATCAGTCCTTTCCACCTCTGTTTGTTGCGCCTACGCGTCCCTACTACCTACTCGCGCCAGACTATCGCCGCAATTCGGCAGGCATACGTGTGATGCACATGCTCTGCCATCTGCTCAATCGCTGCGGTCAGGATGCCTATATGTTTCCCGCTCAGACCAATCCGCTGTGGCATACGCCGCTGCTGACGGGGGACCTGCAGCAGCAACACGCACAGGCGGGGCGCCGGCCGATCGTGGTGTACCCTGAAGTGGTCCGGGGCAATCCTGCCAACGCACAATCGGTGGTGCGCTATCTTCTGAACGTACCGGGTCTGCTTGGCGGCGATACGGAGTTTGCAAGCACGGACATGATTTTTGCCTACACGCAGAATTTGTTGCCGGAGGGCGAGAGTCCGGAACACCTCCTGTTCATGCCTCCCATCGATACCTCGATATTCAATAACCTGGATAACCCCTATGACCGACAGCGCAAAGGCTGGTTGTTGTATCCAGGGCGACATGTAGATGCTTTGAAGGAACACCCTGAGCTTGCAGCAAATTGTACAGTCATTACCGGTGAGTGGCCCGCCACCCCAGAGGAAATGGCCGAGCTTTTCCGAAGAAGCGAGCGGGTCTATTGCTTCGCGTCCACGGCCATTGCCCTGGAGGCGATATTGTGTGGCTGCCCTGCCGTTGTCCTGAAGTCGCCGTTCTTCGACGGTGTTCCGCTTGGAATCGAAGAGTTCGGGACGCATGGGTTGGCATTCGAGGATACGCCAGCGGCGATCGAGCATGCGATGGCCGGGATACCCATCGTCGGGGAAAAATATACCGCCTTGCAGAACCGCTTCTGGGAGCAACTAGGCACATTCATCGAGAAGACCCAGGCGATGCCCAGCACGACCTGGGGGGCAGATAATCCAACGGTGGGCGAGGCAGAATCCGCCGAGCAACAGCGCATCCGCGAACGTAGCCTGTCCATTGAGCATTGGCTGCGGCAACGTTTCCCCACCGAAGGGCAAGCGGAACTGATGACTCGGCGCCTTGAGGAGCGCTGGCATGATTTGCCACGTTTCAATTTCATCATTGTGCCGGATGGGCAGTCAGCTTCCACCGAGACCACACGGCAGAGTCTGCAAGGGCAAGGTTATCATTTCATCGATATCCACGTTGCCGTTGATGCTGATGTTGCAACGCTCAATGATCTGGCTTGGCAAATAGTCGAAGGCCAGTGGCTGTGTTTTGTACGTGCGGGCACTACATTCACTCCATTCGGGTTGTTTGTACTGGCACTGGAGCTGCTCGATGCGCCAGCTGTCCGGGCGGTGTATGCGGACGAGATCGTCCGCGCGTCCACAGGTGAGCTGGATACCCTGCTGCGACCTGATTTCAATCTGGACATGTTCCTGTCCTGTCCGGCGAACATGGCACGTCACTGGTTCTATCGTCGGGATGTTTTTCTGGAAGCGGGCGGACTCGATCCGGAATGCGCCGGGGCCGTTGAATTCGGCTTGCTGTTGCGGCTGATCGAAGAGTCTGACGGGCTGGATGGTCTGGCACATATCAGTGAACCTGTGTGCATCAGTGCCGCGGCCGATCTGGTTCACAACCCTCAGGAACAGGCTGTTCTGGAGCGGCATCTGCATCGGCGCGGCTATCTTCAGGCCCGGGTCCAGATGCATCGGCCAGGTATTCATCGCATTCACTACGGCCATTCGGATACGCCGCGGGTGTCGATTGTCATTGCCGTCAGGGGGCGGGGCGACCGGGTACGCAGTTGTGTCACCTCGCTGATGGAAAAAACCACCTACCGAAACTACGAAATCCTTTTGCTGGACAGCGGCAGCACTGACCCGGCCACCCGCGCCTGGCTTGATGGTATGGCGGCGCTGGAGGCATCTGGCATCCGCGTGCTGCGCTATCCGTCCGAGTTCGATTACGACGCTGTCAACATGGCGGCTGGGCATGCTCGTGGCGACTATCTGGTGTTGTTGCATAGCGATACCGTCATTGTCCAGGAAGACTGGCTGGATGCTTTGCTCAATCACGCACAGCGTCCGGAAGTGGGCATCGTCGGTGCCAAGTTGCTGCGCCCCGACGGCACGGTCGAAGGTGCTGGCGTGGTACTGGGGTTGAACGGTCCGGCCCATTCGGCATTTTCTGGCCAGGCTGATAACGGCGGCTTCATGCAGCGTCTGGAAATGGATCAGAACTACAGTGCTGTTTCCGGGGCCTGTCTGATGATTCGCCGAACGCTTTATGAGTCGTTGGGTGGTATGGACATGCCACAGTTGCAAGAGGCTTACGGGGATATCGATCTGTGCCTTAAAGCAGGCCAGGCGGGCTATCTCACGGTTTGGACGCCGCACGCCGTTGTGTTGCAGGAGGGGGGCGCCGTTGAGGAACAGTCCGCGCCCTCGCTTCAAGAGACAGGTGTCGCGGAACAGGAAGCGATGTACCGCAAGTGGCTGCCGCTCATTGCCCGTGATCCGGCCTACAACCGGAATCTGTCTCTCCAGGGGGCGGGGTTCGAGTTGGAAGCTGATTCGGGACTGACCTGGAATCCGCTTGCATGGCGGCCGTTGCCAGTGGTGCTGGCGATGCCCAACGACCTCGAAGGGAGCGGCTACGGCCGTATCATTGATCCAGCGCTGTCGATGAATATCAGTAGTGTGGCCGATGTACGCTTGAGTTTGCGTGACTACTTGCCGGCGCAGCTGGAGCGGCTGCAGCCAGATGCCTGGGTGCTGCAAGGGCAGACCACCGAGGCGCGACTTGAATCGTTACGCCGCACTGCCCAGTTCTCGAGTGCCTTCAAAGTGGCAGAGGTGGACGCTTACCTTCCCGCTTTACCCGAGGGCCATGTGCTGCGTGCCAGCGTACCTGGAGATATCCAAGTTGCATTGCAACGCTTTGTGGGGCTGGCTGATCGGCTGGTGGTGCCCACTGAAGCCTTGGCCGAAGTGCTACGAGGCTCGAATCAGGACATTCGAGTGTTGCCCGATCGTCTGCATCCTGCGCGCTGGGGTGCTTTGGAGTGCCGCCGGACACCGGGTGGGCGCCCTCGCGTTGGATGGGTTGACGAACTCAGTGATCCAGATGTGCGGGCGCTGATGATGGATGTCGTTGAGGCACTGGCCGGTGAGGTGGACTGGGTATGCCTCGGCAACTGTTCGGAGCAGATGCGCCCCTACGTGCATGAGCTGCACGATCCTGTCCCGTTCGATCAGTACCCGCAGAAGTTGGCGTCGCTGCACCTTGATCTGGCCCTCGCTCCGTTGGGGCACGGTCTGTTCGACGCATGCAAAAGCAATGTGCCGCTGCTGCAATTCGCTGCCTGCGGCTATCCGGTGGTGTGCAGTGATGTGCAGCCCTATCAGGGCTTGCCTGTGACCCGTGTAAACAACATCGCCAGGGATTGGCTGAACGCGATTCGTATGCACCTTGCTGATCTTGATGCCACCGGCAGACAAGGGGATGTGCTGCGTCAAGCGGTATTGAGCCAGTGGATGCTGGATGAGCGGTATGTGGAGCAGTGGTTGAAGGCGTGGCTTCCTGATTGAAGCGTGTGCCGGAGCATTGGTAGCGGCGTATTACCGAACATTCATACAGCGCTTTCGGGATCGGCGGGCGGTCATTGCTGCGGCCTGAAATGCGGATTTGCGGCGACCAGGGCCGGAACCTGTCCTGGCGCCAATTTCAATTGAGCAAGGCAAAAGAGTGCGGAGTATTCAATGAAAACCATCAGCCAGCGTGATAAAGATTTATTTGAAAACCTGTTCGTCCTTGAACTTGCCAACAATCACTGGGGCAGGCTGGAGCGCGGGCTGAAAATCATCCGTGATCACGGTGCAATTGCGCGTTTCAATAACGTCAAGGCGGCCATCAAGCTGCAGTTTCGTGATGTGGATGAATTCATTCATCCTGATTTCAAAGGCAACTCTGAGCTGCGCTATATCAAGAAAACCGAAGACACCAAGCTCAGCAAGGCTGAATTTGCGCGAATGGTCGAGGAAATCAGGAGTCTGAGTTGCATCCCCATGGCTACGCCGTTCGACGAAGCGTCTGTTGATCTGTGCGTCGAGTTCGACATGCCCATCCTCAAGATCGCCAGTTCCGACATGAACGACTGGCCGCTGATCGAGAAAATTGCATCGACGCGCCGTCCGACCATCATCTCCACCGGTGGTGCATCGGAGAAGGATCTGGATGACGTTGTCCGCTACTTTGAAAAGCGCGATATCCCGTTGTCCATCAACCACTGCGTTTCGCTCTACCCCAGCGAGGATGACGAACTGCATCTCGATCAGATCGACTACCTGCGTAACCGCTACCCGGGCCATGTCATTGGTTTGTCCACCCACGAGTACCATGACTGGCACTCGTCCATGTTGATCTCCTACGGCAAGGGTGTGCGCACCTGGGAGCGGCACATCGACATCCAGTACGAAGGCGTCCCGGTTTCCAACTACTGCTCGCTGCCGGAACAGTGCGATGCCTGGTACAAAGCCTTCCACAAGGCCAAGGAAATGTGCGGTGGCGTCAGCGCCAGCCGACGCATCATCTCGCGAAAGGAAACCGAATACCTCAATGCCCTGGTGCGCGGCGCCTACGCACGCCGTGACCTGGAACCTGGCTATGTGCTGGGCCGGGATGATTTCGAGAAGGACTTCTACCTCGCCATTCCCCTGCACAAGGGGCAACTGTCTTGTCGCGAGGTGATGAATGGCGAACGGCTGTTGCAACCGATCAAAGCCAACGAACGTCTGACCATCGAGCATATCGACGGTCCTTACAGCGAAAGTCCCGCCCTCAAAAATCTCATCTTGAGCCGGGGGCTCTGACCATGACGCGTGTCGCCGAGCAAATCGCACAATGGCTGGTGCAGCAAGGGGTCGAACAGGTTTTCACTGTCACCGGCGGTGGTGCCATGTTCCTCAATCAGGCGCTCGGGGGGCATGAAAGGCTGCGTTGCACCTTCATGCACCATGAGCAGGCCTGTGCAATGGCTGCCGAAGGCTACGCGCGCATTACCGGAAAACCGGCGGTGGTGATGCTGACCACGGGGCCAGGGTCTATCAACGCGCTCAACGGCGTGCATGGTGCGTTCACTGATTCCATCCCGATGATCGTCCTCTCGGGCCAGATCAAGCGAGAAACCTGCACATCCTTCCGTGATGTGCCGGGGCTGCGGCAGCTGGGCGATCAGGAAGGCCCCACCATCGCGATGGCCAGTCCGGTCTGCAAGTACGCGCAGCTGGTGCGTTCGGAAAAAGATCTGGAAGTGATGTTGCCCAAGGCCTATGCCGAGGCCGTCGGTGGCCGCCCGGGCCCTGTCTGGCTCGACATTCCTCTGGATATCCAGCAATCCACGACTGCCATTGCCATACCCGCACCTGACTTGTCCAAGCCGCCTGCAGCCGAAGGTCTGCGCGCCGCCTGCCGGGATATCGCCGGCAAGCTGCTGCAATCGCATCGTCCGCTGATCCTGGGGGGCACGGGGGTGCGGCTTTCGCGTACCGAGAAGCGCCTTCTGGCGTTGATCGAGCGCTACCGTATTCCACTGGCCACGGCCTGGACGCACGATCTGATCGCCTCGGACCACCCGCTGTTCGCCGGTCGGCCTGGGACCATTGGCACGCGAGCGGGCAATCTCTGCCTGCAGGCTGCCGACTTCGTCCTTGTATTGGGATCCCGACTGAATGTGCGCCAGACCAGTTACAACTGGCAGGCCTTCGCCAAGCATGCGTGGATCGCTCAGGTGGATATCGATGCGGCCGAGCTGGCCAAGCCCACCGTCCAGCCGCACCTGGGAGTGGCTGCCGATCTGGGCGATTTCCTCGATGTTCTGGAACAAGAGCTGGCACGCGCATGCCTTCCTGACTTCGGCGCCTGGGTACAGTGGTGCCAGCACATCGGAACCACCTATCGTGCTGCGGCAGAGCATCGTCAAATAGCAGGCGCTGCGCTTAACCCTTACGTGATGGTCGAGCGCATCTTCGGACAGATGCGCCCTGATGACATTGTCGTGTGCGGCAATGCGTCTGCCTGCATCTTGCCGTTCCAGGTGGGTGGCCTGCAGAAAGACCAGCGACTGTTCAGTAACTCAGGCTCAGCCTCCATGGGCTACGACCTGCCTGCCGCCATTGGCGCGGCGACGGCCGCTCGAACGCAGGGCGGGCGGCGCGTGATCTGCTTTGCCGGCGACGGCAGCCTGCAAATGAACATTCAGGAACTGCAGACGCTGAAAACCATCGGCGTCAATGTGATCGTGATCGTGCTCAACAATCGCGGTTATCTGTCGATCTGGCAGACCCACGAGAACTTCTTTGGCCGGGTCATCGGCGCTACGCCGGAGTCGGGGGTGGAGTTCCCCGACTTTACCGCTGTGGCCCGTGCCTATGGGTTGCGTGCCGAGTCCATAGCATCGGAAGACGATCTGGGCAGGCTCGATAGCCTGCTGGAAACCAACGGGCCACTGCTGATCGATCTGCATGTCGATCCACGACAGGAGTTCGTGCCACGCATCAAGTCTCGTGTCGATGCACAAGGCGCTTTCGTCACCCCGGAACTTGACGACATGCATCCGTTCCTGGAGCAGACCGTGTTGGAGCAGATCCGCAGTGAGGCGCTGGCGATACGCGCGCGTTCCCGCTCAACAGACGATTCCGGGGCCAACACCAATGGCTGACACGACGACCTATAGCGCCACTGACTTTTTTACCCTGCGTGACCAGGCAAGTGACTTGCCGGGCGTCCACATCGAACCTGGCCGGCACATCTGGATTTTCGGCGCCGGGAACTTTGGTCGCAGCCTTGCAACGGCTATGCAGGCGCAGGGTGTTGTCGTTGAAGGTTTTGTTGAAACGTCTCCTCGCGTTACTTCGGCCCTTGGTTTGCCAGTGTTGAACTGGAACCAGCTTGCGAGCGAGCACCCACAGGCGCAACTTGCGCTCGGTATATTCAGTCGTGACACCCCTTTCGACCAGTTACTAAGCCTCGCAGCCGGTGCCGGTTTTGCTCCGCCATTGATGCCCTGGATGCTCTATGAGCAGTTCTCCCAGGCGCTGGGGTGGCGCTTCTGGTTGAGTGCTCGTTCCTTTCTACTTGAAGCAATGGGTAGAGTCGCCAGCGTTGCCGAGGCATTGGCGGATCAGGAAAGCAGGAAAACACTGTATCGCATGTGCGCTTTTCGTCTTGGCCTGGATATGGCGTATTCCAGCTTCTTATCCAGTGAAACCAAGTACATCAATGAGCTGACCTTGCCCGCCTTGCAGGGCCGCGACATTACATATGTCGACTGCGGCGCCTACGATGGCGATAGCTATGAGGAGCTGATCGGACACCCGCAGATATCTTGCAAGCAGGCTTTTCTGCTGGAGCCCGATCCGCAGAACTTTGCCCGTCTGGTTAGCCGGGTGGCGCTGAAGCAAAGCAATGCGGTGTGCTTGCCGATAGCGGCCGCCGAGACCTATAGCATCCTGACATTCAATGCCGGGCAGGGCGAAGCCTGCTCCATCAGTCATGAAGGCGGTGGAACGTCCATTGCGGCGGTGGCGCTGGATCAGCTGTTGCCCGGCATGCCCGTTGATTTGATCAAGCTCGACGTCGAAGGTGTGGAAGCTCAGGTGTTGCGTGGAGCCGAGCAGATCATCCGACGCAGCCGCCCTGTGTTGATCGTATCGCTGTACCATAACCCGCAGGACCTTTGGGAGTTGCCGGAGTTGCTGTTCGATCTATGCCCCAACTACCGGTTTTATGTCCGGCAGCATTGTCCTAACACGTTCGACTCCGTCTTGTACGCAGTGCCCAACCCATGAACGTGCTGCTGACTGGAGGGACTGGCTTCTTTGGGCGGGCGCTGTTGCGGCATTGGTTGGCATCCGCCGAGGCAGGCGAGCAAGTGCCTGCGGTCACCGTACTGAGCCGATCACCGCAGGGCTTCCTGGCGCGGCACCCCGAGTTTGCGAGCCAGCCGTGGCTGCGCCTGCATCAGGGCGACATCCTGGAACCGGCTTCGCTGCCCGGGGCGGGCGGGTTTACGCACGTACTTCACGCCGCAGCGGATTCTACGGCAGGTCCGAAGCTCAGCCCTCTGCAGCGGTATACCCAGATTGTTGACGGTACCCGTCACCTGCTGGACTATGCCGCCACTCATCGCATTCCCCGCTTTCTGCTGACTAGCTCCGGTGGTGTCTATGGCCCCCAGCCACCTGACATGGACGCCATCTGCGAGCGCTATAACGCCATGCCGGACCCGCTCGATGCAGCGCATGCCTACAGCGTCGCCAAGCGCTGCGCCGAGCATCTGTGCGCCCTGTACCAGCAACAGTACGGCCTCCAGGTTGTGATTGCCCGCTGCTTCGCCTTCGTGGGTCGCGATCTGCCGCTGGATGCGCATTTCGCTATCGGCAACTTCATCCGGGATGCTCTCGTCGCGCCTGCTATCACGGTAAATGGCGACGGAACGCCGGTGCGCTCTTACATGGATCAGCGCGATCTGGCGCACTGGCTGGACGTTCTCCTGCGCCATGGTCAGGCCGGGCAGGCCTACAACGTCGGCTCGGATGTGGCTGTCACGATTGGCGAACTCGCGCATCTGGTGCGCGACATATTGGCACCGCAAAAGCCAGTACACATCGCCTGCGCTGCCGCGGCAGCCGGAAGCTTTCGCAATCGCTATGTGCCCTCCATTCACAGGGCGCGCACCGAGCTGGGTTTGCGGTTGCAATATACCCTTGAGCAGTCGATTCGAAGTGCTGCCGGGCAGCTACGATCCGTTGGATGAGTCGCCGCCGCACAGCCCATGGACACTCAATCATTTATCCGGTGTTTCAGGAACGAAAACATGATCAACGACTTTCCGTCCTCGTTGCAGCGTGAACACATCGCAACGCAATGTGTCTGTTGTGGCAGCACCGCGTTGCAAAAGTCCCCGGCCATTCTCATGCCGTTTGTTTCACACCGGGCACTGGGTTGGCCACCTGCGGTCATCGATGCCGAGTGGGGGCTGCAAACCATTCCTCAGGGAATGGCATACTGCGTGTGCAATACACTTCACTGCGTGCGCTGCGAATTTCTGTTTCTTGATATCCGCTTCAGTGATCGCGAGATGCAGCAGTTGTACGATGGCTATTATGGTGAGGAATATGAGGCGCTGCGCGAGCATTATGAGCCTGGATTTCGCGAGCGGAACAAAACACTGACAACGCCAAGTGAGTTGATTGAGCTGACAAGGGATTTCATTCTTCAGCATACGACGCCGACCCGCATCCTGGATTGGGGTGGGGGAGATGGCATGAATACCCCGTTCAAGGGGCAAGGGTACGACACGGATATCTTCGATATCGACAAAAAGCCAACCGTGCCGGGCACCCGTGGCGTATCGAAGAAAGAGGTCAGCACGTCCACCTACGACTTGATCGTTTGTCGCCATGTTCTTGAACATGTTCCCTATCCGTCGGATGCTCTAGGGGAAATACATCAATGCATGCGTGACGACACCTTGCTTTACATCGAGGTGCCGCATGAAGCGCTGATGGTGGGTGATGACGATCTCTCATCCGGGAAGAAGCGGCATTGGCACGAGCACATCAACTTCTTTTCGATTGAGGCCCTCAATAACTTGTTTGGCGCCTGTGGGTTTAAGGTCTTGGACATTCAGTCAACCCCGATCGTGAGTGATGCAAGGTTGAGCTCCGCATCCCGCATCCTGCAAGCGGTGGTGAAAAAAACCAAGCAGGTCACTCAGACCGATATCAGGTAACCAGCAGTCGTCGAGCCAGACACGGTGCTGGCTTTATGCCGGGTGAGCGGAATGGGAGAAAAGCGGACGTTACGTTGCCGTATTGGCCACTTTGGCCGTATAACCGTGACTTAGCAGTCGGAAAGTGCATCTCTTATCTATCGAGTCAGCGGGCAGCCACGTCGACGAGGCTTGCCAGGCCTGCGCAGCAGGGCCTGATCCCGCAATATCCGCTATGTCTACCGGGAAGCGACAATGATTGGCATTAAAAGCATCGCCAGTTTCGTACCTGTGGAGGGTGTCGACAACTACGCCCAAGGTGCGAAATTCGGCAAGGATCAAGAATTCATCTTCGGCAAGATCGGTTCTACGTTCTTGCCGCGCAAGGACGCTGCCCAGGAAACCTCCGATCTCTGTGTCGAGGCAGCTAAAGCGTTGTTCGCCGCCAACCCATCGCTGGACATGTCGTCAATCGATGCACTGATCGTCGTCACCCAGAACGGTGATGCAGAAGGGCTGCCACACACCGCGGCCATCGTTCAGCAAAAGCTCGGTCTGCCGACCCATATCGCAGCGTTCGATATCTCTCTGGGTTGCTCCGGTTATGTGTACGGCATCTACGCGATGAAGGGATTCATGGAGGCTGCGGGCCTGAAAAACGGCCTGCTGATCACTGCCGACCCTTACTCGAAGATCGTTGACCCCGAAGACCGCAACACCACCATGCTGTTCGGTGATGCCGCCACTGCCACCTGGATGGGCGAGGGCGCGCCCTGGCAATTGGGCAAGTCACTGTTTGGCAGCGATGGGGCGGGGGCGGAGCACCTGCGTACGACCGAGGGCAAGTTCTTCATGAACGGTCGCCAGGTCTACAACTTCGCGCTGGTCAAGGTGCCGGCGCACCTGCAGCAACTGCTCGAAGCCAGCCAGCTGCAACCTGAGGATATCGACCTTTATTGCCTGCACCAGGGGAGCGCGGCGATTGTCGATGCAGTATCTCTGCGCTTCAATGAAGGCAAACAGCGGGAAAAGTTCGTCAAGGACATGGTTGAGACCGGTAATACCGTATCGTCCAGCATCCCGTTGCTGCTGGAAAAGCATGTGCTCGGCTCGCAGCACAAGCGCGTTGCCTTGAGTGGCTTTGGTGTGGGGCTGTCGTGGGGCTCTGCGATCATCGAGCGACGCGACTGACAGTCGTATGCAATGAAAAACGCCGCCGTTTCCCGGGCGGCGTTTTTATTTGTGGCTCAACTGCAGGATGCTCCAGCAGTAAAGGAGGCAGAAAGCCCTGATTTCATTGGGGTGGCAGGATGCCAGTAATTTTTTTTGAAAATCCGCTAAAGCAACCCGCCCTGACGACGATAACCATTACGAAGGTTCTCTGTGCCACCCTCGGCGAATTGCCAAGGCCGGAAGCCGTAGTACCCAATCCAACGAGGAATTCGTCATGGCTTTGACCGTTAACACCAACACCACCTCTCTGGGCGTTCAGAAAAACCTGAACCGTGCTTCCGATGCACTGAGCACCTCGATGACCCGTCTGTCTTCCGGCCTGAAAATCAACAGCGCCAAAGACGACGCCGCTGGCCTGCAGATCGCTACCCGCATGACCTCGCAGATCCGTGGTCAGACCATGGCAATCAAAAACGCCAACGACGGTATCTCCATCGCCCAGACCGCTGAAGGCGCGATGCAAGAGCAGACCAACATTCTGCAGCGTATGCGTGAACTGGCTGTTCAATCGCGAAACGACTCCAACAGCGCCAACGACCGTGACGCGCTGAACAAAGAGTTCCAGTCGATGGCTTCGGAACTGACCCGTATCGCTCAGTCCACTCAGCTCAACGGCAAAAACCTGCTCGACGGCTCGGCCAGCACCATGACCTTCCAGGTGGGTTCCAACACCGGTGGCATGAACCAGATCGATATCGATCTGAGCGCCAAGTTCACCGCCAGCGACCTGGGTATTACCAGCAGCATCGCCATCACTGGTGCTACCAGCTCCGCTGCCGAAGCCAACTTCAGCGCCGCTGTTTCGGCTATCGACACCGCTCTGCAGAAGATCAACACCAGCCGTGCTGACCTCGGTGCTGCACAAAACCGTCTGACCAGCACCATCAACAACCTGCAGAACATCAACGAAAACGCCGAAGCTGCTCGTGGCCGTGTACAGGACACCGACTTCGCTGCTGAAACTGCCCAGCTGACCAAGCAGCAGACTCTGCAACAAGCCTCGACTTCGATTCTGTCCCAGGCTAACCAGCTGCCATCCGCCGTACTGAAACTGCTTCAGTAATCGCCTGATGGTTATCGGCGGAGGAGTGCACCTGTTGCGCTCCTCCGCCTTTTGCATTGAGAGGTGGTAGACATGGATATGAGCGTCAAGCTGAACTTGTCTTATCCGGCCGCGCGCCCGGCCGAGCAGGCCACCGACAAGTCGGCGACCCAGGTGGTCCAGGCGGCTAATGAAGCCCAGGCCCCTGCCCGGGACAAAACATCTGAAACTGAACAAGTGAAAACCGCGGTCAAGGATATCGAGAAATTTCTCGCCTCAAACCGCCGCAATCTCGAATTTTCCACGGATGAAGAGTCCGGCAGAATTGTCGTCAAAGTGATCGCCAGCGAAACCGGTGAGCTGGTCCGCCAGATTCCATCAGAAGAAGTGCTGCGCATCGCCCACAGCCTCAGCGATGTGAACAGTCTGCTGTTCGACGCCAAGGTCTGATACCTTAAAGATTCAAATGTTCGCTAGAGTTGTTCGCTAGGGAGCAGCGCAACGGAGAGGGAGTTACTCATGGCAAGCCCAATTACAGCGAGCATCGGCACCGGTTCAGGCATGGACATTGGCGCTATCGTCAAAGTGCTGGTCGATGCTGATACCGCAGCCAAGTCGAGTCAGATCAAGCGCCAGACCGCCAACAACACGGCGATGATCTCCGGGGTTGCCTCGCTCAAGAGTGCGCTGTCGACCTATCAGGCAGCCTTGAAAGGGCTCAATAACAAGGACGCGCCATCGTTCCTTGCCTTCGCCGCAACCAGTGGCAATGAAAAGGCTGTTGCTGCAACCGCCAACAACACAGCGGTGCCGGGTAGCTATCAGGTTGAGGTGGTCAAGCTGGCGACGTCGTCACGTGTCGCGAGCAAGGTGTTCTCTGGTGCTGATGCGCCGATTTCCCAAGGTACCCTGGAAATCACCCAGAACGGCAAAGTCTACAGCGTCGAAGTGGGTGCCAATGCCACCCTGCAGTCGGTGCGTGACAGCATCAACAGTACGTTGGGCAAGGATGGCATCACAGCCAACATCATCGATGATGGCAAGGGTGCGCGACTGGTGTTCGGTTCGACTACCACGGGCAAGGGCTCGGACATTTCTGTAGGCGGTATTCCCGAGCTGGTCATCAGCAATACTACGCCAATGGCGGGCACTGCGGCTGGCCGAGTGGGCGAGCTGGCCATCGATGCCGAGGTCAAGATCGATGGCATGACGGTTACCAGCAAGTCCAACAAGCTGGACAAGACGGTCAGCGGCCTGACGCTGGAGCTCAAGGCTGAAGGTGAAAAGTCGACGGTAACGGTCGGGCTCAACACCGAGGGTCTGAAAAAAGACGTGCAGACCTTTGTCGATGCCTACAACAACCTGGTCAAGACGGTTAACAGCCTGACTTCCACCAGCAAGGATGAAGACGGTAATACCGTGCTCGGTCCTCTGACTGGCGACCCGACCACTCGCTCGTTGCTGGCTTCGCTGCGCTCCGAGCTGGCTGTTGCGCAAACCGGTGGTGGGTTGACCTCGCTGAGCCAGCTGGGTATCAACACTGCCAAAGACGGTACCCTGGAATTCAACGACACCAAGTTCAAGGCGGCGTTGAACGACAAGAAGCTGGGCAGTGAAGTGCAAGCGTTGTTCACCAAAGACGATGGTGTGATTGCGCGAATGAACAAGGCCATTGATCCGTTCCTGCAATCGGGTGGTTCGCTGGACAAGCGTAATGATGCACTCAATCGCTCGCAGCGATACCTGGAGTCGCAGCAGCAGGCGCTGAATTTTCGAATCGACAGTCTGACGACATCACTGACCAAGAAATACATTGCCATGGACGTTGCGGTCGGCAAGCTCAAATCTCAGGCAGCTGGTATTACTTCGCTTTTCGACGCCATGAATGCTCAAGCCAAGAAGTGATATTGATTGCCAAAAGCCCGGCAGCATCCTTTGGATACGCCGGGCTTTTTCTTTTCCTCTAAAGTTTTTTGACGCCTAGGCGATATAGGCGGTATATGAAACCTTTTAGTTGTGACGAGGTAGAACATGAATCCTATGTTGGCCCTTCGGCAGTACCAGAAAGTCAATGGCGTGGCGCAGACCTCTGAGGCAAGCCCCCATCGTCTGGTGCAAATGTTGATGCAGGGTGGTCTTGACCGCATTGCCCAGGCCAAAGGCGCCATAGCGCGCAATGACATTGCCCAGCGCGGCATTCTGATCGGTAAGGTTATCGGTATCGTCGGTGGTCTGCGCGAAGGTCTGGATCTGGAAAATCATGCCGACTCGCTGGCCGAACTGGATAACTTGTATTCCTACATGAGCAAGCGTCTGGTCGAGGCCAATGTGAAAAACGATCCGGAAATCCTCAATGAAGTTGCCCGTTTGCTGATTACCGTCAAGGAAGGCTGGGACGCAATCGGCGATCAATCCGCCGACGTCTAGGAGGTTGTGATGAGTGTCGTGCTCGAGCGTATCGAACAAACCCGTGAAGCATTGTTGGGTGCCCTGGCCACTCGCGACTGGGAGGCGATCAGCGAGCTCGACGTCAACTGCCGGTTGTGTGTCGATGATGTGCTGGCCGAGGCATCGGTCAACGAAGAGGTATTGCGTAGCAGCCTTGAAGAGTTGCTCAGGGTCTATCGGCAACTAATTGAGGTTGCAAGTGACGAGCGTCAAACAATAGTCGATGAGATGACGCAGATCCGGCAAGCCAAAAACGCGGCAAAGGTATACCATTTGTTCAGCTGAAGCTGGGCAAAACCAGAAACAGGGCGCCATAAATTTGACTCTGTGCGGTTTTTTGACTTAACTAGTGGCTGTTTTCAAATTTCAGACGTCCGAACACTGACCGTTCAGTCGGAATGATGTCGAGCTTGCCCACAATAGGGCGCCGAGATGACTAGGGAAGTTGCTATTGCATGTGGCGTGAAACCAAAATTCTGCTGATCGATGACGATAGCGTCCGCCGCCGCGACCTGGCGGTGGTTTTGAATTTTCTTGGCGAAGAAAATCTAACCTGCTCAAGCCAAGACTGGCAGCAGGTGGTTGAGTCGTTGTCATCCAGTCGTGAAGTACTCTGTGTCCTGATCGGGACCGTGAACGCTCCGGCAAGTCTAATGGGCTTGCTTAAGACAGTGGCTGCGTGGGATGAGTTCCTTCCAGTTCTGTTAATTGGTGAAATTTCTTCTGCCGAGCTGCCGGAAGAGCTGCGCCGCCGCGTTCTTTCCAGCCTTGAAATGCCGCCGAGCTATAGCAAACTGCTCGATTCGCTGCACCGTGCCCAGGTCTATCGCGAGATGTACGACCAGGCCCGTGAGCGCGGTCGCCAACGCGAGCCGAACCTGTTTCGCAGCCTGGTGGGCACCAGTCGCGCCATCCAGCACGTACGCCAGATGATGCAGCAAGTGGCCGATACCGATGCCAGCGTGCTGATCCTCGGCGAGTCGGGCACCGGCAAGGAAGTGGTTGCGCGTAACCTGCACTACCATTCCAAGCGCCGCGAAGCGCCATTCGTGCCGGTCAATTGCGGAGCGATCCCGGCCGAGCTGCTGGAAAGCGAGTTGTTCGGTCACGAGAAGGGTGCCTTTACCGGCGCCATCACCAGCCGTGCCGGGCGCTTCGAGCTGGCCAACGGCGGTACCCTGTTCCTCGACGAGATCGGCGACATGCCGCTGCCGATGCAGGTCAAGCTGCTGCGCGTGCTGCAGGAGCGGACTTTCGAACGGGTTGGCAGCAACAAGACCCAGGGTATCGATGTGCGCATCATCGCCGCGACCCACAAGAATCTGGAAAGCATGATCGAGGCGGGCACCTTCCGCGAAGACCTGTACTACCGCCTCAATGTGTTCCCCATCGAGATGGCCCCGCTGCGTGAGCGTGTCGAGGACATCCCGTTGCTGATGAACGAGCTGATCTCGCGCATGGAGCATGAAAAGCGCGGTTCGATCCGCTTCAACTCGGCGGCGATCATGTCCCTGTGTCGGCATGGCTGGCCGGGCAACGTCCGCGAGCTGGCCAACCTGGTCGAGCGTATGGCGATCATGCACCCCTACGGCGTAATCGGCGTGACGGAGCTGCCAAAGAAATTCCGCTACGTCGATGACGAAGACGAGCATCTGGTCGACAGCTTGCGTTCGGACCTGGAAGAGCGTGTGGCAATCAACGGTGGTTCGCCGAGCTTCGCTACCCACGCCATGCTGCCGCCCGAAGGCCTGGACCTCAAAGACTACCTGGGCGGGCTGGAGCAGGGGCTGATCCAGCAGGCGCTGGATGACGCCAATGGCATCGTCGCGCGCGCCGCCGAGCGTCTGCGCATCCGCCGCACGACCCTGGTGGAAAAAATGCGCAAGTACGGTATGAGCCGCCGTGATGGGGAAGAACAGGCGGAGGATTGACGCCTGTCTTGCCGCAGTGGAGAGCAAGGATGCTCCGCTGTGCACAATATCCCTACCATTCAAAGGGCTGTAGCGCCCGTCTCATCGGCCTTTGCTGCTCTGTCTGGCGGTTTACGGCACAAAGCCTCAGGTTATCCGGCACGGCTATTGCTATAACGCAGGCAACATACCGTTTTATGACGGTCAGCCACGCGAGAGAGCATGATGCCCCAGGCCGCCCCCATCTCCAGTGTCCCCAAATCGAAGGGGCAGAACGCTGCCGAGCAGGAAAGTCGTCTTGGCCTGGAACAGGCCTTCGCCCTGTTCGACCAGGTCTCCAGTCAGCTGAATCAATCCTATAACCTGCTCGAAGCCCGGGTTACCGAGCTCAAAGGCGAGCTGGCGGTGGTCAGTGCCCAGCGCATGGCCGAGCTTGCCGAGAAGGAGCGCCTGGCCAACCGTCTGCAGAACCTGCTTGATCTGTTGCCGGGCGGGGTCATTGTCATTGATGGCCAGGGCCGTGTGCGCGAGGCCAATCCTGCCGCCTGTGATTTGCTTGGCGAGCCGCTGGTGGGTGAGCTGTGGCGCCAGGTGATCGCCCGCAGTTTCGCTCCGCGTGAGGATGACGGTCACGAAGTGTCGCTGCGCGATGGCCGGCGCCTGTCGATCGCCACCCGTTCGCTGGATGCTGAGCCTGGCCAGCTGGTGCTGCTCAACGACCTGACCGAAACCCGTCACTTGCAGGGTGAGCTGGCCCGCCATGAGCGCTTGTCGTCGCTGGGGCGGATGGTCGCCTCGCTGGCGCATCAGATCCGCACACCGTTGTCGGCGGCCTTGCTGTATGCCAGTCACCTGGCCGAGCAGAGCCTGCCGCTGGAAACCCAGCAGCGCTTTGCCGGCAGTCTCAAAGAGCGTCTGCATGAGCTTGAGCATCAGGTGCGCGACATGTTGGTGTTCGCGCGCGGCGAGCTGCCGCTGACTGACCGGGTGACTCCCAAGGCGCTGTTTCAGGCCCTGCAGCAGGCCGCCCAGACCCACGTCCAGGGGCACGCGGTGCGCTGGCAGTGCGACAGTCACCTGGGGGAGTTGCTGTGCAATCGCGACACCTTGGTCGGCGCCTTGCTCAACCTGATTGAAAATGCCCTGCAGGCCAGCAGCGAGCCGGTGCGTCTGAAGGTGCACCTGTACCGCCGTGGGCAGTTGCTGCGCCTGTGTGTCAGTGATGCCGGTGCGGGAATCGACAGTGCTTTGCTGGCGCGCCTGGGCGAGCCGTTCCTCACCACCAAAGCCACCGGTACCGGCCTTGGCCTGGCGGTGGTCAAGGCGGTGGCGCGTGCGCATCAGGGTACTTTGCAGATACGTTCGCGGCCGGGTCGTGGCACCTGCGCGCTGGTTACATTGCCGTTGATTGACGCGCTGAAAATGGAGAATGAGCAATGAAGGCAATCAAGGTGCTGCTGGTCGAGGATGATCGGGCACTGCGTCAGGCCTTGGGCGATACCCTGGAGCTGGGTGGTTTTGCTTATCGTGCGGTCGGCTCGGCCGAAGAGGCGCTGGAGGCTGTGGCTGAAGAGGCGTTCAGCCTGGTGGTCAGCGACGTCAATATGCCGGGCATGGATGGGCATCAGTTGCTGGCGCTGTTGCGCGCCGGTCAGCCGCAATTGCCGGTGTTGTTGATGACGGCTCATGCGGCCGTCGAGCGTGCGGTCGAAGCCATGCGCCAGGGCGCGGTGGACTATCTGGTCAAGCCGTTTGAGCCGCGGGCGTTGCTTGAATTGGTGACGCGCCATGCCCTTGGTGTGGTCGCCGGTGTGGCTGACGAAGGCCCGGTTGCTTGCGAGCCGGCCAGTGCGCAATTGCTGGAGCTGGCCACGCGCGTGGCACGCAGCGACTCCACGGTGTTGATCTCCGGCGAGTCGGGTACCGGCAAGGAAGTGCTGGCGCGCTTCATCCACCAGCAATCAACCCGGGCCAGCCAGCCGTTCGTGGCGATCAACTGTGCAGCGATTCCGGACAACATGCTCGAAGCGACCCTGTTCGGTCACGAGAAGGGCTCTTTCACCGGTGCCATCGCCGCCCAGGCGGGCAAGTTCGAGCAGGCCGATGGCGGCACCTTGCTGCTCGATGAAATCTCGGAAATGCCTTTGGGGCTGCAAGCCAAGCTGCTGCGCGTATTGCAGGAGCGGGAAGTGGAGCGGGTCGGTGGGCGCAAGCCGATTGCCCTGGATATCCGTGTCGTTGCGACCACCAACCGTGATCTGGCGGAGGAGGTGGCGGCCGGGCGTTTCCGTGAAGACCTGTTCTATCGTCTGTCGGTATTCCCGCTGGCGTGGCGACCGCTGCGCGAGCGTAGCGCCGATATTCTGCCGCTGGCCGAGCGCCTGCTGGCGCGTCACGTCAATAAAATGAAGCATGCACCGGTGCGCCTGTCACCTGAGGCCAAAGCTTGTCTGCAGGGATATGCCTGGCCGGGTAACGTGCGCGAGCTGGATAACGCCATTCAGCGGGCGTTGATCCTGCAGCAGGGCGGGGTGATCGAAGCGGCAGATTTTTGTCTGGCCGGTGCCATGCCGATGTTCACCGCTGCTCCGCGCAGCGCAACGCCAGCGCAGCCGGTGGCTGAGGCGGTGGGTGGTCTGGGTGATGACATGCGCCGTCACGAGTTCCAGATGATCATCGATACCTTGCGATCCGAGCGCGGGCGGCGCAAGGAAGCGGCTGAGCGCCTGGGCATCAGCCCGCGGACCCTGCGCTACAAACTGGCGCAGATGCGTGATGCCGGGATGGATGTCGAGGCCAGTCTGTACGCCAGTTGAAGGGTAGGAATATTCGTTTTTTTGTTCGGCTTTTACGCATAGCTGGCACTTTTGTTGCTAAGTCCTGCGTATCCGCTGCGTGAGTGTCAAAAAAATGCGGGCCGTCGGAGAGAGAAGTTCATGAGCCAAGGTGTTGAGTTTAATCGATTGATGTTGGACATGCGGGCCATGCAAATGGACGCTATGTCGATGCCGAAAGCGGCAGCTGCGCCTGAGCTCGGTTCAAGCAATTTTGCCGACATGCTGGGGCAGGCCATCAATAAGGTCAGCGACACCCAGCAGGCTTCCACGCAACTGGCCAACGCCTTCGAGATCGGCAAGAGCGGCGTCGACCTGACCGACGTGATGATTGCTTCGCAGAAAGCCTCGGTATCCTTTCAAGCCTTGACCCAGGTGCGTAACAAGCTGGTCCAGGCCTATCAAGACATCATGCAGATGCCGGTATAAGGGCGAGATTGAGTCATGGCCGAAGCAGTCGTCGATAACGTGCCCGCCAAAGGCAGCGCATCAGCGCCCAAGCCGCCGTTGTTCGGCATGTCGTTCCTGGAAAACATCTCGCAGATGCCCATGCTGCGGCAGGTTGGCCTGCTGGTCGGTCTGGCCGCGAGTGTGGCCATCGGCTTTGCCGTGGTGCTCTGGTCGCAGCAGCCCGACTACCGTCCGCTGTATGGCAGCCTGGCGGGTATGGACACCAAACAGGTCATGGAAACCCTGGCCGCCGCCGATATTCCCTACAACGTCGAACCCAATTCCGGCGCCTTGCTGGTCAAGGCTGACGACCTTTCCCGTGCCCGCCTGAAACTGGCCGCCGCCGGTGTGGCGCCGAGCGACGGCAATGTCGGCTTCGAGATTCTCGACAAGGAACAGGGGCTGGGCACCAGCCAGTTCATGGAGGCCACCCGTTATCGCCGTGGTCTTGAAGGTGAGCTGGCACGTACCGTCTCCAGCCTCAACAACGTCAAGGCCGCACGCGTGCACCTGGCGATTCCGAAGAGCTCGGTGTTCGTCCGTGACGAGCGTCGGCCGAGTGCCTCGGTGCTGGTCGAGCTGTATCCGGGCCGCGCCCTGGAAGCCGGCCAGGTGATGGCGATTGTCAATCTGGTGGCAACCAGCGTGCCGGAACTGGACAAGTCCCAGGTCACCGTGGTGGATCAGAAGGGCAACCTGCTCTCCGACCAGATCAACAACTCCGAGTTGACCATGGCCGGCAAGCAGTTCGACTACAGTCGGCGCATGGAAGGCATGCTTACCCAGCGGGTGCATAACATTCTGCAGCCGGTGCTGGGCAATGATCGCTACAAGGCCGAAGTGTCGGCCGATGTCGATTTCAGTGCCGTCGAGTCCACCTCCGAACAGTTCAACCCGGATCAGCCGGCGCTGCGCAGCGAGCAGTCAGTCAATGAACAACGCTCCAGCAGCATGAGCCCGCAAGGTGTGCCGGGGGCGCTGAGCAACCAGCCGCCTGGCCCGGCATCCGCACCGCAAACCACCGGTGGCGCGCAAACCGCCGCAGCGGCCATCCAGCCAGGTCAACCGCTGCTCGATGCCAACGGTCAGCAGATCATGGATCCGGCGACTGGCCAGCCGATGCTTGCACCTTATCCTGCGGACAAGCGCCTGCAGTCGACCAAGAACTTCGAGCTGGATCGCTCCATCAGCCATACCCGTCAGCAACAGGGTCGCCTCAATCGCCTGTCGGTGGCGGTGGTGGTGGATGACCAGGTCAAGATCGACCCGGCCACCGGTGACAGCACCCGTGCTCCCTGGGGCGCCGAAGATCTGGCGCGCTTCACCCGCCTGGTGCAGGACGCGGTGGGCTTCGACGCCAGCCGTGGCGACAGCGTCAGCGTGATCAACGTACCGTTCGCCGCTGACCGTGGCGAGGTGATCGCCGAGATTCCGTTTTACTCGCAGCCGTGGTTCTGGGACATCATCAAGCAGGTCATGGGTGTACTGTTCATCCTCGTGCTGGTGTTCGGCGTGCTGCGCCCGGTACTCAACAACATCACCGGCAATGGCAAGCAAAACGCCGGTGCCGATGGCGACATGGAGCTGGGCGTGCTCGGTCTGGATGGCGATCTGGCCAACGACCGCGTGAGCCTGGGTGGTCCGCAAAGCATTCTGCTGCCGAGCCCGAGCGAGGGCTACGATGCGCAGCTCAACGCAATCAAGAGCCTGGTGGCCGAAGATCCGGGTCGTGTGGCCCAGGTCGTGAAAGAGTGGATCAACGCCGATGAGTGATAACCGAGCCCTTACCGCGAAACTGACCCGGGTCGACAAGGCTGCAATCCTGCTCTTGTCCCTGGGCGAAACCGACGCTGCCCAGGTATTGCGCCACATGGGGCCCAAGGAAGTGCAGCGGGTCGGTGTGGCCATGGCGCAGATGGGCAACGTCCATCGCGAGCAGGTCGAGCAGGTGATGAGCGAGTTCGTCGAGATCGTCGGCGACCAGACCAGCCTGGGTGTCGGCTCCGACGGCTACATCCGCAAGATGCTCACCCAGGCCCTGGGTGAAGACAAGGCCAACGGCCTGATCGACCGCATCCTGCTCGGTGGCAACACCAGCGGCCTGGACAGCCTCAAGTGGATGGAGCCGCGTGCCGTGGCTGACGTCATCCGCTACGAACACCCGCAGATCCAGGCCATCGTGGTGGCTTACCTGGACCCTGATCAGGCCGGTGAAGTGCTGGGTAACTTCGACCACAAGGTGCGCCTGGATATCATCCTGCGCGTTTCCTCGCTCAACACCGTGCAGCCGGCGGCGCTCAAGGAACTCAACCAGATCCTCGAGAAACAGTTCTCCGGCAACTCCAACGCTGCGCGTACCACCCTGGGTGGTATCAAGCGTGCTGCTGACATCATGAACTTCCTCGACAGCTCCGTGGAAGGCCAGCTGATGGACGCGATCCGCGACATCGACGGCGATCTCTCCGAGCAGATCGAAGACCTGATGTTCGTCTTCAACAACCTCGCCGATGTCGACGACCGCGGTATCCAGGCGCTGCTGCGCGAGGTCTCCTCCGACGTGCTGGTGGTATCCCTCAAGGGTGCCGACGAGAAGGTCAAGGACAAGATCTTCAAGAACATGTCCAAGCGTGCCTCGGAGCTGCTGCGCGACGACCTGGAGGCCAAGGGGCCGGTACGGGTCAGCGATGTCGAGACGGCGCAAAAGGAAATCCTCACCATCGCCCGCCGTATGGCCGAAGCCGGAGAGATCGTGCTCGGTGGCAAGGGCGGCGAAGAGATGATCTAAAGTCCATCGCGGGGCAAGCCCGCTCCCACAGAGGGAGAGGGCTCTGTGGGAGCGGGCTTGTCCCGCGATTTTTTTGAGTGCGTGCAATCATGTCAACCAACGAGCACCTGAGTGAGCTGATTCGCGCCGCTGAAGTCGAGGCCTTCAATCGCTGGGCGCTGCCCAGCTTTGACCCGGAGCCCGAGCCTGAGCCGGAGCCCGAACCTGAAGTGGTTCAGGAAGAAGTCGAGGAAGTGCCGCTGGAGGAAGTCCAGCCGCTGACCCTCGAAGAGCTCGAAAGCATTCGTCAGGAAGCCTACAACGAGGGCTTTGCCACCGGTGAGCGTGAAGGCTTCCACAGCACCCAGCTCAAGGTCCGTCAGGAGGCTGAAGTCGCGCTGGCGGCCAAACTGGCCAGCCTCGAGCAACTGATGGGCAACCTGCTGGAGCCGATTGCCGAGCAGGACAGCCAGATCGAGAAAGCCCTGGTCAACCTGGTTGCGCACATGGCCCGTGAAGTTATCGGCCGCGAGCTGCGCAGCGACTCCAGCCAGATCGCTCAGGTCTTGCGCGAAGCGTTGAAACTGCTGCCCATGGGCGCTGACAACATCCGTATTCATATCAACCCGCAGGACTTCGAGCAGGCCAAGGCCTTGCGCGAGCGTCACGAAGAGCGCTGGAAGCTGCTCGAAGACGAGGCACTGCTGCCGGGTGGCTGCCGTATCGAAACCGACCATAGCCGCATCGATGCAACCATGGAAACCCGTATCGACAAGGCCCTGGCGCAACTGTTCGATCAGTTGCATGACCAGGGCCTGCATCCTGCGGCGCCTGATCTGACGGTCGATCTGGACGACACCGATGCGCCTTGAACGCACCAGTTTCGGCAAGCGCCTGGGTACCTATGCCGACACCGTAAAGCTGCCTGCCCAGCCCGTCGTCGAGGGCCGCCTGCTGCGCATGGTCGGCTTGACCCTGGAGGCCGAAGGCCTGCGTGCCGCGATTGGCAGCCGCTGCGTGGTGATCAACGACGACAGCTACCACCCGGTGCGGGTCGAGGCGGAAGTCATGGGCTTCGCCGGCAGCAAAGTGTTCCTCATGCCGGTCGGCAGTGTCGCCGGGATCGCGCCTGGGGCGCGGGTCGTGCCATTGGCCGACAACGGCCGCCTGCCGATGGGCATGAGCATGCTCGGTCGGGTCCTCGACGGTGCTGGCCGGGCGCTGGATGGCAAGGGCGGGATGAAGGCCGAAGACTGGGTGCCGATGGATGGCCCGACCATCAACCCGCTCAATCGCGACCCGATCAGTGTGCCGCTGGATGTCGGTATCCGCAGCATCAACGGCTTGTTGACCGTAGGTCGTGGTCAGCGCCTGGGCCTGTTCGCCGGTACCGGCGTGGGTAAGAGTGTGCTGCTGGGGATGATGACCCGCTTCACCGAGGCCGACATCATCGTGGTCGGCCTGATCGGCGAGCGGGGCCGTGAGGTCAAGGAATTCATCGAGCATATTCTCGGCACCGAGGGCCTCAAGCGCTCGGTGGTCGTAGCGTCGCCGGCTGACGATGCGCCGTTGATGCGCCTGCGTGCCGCCATGTATTGCACGCGAATTGCCGAATACTTTCGCGACAAGGGCAAGAACGTCCTGTTGTTGATGGATTCGCTGACCCGTTTCGCCCAGGCCCAGCGGGAAATCGCCCTGGCCATCGGCGAGCCGCCAGCGACCAAGGGGTATCCGCCCTCGGTGTTTGCCAAGCTGCCCAAGCTGGTGGAGCGAGCCGGTAATGGCGAGGCGGGCGGAGGTTCGATTACTGCGTTCTATACCGTGCTGTCGGAGGGTGACGACCAGCAGGATCCGATCGCCGACTCGGCGCGTGGTGTGCTCGACGGGCATATCGTACTGTCCCGGCGCCTGGCTGAAGAAGGGCATTACCCGGCCATTGATATCGAGGCTTCGATCAGTCGGGTCATGCCCCAGGTGGTCAGCCCTGAGCAGATGCGCGAGGCGCAACAGTTCAAGCAGCTGTGGTCGCGCCTGTCGCAGAGTCGTGACCTGATCAGCGTTGGCGCTTACGTGGCCGGTGGTGATGCCGAGACCGACCTGGCCATCGCGCTGCAACCAAAACTGGTGCATTTCCTGCGTCAGGGCCTGAACGACAATGTGGGTATGCAGCAGAGTCGTGAGCACCTGGCCAGTGTGTTCACCCAGCCTAAGTCCGACGCGGGCTGATAGGCCATGGCTCAGCCCAGTCGTGCCGCGCGTCTGACCCCTGTGGTGGAGATGGCCGAAAATGCCGAGCGTCAGGCTGCTCAGCGCCTGGGGCAGTTCCAGCAACAGGTGAATCTGGCGCAGGCCAAGCTCGCCGAGCTCGACCGCTTTCGTGAAGATTACCAGCTGCAATGGATCGACCGTGGCGGGCAGGGTGTGTCCGGCAGCTGGCTGGTCAACTATCAGCGCTTTCTCGGGCAACTGGAGAGCGCCATGACCCAGCAGCGCCAGAGTCTGGCCTGGCACCAGAACAACCTCAACAATGCCCGTGGCACCTGGCAGCAGGCCTATGCCCGGGTCGAAGGGCTGCGCAAGCTGGTGCAGCGCTATATCGACGAGGCGCGGATGATCGAGGACAAGCGCGAGCAGAAGCTGCTCGACGAGTTGTCCCAGCGCCTGCCGCGGCATGATCGCTATTGACCCAGGCTTTGACCGGGAAGGCTTGCCGCCGGGCTGTCGGACTGCTAAACCTTCCTGATGTCTGTAATCGTCGTAATGGAAGGAATCGCCAACATGGCAGTTAATGCTGAGATTTCCCAGGATGGGAAAAAGCTGACGATCCAGGTCAAGGGGCGCTTTGACTTTGGCAAGCATCAGGAATTTCGCAATGCCTATGAGCACAATCATCCCGACTCCGTGGTGGTCGATCTCAAGGAGGCCACCTACCTCGACAGCTCGGCGCTCGGCATGCTGCTGATGCTGCGCGATCACGTTGGCGGTGAAGAATCGGACATCCGGGTGGTCAACACTAGCTCGGATGTGCGCAAGATCCTCGCCATCTCCAACTTCGACAAACTGTTCGACATCAGTTGATCCAGGCCATGCCTGAGTCACGCCTGACCGTGCTGATCGCCGAAGACGGCGCGGCGGATCGTCTGCTGCTGGCACGCATCGTCAGCAAGCAGGGCCACGCCGTGCTCACCGCTGAAAACGGCGAGCAGGCGGTGGCATTGTTCGCTGAACGGCGTCCGCAACTGGTGCTGCTCGATGCACTGATGCCGGTGATGGACGGTTTCGAAGCGGCGCGGCAGATCAAGCTGCTGGCCGGTGAGGCGCTGGTGCCGATCATCTTCCTGACCTCGCTCAGTGAAGACGAGGCGCTGGTGCGCTGCCTGGAGGCGGGTGGCGACGATTTTCTGGCAAAGCCCTACAGCCCGGTGATCCTGGCCGCCAAGATCAAGGCCATGGATCGCTTGCGCCGCCTGCAGGCCACGGTGCTTGAGCAGCGTGACCAGATCACCCGGCATCACCATCACCTGCTCAATGAGCAGCGGGTGGCCAAGGCGGTGTTCGACAAAGTCGCCCACGCCGGTTGCCTGAATGCCCCTAATATCCGCTACCTGCAGTCACCTTATGCGCTGTTCAACGGTGATCTGCTGCTGGCAGCGTTTACCCCGTCCGGTGACATGCATGTGCTGCTCGGCGACTTCACCGGGCATGGTTTGCCCGCTGCTGTCGGTGCGATGCCGCTGGCCGAGGTTTTCTACGGCATGACGGCCAAGGGTTATGGCCTGGCCGAAACCCTGCGCGAGATGAATGCCAAGCTCAAACGCATCCTGCCGGTGGATATGTTCTGCTGCGCGCTGCTGCTCAATCTGAGTTTTCAGCGGCGCATGGTCGAGGTGTGGAACGGCGGCATGCCCGATGGTTACCTGCTGTCTGCTGACGGTAGTGCGCCGTTGCCGTTGGTGTCCCGGCACTTGCCGCTGGGTGTGCTGGCGCCGGAGCGCTTCGACGATTCAACTCAGGTCCTGCCTCTGGCGCTGGGCGAACGCCTGTTGTTGCTGTCCGATGGCGTGGTCGATACCAGTGACGAGTACGACCGGCTGTTCGGGGTCGAGCGGCTGCTGCAGGTGCTTGGCGATAATCGCCAGCCGGATCGATTGTTCGAGGAGATCAGTCAGGCACTGGAGGCGTTCCGCGGTTGCTCGCGTGATGATGTGAGCCTGCTGGAGATTACCGTCGTCGAGCCGGATGCATTGGCGCCACCGCCCGTGATTTATTCTGACAGCGGGCAATCCACACCGCTGGACTGGTCGCTGCAGTTCGAGTTTCGCGCCGAGACGCTCAAGCGTTTCAACCCGTTACCGTATCTGTTGCAACTGCTCCAGGAGATACATGGCTTGCGGGCCCAGAGCGGGGCGTTGCACAGCGTGCTGAGCGAACTGTATTCCAATGCCCTGGAGCATGGGGTGTTGGGGCTTGATTCAGGGCTAAAGCGCGATGCCCAGGGCTTCGGCGAATACTATCGCCAGCGCAATGAGCGTTTGCAGGCGCTGGGCAGCGGCTATATTCGAATAGGCTTGCGCGTTGAACCACAAGGCTTGGGCGGGCGTCTATGCATTGAGGTCGAAGATAGCGGCAAGGGCTTCAATGTCGGTACAGTGCTCGCCCGTCCGCTGGTGGAGCAGGGCTTGTATGGACGTGGACTGAACCTGATACGCCGGCTGAGCCGACGTGCCGAGTGGGCTGACGAAGGGCGCCGCGTATGCGTGGAGTTCGCCTGGGAGGCTCTGGCATAATCCAGCTTGATCAAGGAGTGAGCAAGTGTCCAATATCCACATCGATCACGAGGTGTTAAGCGGTTTGCAGGAGGTCATGGAAGATGACTACCTGACGTTGCTCGATACCTTTCTCAAAGACTCCGAAGTCCGCCTCAGCCAGTTGCACAAGGCGACCAGCCCTGAAGAGCTCGGCTATGCCGCGCACAGCTTCAAAGGCAGTAGCAGCAACATGGGGGCCAAAGCCCTGGCCGAGTTGTGTCGGCAGCTGGAGGAGCGCGTCAAGCAACCACCGCTGAACGATATCGAGGATCTGATCAATCAGATCGACCGCGAGTATGAGGCTGTTCGTGCCTTGTATAGCGAAGAGCGTCAGCGCGTGTCGATTGGTTAAGGCCGTTTCGTTGAATTTGGCGCGACTCTTGCTAGATCTACGTTAATCAACATTCCAGACCCTCTGTCGCGGAGAATCCCACATGCCGGTTGCTTCCAATCCATTGCTGCAGGTCAGTACTGCAACAAAGGCTTCGCGCGCTGCCTCCAGCCAGTCGGACAAACCGCTGCAGACGGCGAACGACAAGGCCTCGGGCTTTTCCAGCGTGTATGCGCAGCAGTCCAGGGAAAAGCCTGCTACGGCCGCCGACGCCCTGAATCGCGACAAGAACGTCCCGGCTGGGAAAGAGGTTACCGGCGGCAAAGGCGCTGCCGCTGAAAAGCCGAAGCTTGCCGACAGCGGCAATGCTTTGCCTGAGGATCAGGACAGCACGCTTGCCGTTGACGGTGAAAGTACAGATCCGACGCTGCTTGATCCCAATCTGGTGGCCGGTCAAGTGACCGATGCGCAGCCGGGTGCTCAATTGATTCAAGCCCAGGCCGAGGCGGTAGCGCCGGTGGTCCAGGCGGCGCAGCTACAAGCCCAGGCTGCACCGGCAGCTACCCTCCCTGCAGCACCTGAGTTCGATCCGGAGGCCGATCCGCTGGCTGATCTGCCCGCCTTGCGCATGGCACTTGAGCAGAGCGCGCAGGCGCAGGGGACCACCTCGGCACATGCTGCCACTAAACCGGCGAGCACTCAGCCTGAGGCGGCTCCAGCCCAGCCTGCCGTCAATACCCTGGCGGCACTGATTGATAAGCCGGGCGCTGATGCCGAGCAGGGCGAGGCAGGTGAGAAAGCGTTTTCCGGGTTGCTCGATGATGGCCTCAAGGATCTCAAGAGTGCTTCCAGCGATACCCGGGTGGATAATTTTGCCGAACGCCTGAGTGCCTTGACCCAGGCGGCCACGGCGAAAACCGCCAATACCGTGCCGGTAGCGGCGGCGCCCCTGCATCAGCCCTTGGCGATGAACCAGGGTGGCTGGACCGAGGGCTTGGTCAACCGGGTAATGTACCTGTCCAGCCAGAGCCTCAAGTCCGCCGACATCCAGCTGGAGCCAGCAGAGCTGGGGCGCCTGGACATCCGCGTCAACCTCGCGCCTGAGCAGCAGGCGCAGATCACCTTCACCAGTGGTCATGTCGGCGTTCGCGAAGCGCTGGAAAACCAGGTGCATCGCCTCAAGGAAATGTTCGCCCAGCAAGGGCTCGGACAGCCGGATGTGAATGTCGCCGACCAATCGCGTGGCCAGCAGCAACAGCAGGGCAGCCCTGACTCGCCGCGTTTGAGCGGTGTGGCGGCGCGGCGCAATGCGGCGGGCGAAGAAGGCGAGGTTGCTGCAAGCACTGCCCCTGTCGAGCAGCAGAGCGTGATCGGCTCCAGTGCGGTCGACTACTACGCCTGATTGGGTACCTCTGTAGGAGCGGATTCATCCGCGATGGGCCGCCGCGCGGCCCCATAAGCCGGGCCTGCTGTGCAGGCCCTCGCGGATGAATCCGCTCCTACAGCAGTTTTTGCCGGATCTGGCATAACACTTGCTCAACCCACGCCATGTGACTGAATTCTCCGATGAATGACGGAATATTGGCATGGCGAAGAGCGACGCAGAGAAAGACCCCGCCGCTAAAGGCAAAATCAAGCTGATCCTGCTGCTGGTGCTGGCATTGCTGCTGGCTATCGGTCTGTCGGTAGGCGCTACCTGGTTCGTCCTGCACAAGTCCGAGGACAAGCCGGCGGCAGATCCGGCGCAGGCCGGCAACCTCAAGCCGGCGGCGATCTATGAGCCCCTGGCGCCAGCCTTCGTGGTCAACTTCAACCAGAACGGTCGTCAGCGCTACATGCAGGTGAGCATCACCCTGCAGGGGCGCGACCAGGCCGCACTGGACGCCTTGAAGGTGCATATGCCGGTGATCCGCAACAACCTGGTGATGCTGTTTTCCGGGCAGGGTTTCGACGCGCTGGCAAATCCTGTAGGCCAGGAGATGTTGCGGCAGAAGGCGACTGCCAGCATTCAGGAAGTCGCCCAGAAGGAAGTCGGCAAACCGGTCATCGACCAGTTGCTGTTCACCAATTTCGTATTGCAGTAGGAGCCACCGATGGCCGTGCAGGACCTGCTGTCCCAGGATGAAATCGATGCCTTGCTGCATGGTGTCGACGATGGCTTGGTACAAACCGAGAGCCACGCCGAACCTGGCAGCGTCAAAAGCTATGACCTGACCAGTCAGGATCGCATCGTTCGCGGACGCATGCCGACCCTGGAGATGATCAACGAACGTTTCGCCCGTTACACCCGTATAAGCATGTTCAACCTGTTGCGTCGCTCTGCCGACGTTGCGGTTGGCGGTGTGCAGGTGATGAAGTTCGGTGAGTACGTGCATTCGCTGTATGTGCCGACCAGCCTGAACCTGGTGAAGATCAAGCCGCTGCGCGGTACTTCGCTGTTCATTCTCGACGCCAAGCTGGTGTTCAAGCTGGTGGACAACTTCTTTGGCGGCGACGGTCGTCACGCCAAGATCGAGGGGCGTGAGTTCACCCCGACGGAGCTGCGCGTAGTGCGCATGGTCCTCGATCAGGCGTTCGTCGATCTCAAGGAAGCCTGGCAGGCGATCATGCCGGTCAACTTCGAGTACATAAACTCCGAGGTCAACCCGGCGATGGCCAACATTGTCGGGCCGAGCGAGGCGGTGGTGGTCTCGACCTTCCACATCGAACTCGATGGCGGTGGCGGCGACCTGCACGTGACCATGCCGTATTCGATGATCGAGCCGGTACGCGAAATGCTCGACGCCGGCTTCCAGTCCGACCTGGATGACCAGGACGAGCGCTGGATCAAGGCCCTGCGCGAAGACGTGCTGGATGTCAGCGTACCGCTGAGCGCCACGGTCGCCCGCCGCCAGCTGAAACTGCGCGACATCCTGCACATGCAGCCCGGTGATGTGATTCCGGTCGAGCTGCCTGATGAGCTGATCCTGCGGGCCAACGGCGTGCCGTCGTTCAAGGCCAAGCTGGGTTCGCACAAAGGCACCCTGGCCCTGCAGATTATCGATCCGATCGAGCGCCGCTGAGTGGCGCCGGTTGTTCCAACTCCGAATTGATTGCCCGTCGAGGACAAAATGGCTAACGAAAACGACATCACCTCTCCGGAAGAGCAGGCTCTGGCCGATGAGTGGGCGGCTGCCCTGGAAGAAACCGGCGACGCCGGTCAGGCCGATATTGACGCCTTGCTGGCCGCAGACGTCGGCGGCGCACCGGCGTCCAACCGCCTGCCTATGGAAGAGTTCGGCAGCTCGCCGCGCAGCAATGAGCAGGTGACCCTCGATGGCCCGAACCTGGACGTGATCCTGGATATTCCAGTGAGCATTTCCATGGAAGTGGGCAGTACCGAGATCAACATCCGCAACCTGCTGCAGCTCAACCAGGGCTCGGTGATCGAGCTGGATCGTCTGGCCGGTGAACCGCTTGACGTGCTGGTCAACGGCACGTTGATTGCCCACGGTGAAGTGGTAGTGGTCAACGAAAAGTTCGGCATTCGCCTGACTGACGTGATCAGTCCGAGCGAACGTATCAAGAAGCTGCGCTGAATGAGAAGGCTCTTGCACCGCAGTCTGGCATTGGCTGGCGCCCTGTATGTGGACGTGGCACTGGCCACTGTGCAGCCGGCTGCCGCTGTGGTGACACCGGGCAGTGGCACCAGCGCTGCCGGGCAACTGACCCAGCTGGTGCTGGGATTGCTGCTGGTGCTGGGGCTGATTTTTCTGCTCGCCTGGCTGTTGCGCCGGGTGCAGAACGCCGCGCCGGGCTCGGGTCAGGTCATCGAAATTCTCGGCAGTCGCACCTTGGGCCCCAGGGATCGCCTGTTGCTGATACAGGTCGGCAAGGAGCAGATCCTGATTGGTCATACGCCTGGCAGCATCGAGGCGTTGCACGTTTTGGCCGAACCGGTCGAGGTGCCTGCCGGTGCGCGTCAGGCAACACCAGAATTCGCCCAGCGCCTGATGGAGCTGATGGGCAAGGATCAGAAGGGTAGGTCGTAATGGGCGCATTGCGCATGATGTTGACGCTGCTGTTGCTGTTGGCAGCGCCACTGGCCTTGGCTGCCGATCCGTTGTCGATCCCGGCCATCACCCTGTCCAATGGTGCGGACGGGCAGCAGGAATACTCGGTCAGCCTGCAGATCCTGCTGATCATGACGGCGCTGAGTTTCATTCCGGCGTTCGTCATCCTGATGACCAGCTTCACCCGCATCATCATTGTCTTCTCCATCCTGCGCCAGGCCCTGGGCCTGCAGCAGACGCCGTCGAACCAGATCCTCACCGGCCTGGCGCTGTTTCTGACCATGTTCATCATGGCGCCGGTGTTCGACCGGGTGAACAAGGATGCCCTGCAGCCCTACCTGAATGAACAGATGGTGGCCCAGGAGGCGATCGCCAAGGCGCAGGTGCCGCTCAAGGACTTCATGCTCGCGCAGACCCGCCAGAGTGACCTGGACCTGTTCATGCGCCTGTCCAAGCGCACCGACATTGCCAGTCCCGATCAGGCGCCGCTGACCATCCTGGTGCCGGCGTTCGTCACCTCGGAGCTGAAAACCGCCTTCCAGATCGGCTTCATGATCTTCATTCCGTTCCTGATCATCGACCTGGTGGTGGCCAGTGTGCTGATGGCCATGGGTATGATGATGCTCTCGCCGCTGATCATCTCGTTGCCGTTCAAGATCATGCTGTTCGTACTGGTCGATGGCTGGGCCCTGATCATGGGTACCCTGGCCGGCAGTTTCGGCGGCGTCTGACGCCGCAAGGAGAAGTAGACCATGACCCCTGAAGTGGCCGTCGATCTGTTTCGTGATGCGCTGTGGCTGACCACCCTGATGGTTGCTGTGCTGGTGGTGCCGAGCCTGCTGGTGGGTTTGATCGTGGCGATGTTCCAGGCGGCCACGCAGATCAACGAACAGACCTTGAGCTTTCTGCCGCGTCTGTTGGTGATGCTGGTGACGCTGATCGTGGCCGGGCCGTGGCTGGTACAGAAGTTCATGGAATACATTCTGTCGTTGTACGGCAGCATTCCGCAGCTGATCGGCTGACGTGTCCATGCTCGAGCTGACCGATGCGCAGATAAGCACGTGGGTGGCCAGTTTCATCCTGCCGCTGTTTCGCGTGACCGCCGTGCTGATGACCATGCCGGTGTTCGGTACAACCCTGCTGCCGGCGCGCGTTCGCCTGTACTTTGCCCTGGCAATTACTGTGGTGATCGTCCCCGGTTTGCCGCCGATGCCTGAGGTCCATGCGCTTGACCTCAGTGCGTTGCTGCTGATTGCTGAGCAGGTCATCATCGGCGCGCTGTTCGGCCTGTCGCTACAACTGTTTTTCCAGATCTTCGTGATTGCCGGGCAGATTGTCGCGGTCCAGATGGGTATGGCGTTCGCCTCTATGGTCGACCCGGCCAACGGCGTCAACGTGGCGGTGATCGGCCAGTTCCTGACCATGCTGGTGACCCTGTTGTTTCTGGCCATCAACGGTCACCTGGTGGTCTTTGAGGTGCTCACCGAGAGCTTCACCACCTTGCCGGTGGGCAGTGGTTTGCTGGTCAATCATTTCTGGGATCTGGCCGGGCGCCTGAGCTGGGTGCTGGGCGCTGCGTTGTTGCTGGTGCTGCCGGCCATCACCGCATTGCTGGTGGTCAACATCGCCTTTGGTGTGATGACGCGTGCGGCACCGCAACTGAACATCTTTTCCATCGGCTTTCCGCTGATACTGGTGCTGGGGCTCGGGATATTCTGGATAGTCCTGGCTGACATTCTTCCGCATTACCAGGCACTGGCCTCCGAGGCCTTGCAATGGATGCGTGAGCTGGCACGGGCGCGCTAAGCATGGCAGAGAGCGAAAGCGGTCAGGACAAAACAGAAGACCCCACCGACAAGCGCAAGAAGGACGCGCGGGAAAAGGGCGAGATCGCGCGCTCCAAGGAACTCAATACGGTAGCGGTGACCCTGGCCGGCGCAGGCGCGTTGTTGGCATTTGGCGGAGGTATGGCTCAGGCGATGATGGAGTTGATGCGCAGCAACTTCATTTTGACTCGCGAAGTGATCACTGATGAGCGCTTCATGGGGATTTTCCTCATGGCAGCCGGTAAGTCTGCTCTGCTTATGGTGCAGCCGGTGTTGTTGGTATTGCTGGTGGCATCGATCGTCGGCCCGGTGGCGCTGGGCGGCTTCCTGTTCTCCGGCAGTCTGTTGCAGCCCAAGTTCAGTCGGATGAACCCGCTGTCCGGGATCAAGCGAATGTTCTCGGTCAACGCCTTGTCCGAGTTGCTCAAGGCGTTTGCCAAGTTCTTCATGATTCTGATCGTCGCTCTGGCCGTGCTGTCGGCGGACCGTGACGACCTGCTGGCGATTGCCAACGAGCCCTTGGATCAGGCAATCATTCACTGCGTTCAGGTGGTGGGCTGGAGTGCGTTGTGGATGGCTGCCGGCTTGCTGCTGATCGCAGCGGCGGACGTGCCGATCCAGCTGTGGCAGACGCACAAAAAGATGCTGATGACCAAGCAAGAGGTGCGTGACGAGTACAAGGACAGTGAAGGCAAGCCGGAGGTCAAGCAGCGTATTCGCCAGCTCCAGCGCGAAGCGTCGCAGCGGCGGATGATGGCGGCGATCCCCGAAGCGGACGTCATCATTACCAACCCCACCCACTATGCCGTGGCGCTCAAGTACGACCCGGAGAAGGGCGCTGCGCCTTTGCTGCTGGCCAAAGGTACCGACTTCATTGCCTTGAAGATTCGTGAAATTGCCAATGAGCACAAGATCCAGGTGCTTGAGTCGCCGGCGTTGGCCCGTTCGATTTATTACTCAACGGAGCTTGAGGAAGAGATTCCGGCCGGGCTGTACCTGGCGGTGGCCCAGGTGCTGGCCTATGTCTTCCAGATCCGCCAGTACCGGGCAGGCAAGGGCAAGCCGCCGGAGCCACTCAAAGACCTGCCAATCCCGCCGGACCTGCAGCACGATTAAGAAGCGGTGGGAGCGGGCTTGCCCCGCGATGCGATGTGACTGAAAGATCGCAATCGCGGGGCAAGCCCGCTCCCACAGTAAACCCGCTTTCACACAAAAACACCGCATTCCTCAAAGTTGGAAAGCTTCTTGCAAAGGCAGCGCAGCGCGCGTCAGAAACGCGTCAAAGTTTTGCTTGAGCTAGACGAGGAATACCGGTGGATCGCTCTCAGTTAATCAGCAATGCCCGTAACAACCTGGCCGGGTTAGGCCGGGGGAACCTGGGTGTGCCGCTGTTGCTGCTGGTGATGCTGGCAATGATGATGTTGCCGATCCCGCCGTTTTTGCTCGACGTGTTCTTCACCTTCAACATCGCTTTGTCGATCGTGGTCCTGCTGGTCTGCGTCTACGCCCTGCGCCCCCTCGATTTCGCTGCGTTCCCAACCATCCTGCTGGTGGCTACCTTGCTGCGCCTGGCGCTGAACGTCGCCTCTACACGGGTGGTCATGCTCCATGGGCAAGATGGCCATGCTGCCGCCGGTAAAGTGATCCAGGCCTTCGGTGAGGTGGTGATCGGCGGCAACTACGTGGTCGGTATCGTGGTGTTCGCGATCCTGATGATCATCAACTTCGTGGTGGTGACCAAGGGTGCCGGGCGTATTTCCGAGGTGAGCGCACGTTTCACCCTCGATGCAATGCCGGGCAAGCAGATGGCCATCGACGCCGACCTCAACGCCGGCCTGATCGATCAGGCCCAGGCCAAGGCGCGACGCTCTGAAGTAGCCCAGGAGGCCGAGTTCTACGGTTCGATGGACGGTGCCAGCAAGTTCGTTCGCGGTGACGCCATCGCCGGCCTGCTGATCCTCTTCATCAACCTGATCGGCGGCATGCTGGTCGGTATGTTCCAGCACGGCATGAGCTTCGGCGATGCCGGTAAAGTCTATGCCTTGCTGACCATCGGTGACGGTTTGGTGGCGCAATTGCCATCACTGCTGTTGTCCACCGCTGCAGCCATCATGGTGACCCGTGCCTCCGGTTCCGAAGACATGGGTAACCAGATCAACCGGCAGATGTTCACTTCGCCCAAGGCGCTGGGGGTATCGGCGGGGATCATGATCGTCATGGGCCTGGTGCCGGGCATGCCGCACTTCGCCTTCCTGAGTCTGGGGCTGGTGGCCGCTGGCGGTGCCTATTGGCTGTGGCGCAAGCAGAACCTGGCCAAGGTCAAAGCCCAGGAAGAGGTTCAGCGCCAGCAGGACCTGTTGCCCTCGCCGCAGCGCGCCATGGAAACCAAGGAGCTGGGCTGGGACGATGTCACCCCGATCGACATGATCGGCCTGGAAGTCGGCTACCGGCTGATTCCCCTGGTCGACCGCAATCAGGGTGGACAACTGCTGGCGCGGATCAAGGGGGTGCGCAAGAAGCTCTCCCAGGACCTGGGTTTTCTCATGCCCACGGTGCATATCCGTGACAACCTCGACCTGGCGCCCAGTGCCTATCGCCTGACCCTGATGGGGGTGATCCTGGCCGAGGCCGAGATCTATCCTGATCGCGAACTGGCCATCAACCCCGGACAGGTCTTTGGCACCCTCAACGGCATTGCCGCCCGCGACCCGGCGTTCGGGCTGGAAGCAGTGTGGATCGACGTCAATCAGCGTAGTCAGGCGCAATCGCTGGGTTACACCGTGGTGGATGCCAGCACCGTGGTTGCGACCCACCTGAACCAGATTCTGCACAAGCACTGCCACGAACTGATTGGCCACGAGGAAGTCCAACAACTGCTGCAGGTGTTGGCCAAGGCCTCGCCCAAGCTTGCCGAAGAGTTGGTGCCGGGCGTCATTTCGTTGTCGGGGCTGCTCAAGGTCCTGCAGGCGTTGCTCGCCGAGCAGGTGCCGGTGCGTGATATACGCAGTATTGCCGAGGCTATCGCCAACAATGCGGTCAAGAGTCAAGATACCGCCGCGCTGGTGGCGGTGGTGCGCGTCGGATTGTGTCGCGCTATCGTGCAAAGCATTGTCGGCGTTGAGTCCGAGCTGCCTGTGATCACCCTTGAGCCAAGGTTGGAACAGATTTTGCTCAATAGTCTGCAAAGGGCCGGGCAAGGTCAGGAAGACGGTGTTCTTCTTGAGCCGAGCATGGCCGAAAAGCTTCAGCGTTCGTTGATCGAGGCAGCCCAGCGTCAAGAGATGCAAGGGCAACCGGCGATCCTGCTGGTCGCAGGACCGGTACGGGCGATGCTGTCGCGCTTCGGTCGCCTGGCTGTACCGAATTTGCATGTTTTGGCGTATCAGGAAATACCTGACAACAAGCAAGTTACCATCGTTGCCACAGTAGGCCCCAACGGCTGAGGTAGTGGGTTATGCAAGTTAAGCGTTTTTTCGCCGCCGATATGCGTCAGGCCATGAAGCTGGTTCGAGATGAGCTGGGGGCTGATGCCGCCATCATCGGCAACCGACGGATTGCTGGCGGTGTCGAGCTGACGGCTGCGCTGGACTACAAGCTGTCCGCCCTGGCGCCACGGGTTCCGAATGTCGAGCTCGAAGATGAATTGCGCAAGACCCAGTCGCGCATCGTCACCGCCCAGGCCGAGCTCAGTAGCCGCAGCGAAAGCGAAGACGGCAACCGCCAGCTGTTTGCCGGCTTGCCGCTGACCGCCTCCGAGCCGCTGGTCGAGACCCCTGTGGAGACGCCGGCGGCACCGGTTGCCGCGGCTGCCGCGCCGGTTGACCCGCGCCTGTTCGATGCCATGCGCTCGGAGCTTAGCGGTCTGCGCGAGCTGCTCGAAGTGCAGCTCGGTTCGCTGGCCTGGAGTCAGCTGCAGGGTAACCAGCCGCAGCAGGCCAACCTCTGGCGCCGCCTGCAGCGTATCGGTCTGTCCGGGCCGCTGGCGCATGAACTGCTGGCGCAGATTGCCGGCATCGAAGAGCCGCGTCATGCCTGGCGCATGCTGCTTGCGCATCTGGCACGGCGTATCGATGTGCCGGAAGTCGAGCCGATCGAAGAAGGCGGCGTGATCGCCATGGTCGGGCCGGCGGGCATGGGCAAGACCACCACCCTGGCCAAGCTGGCAGCACGCTATGTGCTCAAGTATGGCGCGCAGAACCTGGCGCTGGTGAGCATGGACAGTTTCCGCATCGGTGCTCAGGAGCAGCTCAAGACCCTGGGGCGGATCCTCAATGTCTCGGTGACCCACGTCGATCCCGGCCAGTCTTTGGCCCAGGCGCTGGAGCCGTTGCTGCGCAAGCGCGTGGTGCTGATCGATACCGCTGGCCTGCAAGCCAGTGATCCGGCCTTGCGCATGCAGCTGGAAACCCTGGCAGGACGCGGTATTGCGTCTAAAAATTATCTGGTGCTGGCGACGACCAGCCAGAAGCAGGTGCTCACCGCCGCCTATCACAGCTACAAGCGCTGCGGGCTGGCCGGGTGCATCCTGACCAAGCTTGATGAAACGGCCAGTCTCGGCGAAGTCCTGAGCCTGGCCATCAGTCACGAATTGCCAGTGGCCTATCTTACCGATGGGCCGCGCATTCCTGACGATCTGCACCTGCCGCGCCGGCACCAGCTGGTCAGCCGCGCGGTGAGTGTGCAGATGCAGGACGAGCCCAGCGAAGAGGCGATGGCCGATATGTTCGCTGATCTCTACCACAGCCCCGGCAAGCGTGTTGGCTGAGGTGATTGTGAAGACGTTGCAAAGTATCTGCATTGATGGACTGCCAGGCATTTTTCAGGTGTTGAAAGCGCAGCCGGTCATGTGGCCTCGGTCTAAGCAAGACAAGGTAATGAACAAACATGGGTAGCATGCATCCCGTACAGGTGATCGCCGTGACTGGCGGCAAAGGTGGCGTCGGCAAGACCAATGTGTCGGTGAACCTGTCATTGGCGCTGGCAGAGCTTGGCCGTCGGGTCATGCTGCTGGATGCCGACCTGGGCCTGGCCAACGTCGACGTATTGCTCGGCCTGACGCCCAAGCGCACCCTGGCCGACGTGATCGAGGGCCGCTGCGAGCTGCGCGATGTACTGCTGCAGGGGCCGGGTGGCGTGCGCATTGTGCCCGCCGCTTCCGGCACGCAGAGCATGGTGCACCTGGCGCCTGCCCAGCATGCAGGTCTGATTCAGGCCTTCAGCGAGATCGGCGACAACCTCGATGTGCTGGTGATCGATACCGCTGCCGGTATTGGTGACTCGGTAGTCAGTTTTGTCCGCGCGGCCCAAGAGGTGCTGCTGGTGGTGTGCGACGAGCCGACCTCGATCACCGACGCCTACGCGCTGATCAAGCTGCTCAACCGCGATTACGGCATGAACCGCTTCCGGGTCCTGGCCAACATGGCGCAAAGCCCGCAGGAAGGGCGCAACCTGTTCGCCAAGTTGACCAAGGTCACTGATCGCTTCCTCGACGTCGCCCTACAATACGTCGGCGCGGTGCCTTACGACGAATGTGTGCGCAAGGCGGTGCAAAAGCAGCGAGCGGTCTATGAAGCCTTTCCGCGTTCCAAGTGCGCGCTGGCATTCAAGGCCATTGCCCAGAAGGTCGACACCTGGCCGTTGCCTGCCAACCCGCGTGGTCACCTGGAGTTTTTTGTCGAGCGCCTGGTGCAGCCGACGAGCGCGGGACCTGTGCTATGAACGCCAGCGGATACCGGATGTACAGCAACGCGTCTCGCAATGGTCAGTACGAGTTGATCGAGCGCTACGCGCCGTTGGTCAAGCGTATCGCCTATCACTTGCTGGCGCGTTTGCCGGCCAGTGTCCAGGTCGAGGACCTGATCCAGGCCGGCATGATCGGCCTGCTCGAAGTCAGCAACAAGTATGACGCGAGCAAGGGTGCCAGTTTCGAGACCTACGCCGGTATCCGTATCCGTGGGGCAATGCTTGACGAAGTACGTAAAGGGGACTGGGCACCGCGCTCGGTCCACCGCAATACCCGCATGGTCAGTGACGCGATTCGTGCAATTGAAGCAAAAACCGGCCGTGACGCTAAAGATCACGAGGTTGCTGCCGAACTTCAATTGAGTCTCGATGATTACTACGGGATTTTGAATGACACCCTGGGCAGCCGCCTGTTCAGTTTCGACGACCTGTTACAGGACGGCGAACATGAAGGCCTGCACGAGGACGGCGCCAGTGCCCAGCTCGAGCCTTCGCGCGATCTGGAAGACGAGCGTTTTCAGGCAGCCCTGGCCGATGCCATCGCCAACCTGCCTGAACGCGAGCGTCTGGTCCTGGCGCTGTACTACGACGAAGAGCTGAACCTCAAGGAAATCGGTGAGGTCCTGGGTGTCAGCGAGTCGCGCGTCAGCCAGTTGCACAGCCAGTGCGCGGCGCGTTTGCGTGGTCGCCTGGGGGAATGGCGGGCGCGTTGAACGCAGGTTCAATGCAGTCGCGAAATGTAGTGCCCGAATTGATTGAATGCGCGTTCAGCGCTGAGCGCGTTAAAGACTGCTTGGAGGTCTAATTGAACAAAGACATGAAAATCCTCATCGTCGACGACTTTTCGACGATGCGGCGGATCATCAAGAACCTGCTGCGTGACCTGGGCTTCACCAATACCCAGGAAGCCGATGACGGCAACACGGCGCTGCCGATGCTCGAAAGCGGTCATTTCGATTTTCTCGTGACCGACTGGAACATGCCGGGCATGTCCGGTATCGACCTGCTGCGCAAAGTGCGTGCCGACGAGCGCCTCAAGCACCTGCCGGTGCTGATGGTAACTGCCGAAGCCAAGCGCGAGCAGATCATCGAAGCGGCCCAGGCCGGCGTCAACGGCTATGTGGTCAAGCCGTTTACTGCCCAGGTGCTGAAAGAAAAGATCGAGAAGATCTTCGAGCGCGTCAACAGCTAAGACACGCCACGGGGGCGCTATGGAGCAAACACATTCATCGTTGGACGGCTTCGAGTCGACACTGAAGAAGCATGCCCACGAACTGGTCGACAGTCTCGAGCGGGGCAAATTCGGCGACGCGGTGCAACTGATCCATCAGCTGAACCAGACCCGTGACCGTGGCCTGTACCAGGAAGTCGGCAAGCTTACGCGTGAGCTGCACAGTGCGATCGTCAGTTTCCAGATCGATCCGCAAATGCCGCAGGCCGAGGAAGTCTCGCAGATCACCGATGCGACCGAGCGCCTGTCCTATGTGGTCAAGCTGACCGAGGGCGCGGCGAACCGGACCATGGATCTGGTCGAGGAGAGCACCCCGGTCCTCCACGAGCTGAGTGACGAAGCCCGCGATCTGCGCGCCGACTGGCAGCGCTTCTTGCGCCGTGAAGTGGCTGCGCCGGAGTTCCGCGAGCTGATGCACCGCATCGACCGCTTCCTGGAACGTAGTGAGGAAGGCAGCCGCAAGGTCGCCGGCCACCTCAACGACATTCTCCTGGCTCAGGACTATCAGGACCTGACCGGTCAGGTGATCAAACGTGTCACGGCACTGGTCACCGAAGTAGAAAGCAATCTGCTCAAGCTCGTGCTGATGGCAAGTCAGGTCGACCGCTTTGCCGGTATCGAACATGACCACCAGCAGCTGCGCGCTGAAAAAGATCAAGAAAAACATCCGACTCGGGGTGAAGGTCCACAGATTCATGCCGATAAACGTGAAGACGTTGTGTCCGGTCAGGACGATGTCGACGATCTGCTGTCCAGTCTGGGTTTTTAGGGAGCACGTTTAATGAGCTTCGGCGCCGATGAAGAAATCCTTCAGGATTTCCTGGTAGAAGCCGGCGAGATTCTTGAGCAACTGTCCGAGCAACTGGTCGAGCTGGAAAGCCGTCCGGATGATGCCGATCTGCTCAATGCGATCTTTCGCGGTTTTCACACTGTAAAAGGGGGCGCCGGCTTCCTCCAGCTCAACGAGCTGGTGGAGTGCTGCCACATCGCCGAAAACGTCTTCGACATCCTGCGCAAGGGTGAGCGACGCGTCGATGCCGAACTGATGGACGTGGTTCTGGAAGCCCTGGACACGGTCAACAGCATGTTCGGCCAGGTGCGCGAGCGCAGCGATATCACGCCGGCCACGCCTGAGCTGCTGGCGGCCTTGTCGCGTCTGGCCGAGCCTGCCGCTGACGAGCCGGTTGCCGCACCTGAGCCGGTGCTGGAACAGGCGCCGCAAGCGCCCGCCGAAGCGGACATTACCGATACCGAATTCGAACAGCTGCTTGACTCGCTCAATGCGGTCAAGGCAGAGGCCGAAGCCCAGGTGCAGGCACCGGCTGCGGCCAGCGACGAAATCACCGATGCCGAGTTCGAGTCGCTGCTCGATCAGTTGCACGGCAAGGGCCAGTTTGCTCCCGACAGCGTCAGCGCACCTGCGCCGGTGGCGCAATCCTCCCAGAGCGCCAGCGACGAAATCACTGATGACGAGTTCGAGGCGTTGCTTGACCAGTTGCACGGCAAAGGCAGCTTCGCCGTCGATGCCTTGCCGGGTGCTGTAGCACCCGCTGCAGAGCCGGCCGCTGCGGCGTCGGGCGATCATATTTCCGAGCATGAATTCGAAGCCTTGCTCGATGAGCTGCACGGCAAGGGCAAGTTCGCCGCGGACAGCGTTGCAACGGCCGCTGCGCCAGCTGCCGCGGTTGCCGCCAAGCCTGCTGCAGCGCCAGCGCCAGCTGTCGCCAAACCTGCCGCCGCCCCCGCTGCCGCCGCACCGGCCAAAGCCGCGGCGCCAGCCCCGGCGCGCCAGGCCGCGCCAGCTGCCGACAAGGCCGCCAGCGAAACGGAAACCACCGTGCGGGTCGATACCGCGCGCCTGGACGAGATCATGAACATGGTCGGCGAACTGGTGCTGGTGCGTAACCGCCTGGTGCGCCTGGGCCTGAACAGCGGCGATGAAGCCATGTCCAAGGCGGTGTCGAACCTCGACGTGGTGACCGCCGATCTGCAGACCGCGGTGATGAAAACCCGCATGCAGCCGATCAAGAAGGTCTTCGGGCGCTTCCCGCGCCTGGTTCGCGACCTGGCCCGGCAGTTGAAGAAAGAGATCAACCTGGAGCTGGTCGGTGAAGAAACCGACCTCGACAAGAACCTCGTCGAGGCCTTGGCCGACCCGTTGGTGCACTTGGTGCGCAACGCCGTCGACCACGGCATCGAAACCCCGGAAGAGCGCGAAGCGGCGGGTAAATCCCGCGGCGGCAAAGTGGTGCTGTCGGCCGAGCAGGAAGGCGATCACATCCTGCTGTCGATCTCCGATGACGGCAAGGGCATGGACGCCAACGTCCTGCGCGCCATTGCGGTCAAGCGCGGGGTGATGGACAAGGATGCCGCCGACCGCCTGAGCGAAACCGAGTGCTACAACCTGATCTTCGCCCCGGGTTTCTCGACCAAGACCGAGATCTCCGACGTCTCCGGGCGTGGCGTGGGCATGGACGTGGTGAAAACCAAGATCTCCCAGCTCAATGGCTCGATCAATATCTACTCGACCAAGGGCCTGGGTTCGAAGATCGTCATCAAGGTACCGCTGACCCTGGCGATCATGCCGACCCTGATGGTCATGCTCGGCAATCAGGCGTTCGCCTTCCCGCTGGTCAACGTCAACGAGATCTTCCACCTGGACCTGTCGCGCACCAACGTGGTCGACGGCCAGGAAGTGGTCATCGTTCGCGACAAAGCCTTGCCGCTGTTCTACCTCAAGCGCTGGCTGGTCAGTTCCGCCGCTCATGAAGAGCAACGCGAAGGGCACGTGGTGATCCTTTCGGTCGGCACCCAGCGGATCGGCTTCGTCGTCGATCAGTTGGTCGGCCAGGAAGAAGTGGTCATCAAACCGCTGGGCAAGATGCTCCAGGGCACGCCGGGCATGTCGGGCGCCACCATTACCGGTGACGGGCGCATCGCGCTGATCCTCGACGTTCCGAGCATGCTCAAGCGTTACGCCGCCCGGCGTATTTGATTCTGGTGGCGCGGCCCGCACGCCGCGCCCCCTAATGGAGTGTTTATGGCAGTCAAGGTCCTGGTGGTGGATGATTCCGGTTTCTTCCGCCGCCGAGTCTCGGAAATTCTTTCAGCGGACCCGACTATCCAGGTCGTCGGTACCGCGACCAACGGCAAGGAAGCGATCGACCAGGCACTGTCGCTCAAGCCCGATGTCATCACCATGGACTACGAAATGCCCATGATGGATGGCATCACCGCTGTACGTCACATCATGCAGCGCTGCCCAACCCCGGTGTTGATGTTCTCCTCGCTGACCCACGAAGGCGCGCGGGTGACCCTCGATGCCCTGGATGCCGGTGCCGTCGACTACCTGCCGAAAAACTTCGAAGACATCTCGCGCAACCCGGAGAAGGTCAAGCAGATGCTGTGTGAAAAGGTGCATACCATTTCCCGCAGTAACCGCCGTTCAATCAGCTATGCCGCGCCAGTGCCGCAACCGGCCAGCCACACCCAGCCAAGTGTCAGCAGCCTGGGCAGCAGCCCGGCACCACGGGCTGCGGCACCGGTACGGGCGGCGGCATCCGCTGCCTCGCCTGCACCCAAGCGCAAGCCTTACAAACTGGTGGCCATCGGTACCTCCACCGGCGGCCCGGTGGCGCTGCAGCGGGTCCTGACCCAGCTGCCAGCCAATTTCCCGGCGCCGATCGTGCTGATCCAGCATATGCCCGCTGCTTTCACCAAGGCATTTGCCGAGCGCCTCGACAAGCTGTGCAAGATCAGCGTCAAGGAAGCCGAAGACGGCGACATGCTGCGTCCAGGCCTGGCCTTGCTGGCCCCGGGGGGGCAAGCAGATGATGATCGACGGCCGCGGTGCGGTGAAGATCCTGCCGGGTGACGAGCGCCTGAACTACAAACCGTGTGTGGACATCACCTTTGGCTCGGCGGCCAAATCCTACGGCGACAAGGTGCTGTCGGTGGTACTAACCGGTATGGGCGCCGATGGCCGTGAAGGTGCACGCCTGCTCAAGCAGGGTGGCAGCACGGTGTGGGCCCAGGATGAAGCCAGCTGCGTGATCTACGGCATGCCCATGGCCATCGTCAAAGCCAACCTGGCCGACGCGGTCTATAGCCTGGACGAGATCGGCAAGCACCTGGTCGAGGCGTGCGTCTGATGGATGTCTTGAGCCTTATCGGGATCATCCTGGCGTTTGTCGCGATTGTCGGCGGCAATTACCTCGAGGGTGGTCATCTCTCGGCGCTGATCAACGGTCCTGCGGCCTTGATCGTGCTCGGCGGCACCTTGGCTGCGGCGCTGCTGCAGTCACCCATGAGTGCCTTCAAGCGGGCGCTGCAGATCGTGCGCTGGATTCTTTTTCCGCCGCGTATCGACCTGGCTGGCGGTATCGACCGGGTGGTCAACTGGAGTATGACCGCACGCAAGGAAGGCCTGCTGGGCCTGGAAGGCGTGGCCGATGCCGAGCCCGATCCTTACGCGCGCAAGGGTTTGCAGCTGCTGGTCGACGGTGCCGAACCTGAAGCCATCCGCAGCATCCTCGAAGTGGATTTCTACACCCAGGAAAGCCGCGATATCCAGGCTGCCAAGGTGTTCGAGTGCATGGGCGGCTATGCGCCGACCATCGGTATCATCGGTGCGGTCATGGGCCTGATTCACGTCATGGGCAACCTGGCCGACCCTTCGCAACTGGGTAACGGTATTGCCGTCGCCTTTGTCGCCACCATCTACGGTGTGGCGAGTGCCAACCTGATCCTGCTGCCGATTGCCAACAAGCTCAAGGCGCTGGCCATGCGTCAGTCGCGCTACCGGGAAATGCTCCTGGAAGGCCTGCTGTCGATTGCCGAGGGCGAGAACCCGCGCTCGATCGAGCTGAAGCTTCAGGGCTTCATGGAGTAACACATGGCACGCCGTCGACAACCTGAGGAACACGAAAACCACGAACGCTGGCTGGTGTCCTACGCGGACTTCATCACCTTGCTGTTCGCTTTTTTCGTGGTCATGTACTCGATTTCCTCGATCAACGAGGGCAAGTACAAGATCCTCTCCCAGGCGCTGATCGGGGTGTTCAATGACCCCGAGAAGAGCATGCGCCCGATCCCCATCGGCGATGAGCGGCCGCTGACCGTAAAACCGGCCGAGCCGCTGATCAAGGACAGTGACCAGGTCGATGCCGGCCTGGCGCAAACCAGCAGCGATCCGCTGAAAACCATCACCGATGACGTGCGCGACGCCTTTGGCGACCTGATCAAGTCCGACCAGATGACCGTGCGCGGTAACGAGCTGTGGGTCGAGATCGAGCTCAACTCTTCGCTGCTGTTCGGCAGTGGTGATGCCATGCCCAGCGATGTTGCGTTCAACATCATCGAAAAGGTGGCGAAGATCCTCAAGCCCTTCGCCAACCCGGTGCATGTCGAAGGTTTCACCGATGACCTGCCGATCCGCACGGCGCAGTACCCGACCAACTGGGAGCTGTCCTCGGCACGTGCCGCCAGTATTGTCCGCCTGCTGGCGATGGAAGGGGTCAACCCGGCGCGCATGGCCTCGGTCGGCTATGGCGAGTTCCAGCCGATTGCCAGCAACGACACCGCCGAGGGCCGCGCGCGCAACCGTCGGGTGGTACTGGTGATTTCACGCAATCTCGAAGTGCGCCGCAGCCTGACCGGTACCGGCAGCGCCAACGCCACGCCAGATGCGGCAATGAAGCGGGCTGGCACACAAACTGCACCGCCAGCGCTATCACCGACGGTGGGGGGCAATCGCGTCAATCCTCCGTCACCGACCCTATAACCGTTCCCGGCAGGGCAGGTTGCCGTACCGGGAGGAAGCAACGAATGAGAGTCTGGGCAGTAGCCAATCAAAAAGGTGGTGTCGGCAAGACCACCACGTCCATCGCCCTGGCCGGCTTGCTGGCCGAGGCGGGCAAGCGCGTGGTCGTGGTCGACCTCGACCCCCATGGGTCGATGACCAGCTACTTCGGACACAACCCGGACGCGCTGGAGCACAGTTGCTACGACCTGTTCCTGCACAAGGGTACGGTTCCCGAAGGCTTGCCCGGGCAACTGCTGCTGCCGACCAGTGACGAAAAAATATCCCTGCTGCCGTCCAGTACCGCGCTGGCGGTGCTCGAACGCCAGTCGCCGGGGCAAAGCGGCCTGGGCCTGGTGATCGCCAAGTCTCTGGCGCAGCTGTGGCAGGATTTCGACTACGCCATTATCGACAGCCCGCCCTTGCTTGGCGTGCTGATGGTCAACGCGCTGGCGGCCAGCCAGCAACTGGTGATCCCGGTGCAAACCGAGTACCTGGCGGTCAAGGGCCTGGAGCGCATGGTCAGCACCCTGGCGATGGTCAACCGTTCGCGCAAGCAGGCCTTGCCCTACCACATCGTGCCAACCCTGTTCGACCGCCGCACCCAGGCCTCCATGGGCACCTTGCGGGTGTTGCGCGACGCTTACCCGGAGAACATCTGGCAAGGTTACATCCCGGTCGATACCCGCCTGCGTGATGCCAGCCGCGCCGGGCTGACGCCGTCGCAGTTCGATGGCAAGAGCCGTGGGGTGGTGGCCTACCGGGCGCTGCTCAAGCACCTGCTGACGCACAACATCGCCCAGCAGGTGGCCTGATGAATCGTCCGCAAAAGCTTGCTACCGGCCCGCAACTGGCGCTGCAGTCGTACCTTGACGGTTTGCTGCACGAAGCCACCGAAGTGCTTGAACTGGCCGAACCGCTGGTTGAGATCGATGAGTTCCAGGCGGCGGTGCTTGAGGAACAGGCACGTGATGCCCAGGTTGCGCGTCTGCACAAGCCGGTGGCAGTCCAGGCAGCGCCTTTGCCTTTCGCCGAACCTGCGCCCGTGGTGCTCCCGGCGGTCATGCCGGTTGTAGCGCCCGCGCCTGAGCCCGAACCTGAATCGGTCAGTATCGAAGTTGCTGCTGACCTGCCTGCACCGGTCGAGCCGCTGGTGCAAGTCCACCTGCCTCCAGCGCCCAACCAGCCGGTACCGCCGGCCACCGTTGACGGGCGCCCGGCCTGGGCTGCCGAGCCGTTCGAATGCCTGTTGTTCGACGTCGCCGGGTTGACCCTGGCGGTGCCACTGGTGTGCCTGGGTTCGATCTATTCGCTGGCGGGTCACGAGCTGACGCCGCTGTTCGGCCAGCCAGACTGGTTCCTGGGCCTTCTGCCGAGCCAGAGCGGCAACCTCAAGGTGCTGGACACTGCGCGTTGGGTCATGCCCGACCGCTACCGCGAGGACTTTCGCCAGGGCCTGCAATACGTGATTTCGGTTCAGGGCTATGAGTGGGGCCTGGCGGTGCATCAGGTCAGCCGTTCGCTGCGCCTGGACCCCAACGAGATCAAATGGCGCAGCCAGCGCGGTCAACGCCCGTGGCTGGCCGGTACCGTTATCGAACACATGTGCGCGTTGCTCGACGTTGCCGAACTGGCCGAGTTGATCGCCAGTGGCGCGGTCAAGCAACTGCACGCCAAGCATAACTAATCGGTCGCGCTTGCGATCGCACTGAGCACTCCGCCAAAGGCGGATTTTGAGGGATAGGGGAATGAAAAAGTCGTCTGCACAAGGTTCCGAAGATCCGATCCTGCAGTGGGTAACCTTCAAGCTGGACAACGAGTCCTACGGCATCAATGTGATGCAGGTGCAGGAAGTCCTGCGTTACACCGAGATCGCCCCGGTCCCGGGTGCGCCGAGCTACGTGCTGGGTATCATCAACCTGCGTGGCAACGTGGTCACCGTGATCGATACCCGTCAGCGCTTCGGCCTGATGTCGAGTGAAATCACCGACAACAGCCGCATCGTCATCATCGAAGCCGATAAGCAAGTGGTCGGCATCCTGGTCGACAGCGTTGCCGAAGTGGTTTACCTGCGTCAGTCGGAAATCGAGACCGCACCGAATGTCGGTAACGAAGAGTCGGCCAAGTTCATCCAGGGCGTGTGCAACAAGAACAACGAACTGCTGATCCTGGTCGAGCTGGACAAGATGATGACCGAGGAAGAGTGGTCCGAGCTGGAGAACATCTGAGTTGATCTTTGAGGTTGCAGTCATATTTCTGGCGCTGCTCTGGGCGCTGAGCCTGTGGTTTTTCCTCAACTACAGCAAGCGTCAGCGCGAGCTGGCCGCCCAGCAGGCCCAGGGTGATGCGCTGCGTGATCAACGCATCAAAGACCTGGCCAAACGTCTGGACGACTACCAGAACGGCAGCGTGCGCATGGGCGAAGCCCTGCACGAATTGCGCGCGACGGTGGCGCCCTTGCCGGACAAGCTCCTGCAACTGGAGCAGCGCGACCCCAACAGCCTGTCGTTCGCCCAGGCGGCGCGGCTGGTGGGCATGGGTGCCAGCGTTGACGAACTCACCCAGTCCTGCGGCCTGACCCAGGCTGAGGCGGAGCTGATGAGCAAGGTGCACCGCAGCGAGTGAGAGAAGAAAAGGCGACCATCAGGTCGCCTTTTTCGTGGCTCAGGTATGCGCCCACGAATGCTGGCCACCAACCTTGGCGAAACGGCCGAGGGGCAGCAGCTCGCGCTCGACCGCACTCCAGGCTTGCAGGTCGACGTACAGCCAGCTTTTGGTTCGCGGTATGGCGTAAAGGTTTCTGAGTTGGCGCAAGCGGTACAGGTCCGGTAGCAGGCGGTCGACCACGGCGGTCAGCATGCCCGGGCCGGTAAGCCGGTTCAGTCGGCTGGCATAAGCGTAGAAACCTGCCGGGTCGTCGTCTTTGTCCGGCCTGGATTGGTAAAAGTCCGGTTCGGCCTGATAGCGCCCGTGCATTTCCTCGGAAATGGCGATCAGCGTCGGGTTGCCAGGGTGGCTGCCGATCATGCTGGTGTTGTACTGCTGGTCCATGCTCAGTTTTTCATTGGACATGGCCGGGTGCAGCAGCAGGCCATCCTCGCTGGCAGCAAGTTCCACCTCATCGACACCCTGTGCCCCGCACGGCGTCAACCAACCGATACAGCCGGAGCGGTTGCTGCCCGGCGCGAGCAACTCGTCGTCGACGTCGATGTACAAGCCGCCTTCATGATGCAGCATCGGATAGCGCAACACGTCCGAGGCCGAGGCGTAGTTGGTGGCCACGCCGCCATTGCCGTCCAGGGCAGCCTGGTACTGGTCGAAGTACCTGCTTTGCTCGAATGCCCTGAAGAACGGCTGTTCCTCCAGCGGCAGCACGGTCAGTCCGGGTGCCTTCAGCTGCAATTGACGCAAGTTTTGCGCGTACATCGATGGGTTGCTGCGGGACAGGAACAAACGGTACTGGTATTGACTGTTCTTCAACTTGTTCGCGTTTTTACCGAGGTTTTCCACCAGTTCGGCACTGATGGCCTTGTCACCGACCCAGAGGGCGGTAATCGTTTTTGGAATCGGGCGGACGCCTCGCGTGGGGACGGGCAGTTCGACCGGTAGGGGAAGGTCGATGCCCAAGGCACGCAGGGTGGACGAACGCATCTGATCGGTGACTGCGCGGGCATAGGGATCGGTGGGCACAAGGGCGTCGCTGCCGGCCTGGGCTTGATAGTAGGTGGGGTCTACGTTGTTCAGGCTATCGGTTTTGAGAAACAGGTCAAATTCCATGTCGTAGGCCAGATCGAGCTCCTCCACGTAGTCTGGATGGGGCAGGAAATAACCGGCCAGATGATCTGGCTGGCCAGTGTATCGAGGGTAGCGGTGCACTGAGCTGGTGACGGCGGCATTGCCATTATCCAGTGGGGCAATACGCTCTGGACGGTGAAAGTAGGGGGCAACCTCCACTTCCGGCAGGCGTGGCGGGTCGACCGGGCCGAGCGGGTAGCCCAGCTGGTCGTTGACCCGGCTAGGCAAGACGAAGCCGTCGCTCTTGACCCGGAACAATGCACTCCCTTTGGCCAGGCCTTCTACAACCAGAGGCGTGGCATTGAACAGGCCATAGGCAATGTTGCCGACACCGTCAGCCTTGTCCTGCAGGGTTTTGCCGTTGATCGCCTGGTCCAGGCCCAGGCCCAGCTGCGCGATCCCGCCGACTGCGAGCAGCGGCGCCAGCCCAGGTACCACGAAGGCCAGCGGGGTCAGCAGGTTGAGTGCCGAGGTCAGGTAACCGCGCCACTTGGCCTTGGTCACTTCGCTGTTGCTGGTGATGATGAAGTCAGCGTCGGCGTAGCTGCGTTGACGCTGACGTTCTGCCAGGGCCTGGAACACATCACCGCTGAGCCGCGGGTTGTATTTTTTCGGTCGATAGTTGACGTAGTCGCGCGGCGACCAGCGGCCGTCGGTGGTGAAGCCGGGGCGATTCGAGGACAACCGGTGTACCGCAGGGTATTCCCCCAATCCTGCGAGGGCGGTATCCAGGCCGCTGAAGTCGAGGCCATCGGGCGCATCGGCGAGGTTGAAGTGTTGCTTCAGCGCCTCACGTTTGAGCGGGTCCTGGCATTGGCGGCCGACCCAGTCCTTGAGCTGGACTGCGCTGGCGAACTCCAGCAGCGGTGAGCTGTTGCCAGGCATATAGAGCAAGGTCAGGTCACTGTCGGCGTCGTTGATGTACAGCAGGTCGGTGGCGGCATAGCCATAGATACTCAGGGTGCTCAGGCGCAATCTGGAACTGCGCGGCATCAGGCCGGCCGCTTGCCAGGCCAGTTTCCTTGCCGCATCGCTGAGGCTGCCTTCGGCCACCTGCTTGTTACAGGCCGCGACAAAGCCGAGCTTGGCGGACATGCGGTGACCATCCAGGTGGTCGCGCCAGTAGCTGTCGAGCAGGGCTTTGTAGCGGCTGTGAAAGTCCAGCTGTTCGATGAAGCGCTGGAAGCCTTCGGCCGGGATCTGCAGGTGCGTCGAATGGTCATAGCGGGCAGGCTCGGTGCGGCGAAACAGCCCGTTGAAGACCTGAAAGGACGCGCCGTACTGGATCAGCTCAGGTGCGGGCAGGCGCTCGACGATTTTGACCGGTCCATCGGGGAACGTCCCGGCCCAGGGCGCCGAAAACAAGTCGCCAAACAGATCGTTATTGGACTCGCCTTGCCAGTTGGACAGCACGGCCTGGGTCAGGCTCATGCGGCTGATGACCACGGCCTGATAGCCATAGGCGCCATCGGGGTGGTAATGCAGGGTCACCACATCGACCTGGTCGGGATCGAGCGTCAGATTGTGTGTCGCTGCCCAGCCACGGATGGCCCGGGTGGCTTCGCGGTCAGGGCGGGGAAAGTTGGCCAGATGCTTGCGTACGTATTGCACGCCGGCGGTGTTGATACAGGTTGTGGGCATGTCGGTCACCGTGATGCGAATGGAACCGACAGACTTGCCCGCCGTGCCGTACTCAGGGTGGTAGATAATGCTGTGACGGGGTGATGTCGCGCTCTGGCGCGGGCGTGTCGGTGAAGCCCTCGGGTACCTTGCCGCGCAGCTGCCAGGCAAAGGCGATGATCTCGGCGATGGTCAGATACAGCGCTTCGGGAATCCGCTCGCCCAGCTCCATGCGCGCGAGCAGGCGCACCAGTTCGGCATTCTCGTAGATCGGTACTTCGTGTTCGCGGGCAATGGCCAGAATGGCTTCGGCCAGCTCGTCGTCACCTTTGGCACTCAGGATCGGGGCCTGTTGACCGTCGTAGCTCAAGGCAATGGCCTGGCGAGGGTTCTTATCGATCATGCGGTTTCATCTACCCAGCGTTGTTCCAATCGGGTACCTGTGCCTTGCGGCGGGGTACCGTGATGGCAATGCAGTTCGGTCACGTTAAGGCCGCGTGCCAGCAGGCGTTCGCGCAAGTTACCCAGCTGACCTTCGATCAGTTGCGCGGTACTCGGCAGTTCTGCCCACAGCTGGCTGGACAAGGCGCCCTGGCTGACCTGCGCCTGAACCTGTAGCGGCCCCAGTGGGTGCAGGTCGAAGGACAGCTCGACGCGCCAGAGCATTTCCAGCGGGTCGCGGCGTTCGCGCTCAGGGTCGGCTTGCTGCTCCGGGGTTTCTTCGCGTTGCAGTTTGACTTGCAGGGGCAGGAAATCCTGGCCGCTACGCAGGGGGATTTCCAATTGCCAGGTGGTCTGCAGGTTGCCATCGGCGGTGGTGCCGGTTTGTTCCAGGCTGGCCAGTTGATGGCTTTGCAGGCGGGAAATTGCCGCAGCGGCCAGGCGCAGCAGGTGCTCCAGGTCGCCTTCGCCGTCCTGGCTCTGCAGCAGCCGCGAGGGCAGGGGAAAGCCGCCGGGCTGCGGGCGCGGGCTGACCTGGCCGAGCATGCCGAGGGCGTTGCGGACCATACCGGGCATCACCTGGGCCAGGGTGCTGGCGGCGGCGCTCGGGTTGAACTGGGCGTTACCAGGCAACCCCGGCAACAGCTGGGCTACCAGGCGCACCACCTGCGCCTTGAGGTCGGGGGCGAGGTTGGCGGGCAGGCCGGCAACCAGCTTGGCCTCCAGGAACACGCCACTGTTGCTCAAGGCCTGGGCAACACCCTTGGCGTCGCTGAGCTGGCGCACGTCCGGCAGGCTGGCCAGCAGCTTGTCCACCGTGGCGCGCAATTCACTGGACGAGCTGTTGTCGTCGCGCACCTGCTGCAGGGCGCTGAGCAAGCCTTGCAGCGACGCCTGGCGACTCTGCTGGGTGCTCAAGTGCTGGGTGATAGCCAGCTGCTCCTGGCGCCCGCTCAACGGCACGAACGTCAACGACTGATCGCCCTGCACCCGGGCACTGAGCAGGCTGCCCACCGGCAGCGGGCGCGGGCTGTCGATGGTCAGGGTGGCGCCTGCCTGAGGGCCGCTGAGCAGGCTCACCAGCGAGCGGAACTGGGCGAGTTGGCCGACCACCTGAGGCAGCGTCTGACTGGTCAGGACCTTGCCTTGCAGCAAGGTGCCGACGGGCATTTCCCGGGTATCGATACGGGTCAGGCTGGCAACGTTGCTGGCGATCGCCTGTTGCACGCTGATGGTCAGGTTCGAGCTGCTGCTCTGGCTCACCGCCAGCTGGCTGCCTTGCGCCAGTGGCTGGTTGCTGCTGGCCTGGACGTTGGTCTGCTTGCCGTTGTCCTGGGTCAGTTTGAGCAGCATCTGGAAGTCCTGGCCAACCTGACGCAGCGCCAGCACTTCGGCCTTGGCGGTTTCTCCGGGGGCCAGCAAGGCTTGTTGCGGTTGCAGCAGACGCAACAGTTCGCCGGTCATCGCCGAACGCAACTGGGGGGCGGCAGGAATCTGTGCGCCAAGGTTGTTAATTTCGCCTGTCATCAGCTGGCAACCTGTTGAAATAGCCCTCTTTGCAGTAGGACATCACATGTATAATGCCGCCCGATCTTTCGCGATCAGAGCGGCCGGGCTGTATCTGCACTGCCAGTATAACGGCAGCGCCGGGGCCGACTTGAGACAGGCATCCCAAGCATAAGGCGAAACTGTGACCCCTCATCTCGAAGCCGTGGGCCTGGCCTGCGAGCGCGACTGGCGAATGCTGTTCGAAAACCTCGAACTGCACCTGGCTGCAGGCGACATGCTGCAGATCAGCGGCCCCAATGGCAGTGGCAAAACCAGCTTGTTGCGCCTGTTGGCCGGGCTCATGAGCCCGACTGCCGGGCAGATTCGCCTCGACGGTAAACCCCTGGTTGAACAGCGCCACGAGCTGGCGAAAATCCTCCTGTGGATCGGCCATGCCGCCGGTATCAAAGACCTGCTCAGCGCCGAAGAGAACCTCGCCTGGCTCTGCGCCCTGCATCGCCCGGCCGAACCTGAAGCGATCTGGAAAGCCCTTGAGGCGGTCGGCCTGCGCGGTTTCGAGGATGTTCCCTGTCATACCCTGTCGGCTGGCCAGCAGCGCCGGGTGGCGCTGGCCCGCCTGTATCTGGACAGTCCGCCGTTGTGGATCCTCGACGAACCCTTTACCGCCCTCGACAAGCAGGGCGTGGCCCAGCTTGAGGCGCACCTGGCGGCCCACTGCGAGCAGGGCGGGATGGTCGTGCTGACCACCCACCACACGCTGGAACGCAAACCGTCCGGTTACCGTGAACTGAACCTGGGGCAGTGGGCCGCATGAGTGTCTTTGTCCTGTTGTTGCGTCGTGAAGCACGTCTGTTGTGCCGCCGTCCGGCGGAGCTGGCCAACCCGCTGGTGTTCTTCGCCATTGTCATTGCGCTGTTCCCGTTGGCAGTCGGTCCCGAGACTCAATTGTTGCAAACCTTGTCTCCGGGACTGGTCTGGGTAGCGGCGCTTTTATCGGTTCTGCTCTCGCTGGACGGGCTTTTCCGCAGTGATTTCGAGGATGGATCGCTGGAGCAGTGGGTCCTTTCGTCGCACCCCCTGCCTCTTCTGGTACTGGCAAAAGTACTGGCACACTGGGCCTTTTCCGGCCTGGCACTGGTATTGTTGGCACCCTTGCTGGCACTGATGCTAGGTTTGCCTTCGGCCTGCCTGCCGGTGCTGCTGGCATCGTTGTTGCTCGGTACTCCGGTACTGAGCCTGCTCGGCGCTGTGGGTGCAGCCCTGACAGTCGGTCTGAAACGTGGCGGCCTGCTGCTGGCGTTACTGATTCTGCCGTTATATATCCCGGTATTGATCCTGGGCAGTGGCGCCTTGCAGGCGGCATTGCAAGCTATGCCGGCGACCGGTTATCTGCTTTGGCTTGGTAGCCTGACCGCCCTGGCAGTAACTCTGGCACCCTTTGCAATAGCGGCTGGCCTGAAGATCAGCGTCGGCGAATAATGAGGTCTGGGCCCTGCCCAGCAAAGACCCTGGATGTACCGTGATGAAAAGCAGCGTAATCAGCTGGACGTGGTTTCATAAACTGGGTTCGCCCAAGTGGTTCTATGCCATCAGCGGGCGCATGCTGCCGTGGCTGACGGTGGCCGCGATCCTGTTGATCGGCATCGGCGTGATCTGGGGCCTGGCCTTCGCCCCTCAGGATTATCAACAGGGCAACAGTTTTCGCATCATCTACATTCACGTACCGGCCGCCATGCTGGCGCAGTCCTGCTACGTGATGCTGGCCGTGGCCGGGGTGGTCGGGCTGGTGTGGAAGATGAAAATTGCCGACGTCGCTTTGCAGTGTGCGGCGCCCATTGGCGCCTGGATGACCGCCGTGGCGCTGGTCACCGGGGCGATCTGGGGCAAGCCGACCTGGGGCAGCTGGTGGGTCTGGGATGCGCGCCTGACGTCGATGCTGATCCTGCTGTTCCTGTATTTCGGTCTCATCGCCCTGGGCCAGGCCATCAGCAATCGCGAGAGCGCGGCCAAGGCCTGCGCGGTGCTGGCGATTGTCGGGGTGATCAACATTCCGATCATCAAATATTCGGTGGAGTGGTGGAACACCCTGCACCAGGGCGCCACCTTCACCCTTACCGAAAAGCCCGCCATGCCGGCAGAGATGTGGCTGCCGTTGTTGCTGACGGTGCTGGGGTTCTATTGCTTCTTCGGTGCCGTGCTGTTGCTGCGCATGCGCCTTGAAGTGCTCAAGCGCGAAGCGCGCACCAGTTGGGTCAGGGAGGAGGTATTGAGCAGCCTGGGTCGGGAGATGGCACGATGAGTTTTGCCTCTTTCAGTGATTTTCTCGCCATGGGCCATCACGGCCTGTACGTCTGGTCGGCCTACGGCATCTGCCTGCTGGTGCTGGCCGTCAACGTTGCCTCGCCGCTGCTGGCCCGGCGCCGTTACCTGCAAGAAGAGGCGCGTCGTCTGCGCCGGGAGAACAACCAGTGAATCCGCAACGCAAGAAGCGCCTGTTCATCATCCTCGGCCTGCTGGCCGGGGTTGGCATTGCCGTAGGCCTGGCCTTGAGCGCCCTGCAGCAGAACATCAACCTGTTCTACACCCCGACCCAGATCGCCAACGGCGAAGCCCCGCTCGATACCCGCATTCGCGCCGGCGGCATGGTTGAGAAGGGCTCGTTGCAGCGTTCCGGCGACTCGCTCGACGTACGCTTTGTGGTCACCGACTTCAACAAGTCGGTGCCGATCACTTACCGCGGCATCCTCCCCGACCTGTTCCGTGAAGGGCAGGGCATCGTCGCCCTGGGCAAACTCAATGCCGAGGGCGTGGTGGTGGCCGATGAAGTGCTGGCCAAGCACGACGAGAAGTACATGCCGCCAGAGGTAACCAAAGCCCTCAAGGAAAGCGGTCAGGTTGCCACCGATGCGGGAGCCAAGCCATGAACGCCGCGCTGATCATTCCCGAACTCGGCCAGCTGGCCATGATCCTGGCGATCTGCTTTGCCGCCGTACAGGCCTCGGTGCCGCTGCTTGGCGCCTGGCGCGGCGACAGCCTGTGGATGAGCCTGGCACGGCCTGCAGCCTGGGGGCAGTTCGCCTTCCTGGCGTTTGCGTTTGCCTGCCTGACCCATGCGTTCATGACCGACAATTTCTCGGTCGCCTATGTCGCCAACAACTCCAACAGCGCCTTGCCCTGGTACTTCAAGTTCAGCGCGGTATGGGGCGCGCACGAGGGCTCCTTGCTGCTCTGGGCGATGATCCTCGGCGGCTGGACCTTCGCGGTATCGGTGTTTTCCCGACAACTGCCACAGGTGATGCTGGCCCGTGTGCTGGCGGTGATGGGCATGATCAGCGTCGGCTTCCTGTCGTTCCTGATCGTCACCTCCAACCCGTTCACGCGCCTGCTGCCGCAGGTGCCGACTGACGGCGCCGACCTCAATCCACTGCTGCAGGACATCGGCCTGATCGTTCACCCGCCGATGCTGTACATGGGCTATGTGGGCTTCTCGGTGGCCTTTGCCTTCGCTATCGCCGCCTTGCTCGGTGGTCGTCTGGACGCCGCCTGGGCGCGCTGGTCGCGGCCCTGGACCCTGGTTGCCTGGGCCTTTCTGGGTATCGGTATCACCCTCGGCTCGTGGTGGGCTTACTACGAACTGGGCTGGGGCGGCTGGTGGTTCTGGGACCCGGTGGAAAACGCCTCGTTCATGCCCTGGCTGGTAGGCACCGCACTGATTCACTCGCTGGCGGTTACTGAAAAGCGCGGTGTGTTCAAGAGCTGGACCGTGCTGCTGGCGATCGCCGCGTTCTCGCTGAGCCTGCTCGGTACCTTCCTGGTTCGTTCCGGGGTGCTGACCTCGGTGCACGCCTTCGCTTCCGATCCGGAGCGCGGCGTGTTCATCCTGATCTTCCTGTTGTTTGTCGTCGGTGGCTCGCTGACCCTGTTCGCCCTGCGCGCACCGGTGGTCAAGAGCCAGGTCGGTTTTGCCCTGTGGTCGCGTGAAACGCTGCTGCTGGCCAATAACATCGTGCTGGTGGTCGCCGCCTCGATGATCCTCCTCGGTACCTTGTACCCGCTGATCCTCGATGCCCTGACCGGTGCCAAACTGTCGGTCGGTCCACCGTACTTCGACGCGCTGTTCATCCCGCTGATGGCCTTGCTCATGGCGGTGATGGCGATCGGCGTGCTGGTGCGCTGGAAAGACACGCCGAGCAAATGGTTGCTGGGCATGCTGACCCCGGTGCTGATCGCCAGTGCCGTGCTGGCACCGATCGGCGGCCTGCTGGTCGACGACTTCGACTGGCAAGTGCTGACCACCTTCGCCCTGGCTGCGTGGATCGTGCTGGCCGGTGTGCGCGACATCTTCGACAAGACCCGCCACAAGGGGCTGTTCAAAGGCCTGCGCGGTCTCAATCGCAGCTACTGGGGCATGCACGTCGCGCACCTGGGGCTGGCGGTCTGTGCCCTGGGCGTGGTGCTGTCGAGCAACAACAGTGCCGAGCGCGACCTGCGCCTGGCGCCGGGCGAGTCGGTTGAGCTGGCCGGTTACCAGTTCATCTTCGAAGGCGCCAAGCACTTCGAAGGGCCGAACTTCACCTCTGACAAAGGCACCGTGCGGGTCGTTGAAGACGGCCGCGAAATCAGCGTGCTGCATCCGGAAAAACGCCTGTACACCGTGCAGCAGTCGATGATGACCGAGGCCGGCATCGACGCCGGTTTCACCCGCGACCTCTACGTTGCCCTCGGCGAGCCGCTGGACAACGGCGCCTGGGCTGTGCGCGTACACGTCAAACCCTTCGTGCGCTGGATCTGGCTGGGCGGTCTGCTGACCGGCCTGGGCGGCCTGCTGGCGGCCATGGACGGGCGTTATCGAGTCAAGGTCAAAGCCCGGGTGCGTGAAGTACTGGGCATGTCTGGAGCAACTGCATGAAGCGTTGGATCATGGTGCTGCCGCTGGCGGTGTTTCTGCTGGTGGCGGTGTTTCTCTACCGCGGTCTGTTCCTCGACCCCACCGAGCTGCCCTCGGCAATGATCGGCAAGCCGTTCCCGGCCTTTGCGCTGAAAACGGTGCAGGACGGCAAGCCCCTGACCCAGGCCGACCTGATCGGCAAGCCGGCGCTGGTCAACGTCTGGGCCACCTGGTGCCCGTCGTGCAAGGTCGAGCACCCGTACCTGAACAAGCTGGCCGAGCAGGGCGTGGTCATCCATGGGGTCAATTACAAGGATGACAACGCGGCCGCGATCAAGTGGCTGGCCGAGTTCCATAATCCTTATCAGCTCAATATCAGCGACGACCAAGGCAGCCTGGGCCTGAACCTGGGTGTCTATGGCGCGCCGGAAACCTTCCTGGTCGACGCCAAGGGCATCATCCGTTACAAGCACGTCGGTGTGGTCGATGCTACGGTCTGGCGTGAACAGCTGGCGCCGCTGTACCAGGGCCTGGTCGATGAGGCCAAACCATGAAGCGCTGGCTAGCAGCCGCTGTGCTCGGCCTGAGCCTGGCCGGGGTGACCCAGGCGGCGATCGATACCTATCAGTTCGCCGATGACGCCGAACGCGAGCGTTATCACGACCTGACCAAGGAACTGCGCTGCCCCAAGTGCCAGAACCAGGACATTGCCGACTCCAACGCGCCGATTGCCGCCGACCTGCGCCGGGAGATCTTCCGGATGCTCGGCGAAGGCAAGAGCAACCAGCAGATCATCGACTTCATGGTCGATCGCTACGGTGATTTCGTGCGCTACAAGCCCGAGCTGAGCGCCCGCACCTGGTTGCTGTGGTTCGGCCCTGGCGTGTTGTTGGTGGGCGGCTTCGGCCTGCTCGCGCTGATCGTGCGCAAGCGTCGGGCGCAGAGCACTGGTGGCCCTGTCGACCTTTCCCCCGAGGAGCGCGAGCGCCTCGCCAAATTGCTGGACAAAGAACAGACCCATGACTGATTTCTGGCTTGCTGCAGGCCTGCTGTTGCTGGTGGCCCTGAGCTTTTTGCTGATCCCGGTGTTGCGCGGCCGTCGTGCGCAACTGGAAGAAGACCGCACCGCACTGAACGTCGCCCTGTACCAGGAACGCGTTGCCGAGCTGACTGCCCAACAGGCGGCTGGCGTGCTTGATCAGGCGCAACTGGCCAAGGGCCGGGATGAAGCTGCCCGCGAGTTGTTGGCCGACACCGAAAACGCCGAACCTCAGCGCCTGGGCCGTCTGGGCAAGCCGCTGCCGTTGCTGGCCGCCGTCTTGGTGCCGCTGATGGGCCTGGGTCTGTACCTGCATTTCGGTGCCAGCGAGCAGGTCGAGCTGACCCAGCAGTTCGCCAAGGCGCCGCAGTCCATGGAAGAGATGACCACGCGCCTTGAGCGTGCCGTCGAAGCGCAACCGGATTCGGCCGAAGGCCTGTACTTCCTCGGGCGCGCCTATATGGCCCAGGAGCGCCCAGCCGATGCCGCCAAGGTCTTCGAACGGGCCGCCGGCCTGGCTGATCGGCAGCCGGAGCTGCTCGGGCAATGGGCCCAGGCGCTGTACTTCGCCAACGGCAAGCAGTGGACTGCGCAGCTGCAGTCGCTGACCGACGAGGCACTCAAGGCCGACCCTAACGAGGTCACCAGCCTGGGACTGCTGGGTATCGCGGCCTTCGAGGGCGAGCTTTACCAGCAAGCCATCGACTACTGGAACCGTCTGTTGGTGCAACTGCCTGAGGGCGATGCCTCTCGGGCTGCGCTGCAGGGCGGTATCGAACGCGCCCAGGAAAAACTCAAGGCGGGCGAAGGCAAGGTCGCGTCTGCGCCGGCAGTGGCTGCAGCGGGTGCCCGCTTGAAAGTGCGGGTAGAACTGGCGCCAGCGCTCAAAGATAAGGTCAAGCCTGACGACACGGTGTTCATCTTCGCTCGCGCCAGCTCCGGCCCGCCCATGCCGCTGGCGGCCAAGCGCGTGACCGTGGCGCAGTTGCCGATCGAAGTGGAACTGAGCGACAGCGATGCGATGATGCCGAGCATGAAACTGTCGAGCTTTCCTGAAGTCCAACTGGTTGCGCGCGTCTCGCGTGCTGGCAAGCCGACCCAGGGCGAGTGGATCGGTCACAGCAGCCCGCTGGCCAGCAGCACCACTGCCGCGCAGCACCTGACCATCGACAGCCCGGACCAGTAAGAGAATCACTATGAACAGCATCGCACGCCTTGCCCTTCTTTCCCTGGCCGTGGGCCTGAGCGCGTGTACTGTTCATCAGCCCTCCGAACCGACGGCGCCACCGATCGAAAGCCTGCCGCCGGGGCCAGGCACCAAGCCGGCGCCGCGCCCGAGCACGGTGCCGAGCAAACCGGCGGTAAGCACCCCGGCGCCCAAACCCATGCCGCGCACTTCTGCCAGCTTCGCACCGCCACCCGGTGGTGCCAGCCACTGGGATCCGCGCCTGGGCGTATACGTGCTCGAAGGCCAGACCAACACCTTCTACCGCCAGCGTACCTACTATCGCTGGAACAACGGCTGGAGCTGGTCGACCAACCTCAACGGCCCCTGGCAGGAAACCGACAGCAGCGGTGTGCCAGGCGGTCTGGGCCGGGCTTTCGCGCAATAGCCCAAGCTGCGCATAATGCCCCCTCGCATTGAGCCGGAGGGTGGCATGAGCAAGACAGTCCTGGTACTGGTGGAAACCGTTGACGATTACCTGCCGTTGCTGGAACAGGCGGGTTATCGCCTGATCCGCGCGCAAACGCCACAACGGCGCGCCGAGGCCATCACTCACCACGCCAACGAAATCGACGCAGTGCTGACTCGCGGGCCATTGGGCTTGACCGCCGATGAAATCGCGGTATTGCCGAATCTGAAAATCATCTGCGTGATTGGCGCCGGTTATGAGCAGGTCGATCTGGCCGCCGCCGCCGCCCGTGGCATCACCGTGACCAACGGTGCCGGCGCCAACGCCACGGCAGTCGCCGACCACGCCATGGCCATGCTGCTTGCGCTGCTGCGCGACATCCCCCGCGCCGACGCCAGTACCCGTCGCGGTGAATGGAACCGGGTGATCAGCCCGTCGGTGTCGGGCAAGCGCATGGGCATCATCGGCCTTGGTGCGGTCGGTCTGGCGATTGCCAAACGGGCGGCGCAAGGGTTCGACATGAGCGTCAGCTATCACAGCCGCAACCCGCGTGACGGTGTGCCCTACACCTATTGCGGCAGCCCGCTGCAGTTGGCTGAAGCTGTGGATATCCTGGTGGTCGCGACCCCGGGCGGGGCTGGCACCCAGCACCTGGTGGATGCGCAGGTGCTTGATGCCTTGGGTCGTGAGGGTTACCTGGTCAATATCGCCCGCGCCAGTGTGGTCGATACCGATGCGCTGGCTCGGGCGCTGCAGCAGGGCCGCATCGCCGGTGCCGCACTGGATGTATTCGACGACGAACCCAAGGTCCCGGACGCCTTCAAAGCCTTGGGCAACACTGTGCTTACCCCCCACGTCGCCGGTCAGTCGCCGCAAGCTGCGCAAGACACCGTGGCCTTGGTGCTACGCAACCTGCAGGCGTACTTTGCCGGTGAGCCGGTGTTGACGCCGGTCTAGTGTGGTATGTGCGTGTACTGTTCAGGCCACTCTCGAGAGGGTTTATTTAAAGCCAACGACATTGGCGTATTGTCCAGTTTGGCGATAGCAGTAGTGGCCACCATTATGGATGTAACGTGACCTGCGTTGGTTCAGCCCGCATGACTCCGTGCTCCAGTAATGGTGAAGACCCATGGGCCATCTGCTGCCGTAGCTGACTTCCAGCTCGGCCAATTCGGCCATGCTGGGTAAGCGAGCGCCTGATGCGGCCACCGTGCTCGATGCCTGGTTCCATGTCGAATTTCCGAAGCCATGGGCCTGTACGACGTTCGATACATTGACGGTGAAGCTTTTTGATTGTCCCGTTGAGTCAGTCGCCGTTATCTGGGTCGAACCATTTCCACGCGCGGTTACCCAACCATTGTTATCCACCGCCGCGATAGCGCTGTTGGCGCTTGTATAAGCGTAGGGCGGCTGACCTCCACTGGCCTGGCGAGTGAGGGCGTTACCCGAATTGTAAGTGGGGAGTACGTTGGGGTAGCCGGGGAGAATGTAGGTCCTGCCAGCCAGACTCGCCGTCGAGGTATCAAACTCAAAGCCAGACTCTGCGTTGTCGCTTTCAATGTATTGGAATGAGGCCTCCTGCGCTTGGCTTGTCGGTAAGGTGATTTTTATCAGGGGGAGGGTGACCTGGGTTTGTTGCAGAAAATTAGCCCTGTCCTTTTTAGCACTCGCCAGTCCGGCAGCGGTTGTGTAGAAAAACGCCTGGATGGGGAGTGTCCTGGCCAGACCTTTCGCCCATACCCCAAGGACCAATTCGTTGTGTTGGGTAAACCGTTGATCGGTGGGGGCGCCTTGGCTTTTGGCAACCAGGCTTGCATAGAAGGCAGGTCCGGCAAGGTGATTCGTATCGTCGCGAACATTAAAAGCACAAAGATGTCGGTTGCTGCCAGCTTGCTGTTGGTAAAGGCTCAGCCATTGGGCAGCAGTGGTGATGCCCTGAAGCTCACAAGGACGGCTGGTCGGGTTAATGGCAAAGCTGCCACACTTTTCATCTCGGTCGTCGGTATGGCCATCAATGGGGTAGTTGCAGAGTACGTCTGGGTCCATCTTGTCTGGCGGAGCACTGAAGATGGGATAGAGGAGGAATCCATTTTCCCCTCCCCATGGCATGCGAGAGAATTTGCTGTCTTTGCGCAGATAGGAGAAGGACAGGCCTTTCTTTGCGATGGCGGTGTCACTGGGGTCCCAGGAATCATAGTCGGGTGAATAAGTTGTCACCCGAACAATAACCCCGCTGCATAAAAATGCGGGTGTACTGGCGGACCCACAATTTTGCCGGGTGTCCTGGTAGCGCGTGTTCAATGCTGCTGCTGTTGCGGGACCATCGATAATGGTTAGAACTGACCGGCTGGCTGGCGGGGCTGTTGGAGGCGGCGGTTCCGGTGTTGTTGTACACGAGGCCAGAAATACTGAAAGCATCAGGAGCAGGTACTTTCTCATGTTACGTTCCTTGTAGTTTCATGGGCGTGTGAGTGCCCGGTCCTCTTGTTCGCGTGAGGGCCAGATGTTTGGGTTGGCGGTATGCTTATCGGATCAGAAGTAAGAAAATTGAGCTGTAAAGTTCAGTGATAAGTTATCTAAAAAAATACGCTAATTTTTTAGATAGCCAGCGCCACAGGGACGGGACTTCTAGTCGTTCAATGTAGAGCAGGCGGGAAAATATTCGTCGGGTATCGCCACGCCTGTTTACCGCGTAGTTTATCCAGACGGTTCTACCGCTATTGGCTACGAACCATGAGTAAGGAATATCGATATAGGCTGTTCCGCCACTGACTGTTACTTCCGCGGTATCAGTAAACTGGGTAGCGGATGAGTACAGTCGGGCACGTACTGTATGCCCGGACGCCATGCCAGTGTACTGGATCACCAGTCTCCTGCTGCCACGAGGCAGGACGGGGGCTTGTGGTTCTAGAGGTTGCGCCTGGATACGGATTAAACGGCTTTGGGAAATCAGCCAGTCACCAGCACCCTGCCTGCGTAAGGCAAAGTTCAGGTTTAGTGAAGCACCCGAGCTGCCGTAAAGCATGAACTTTGGGAAGGGTATCGTAAAGTTGCGGGGGGGCGAAGCTAACCTGAATGTAGGCGCATCATAGATGACACCACCGTATTGACCTCGTACCCGAACGATGTCGCCGGCCTCCATGCCACTTGAAATGGAAACATCACAAATGAGCGTTTCGCCGCTGATGCCATATATTCTGTCAATTGTCAGATATTGGCCTGATGGATTACTTGTGTCTTCTGATGCCTCTCTCAGGCGTGGCGCAGACCACGCCAGTTTTGTCATCTCGATGTTTCCCATGATTCACCTCTAGGTGATGTGGCAGATACCTTGGTAGTCAGGTGTGCTGGGTAATGGTGATAGCTTAAAGTTGATGCGGTTGCGTTGTGGTCAATTCTGCTAATTAGAAAGCCGGGGCGTCCTTGGGACGCCCCGGTTACCGCTCAGTAGATGGGGGGTTATTCCTTGTTTTCCTTGTCCCCCTCACTGTTGACAGTTTTGACAGTGCCGCGACTGTCGATGATGACTGTGGTTTCTATGTTGTTGGCGGGCCCATGGCTATTTGTCGCTGTCCAAATTACATCGGCGTGGCAAACCGCGACCGGGAACGAGAGTTTGTCGCGTGGCAGAGTGAAACTGGTTACGCCGCCCACATCGTTCCCGCCGACAATACTACTCATTTCAATACGTGACCCCTCGATAGGCGGGTCATTCGGCGTGTGTGGAATGCCTAGCACCTGGACGATACTGATGGTAATGCGGTCGCCAAGCGATTTGTTTTCATAGTATGGCGTTTCGAATGTGACGCCATCCTTGATCTGCTGTGGTCCAATGGCATCGAAGCGGTTCAATGGATAGAAGCGACCTACTTCAAGATGGCCTTGGCCAGGCAACAGGTCGTTGCCTACGACCTGGACATTTTGCCCAGGCGCAAAGGACGTGTTTTCAATGTCGCCAGCAACTTTGCGGGTGATGGTGTACTGCAGAACCTTGGTGCCTGAAAGCTCTTCAGCGATCTGTGCAGCTGTCAATACACGTACCAGATCCCTCTGGTTGGCTACATCTGTAGCGGTGATCGTGTATGGCGCGAGATCGGTCGCTCCGTACTTCACATTCAGTATGTCGTCCAGCAGGAATACGGCTGCGGCCGGGTCGTTCCTGGAAAACCATGACACCCTGATTGATGCATTTTCAAAGTAATCTTCGCCAATGATAGCGTTCTCGGCGCCACTGTTAGCGATCAGTGTAGCTTCTCTCAAATTCGGGTGGACAGGGACCTCCGGATCAGGATCGCCACCAGCCTGGAACAGGTTGATTCTTACTGGTGTAGCGGGTGATTGTCCGGCAGACAGGCCATTACGGAGGATGTAGTAGCGCACATCAATGTCGGCAACCCTGTTGGCGCCACCGGTCACGGCTTTCCAGGCGTCATAGAGTGCCGCATAGGGCGCCTGTATTGTCACCCCGCCCACTGGAATGGCCACTTCTGTGAACCTGATGCCTCCCCAGTCGACCATGACAGTGTCACCCGGCATCAGCCTCATATTGCCGGGAATGATCACAAGCGCCGGGCCGCGAGCATCGAATTCGCTGATAATGCCGTCATCAGCATTGGCGGGTACTTCAGGGGGGAGCAGATCAGTCAGTTCCCCTTCCAGGAGGACGCTGAGTGTGAGCGGGAGGGACATCAGCGAGACGTTACCAGCGCGGTCTGTGATTTGATAGCTGTACTCCTGCGTACCATCGCCTGGCTCTTCAATGTCTTCACGGGTGAAGCGCAGCTCTACATTCAGGGTAAAATCAGGATTGGTGACTACAGTAAAACTATTGGGTGCCGGTTTGTTGTTGATAAAGCCTTGGATGATGTCGCCAAGCTCTGGGTTTTTATAGCTTGCCACCAAACTGAGCATGTATTGCGCTCCGTCTGGGCCCAGGAGCTTATCGGCCGTCAGTCCCTTTTCCCTGATCGCTGGATCTACTGTCAACTCTGCCAGGAAAGGTTGGCCCGCTGGAGTGAGGTCGACTCTGAAGGGGATGCTTGGGCCATCGTCTTCCCCTGCACCCGGGTAGTAGTAAATCCGGTAGCTGATCTGGTGGGCACCTTCAACGCGGTCGCTGGCTTTCAGGACAATGTTGAAGTTTGCGCCGGGGGCGGTATCACCAATTGCGACTGCGTCACCAACCTCCACGCCATCGATGACGAGTATCGCCACATCCCTGGGGTTAAGGTTGTCGTTGACGACAAACGTCAGCGTGAGATCGTCATTGCTGACGCTCGCCAACAGCAGGTTGTCAGCGAGGGCCGGGGGCGCCGGCGCTGGGGCCAGGGCTGAAGGGGGGAAGACCAGTGGGTTGGTGGGGAGCTTTCTGTCGTCCTTTCTGGTGACAGTTGCCTGATAGGCAGGGTGCAGGCAACTGCAGCGGTTCTTCGTAATAGACGCAATAGAGTTGATCGAAGGTGTACTGGGTGAAAGGGGGGTGGCGCGTGAGTTATTTTTCGACATGATTTTTTCCAATGGCAAGTAGTGCGGGATGGAAACAACACAGTCCTGTTTAAAATGGCGGCGCTTGCTTTGAGTCTGTTCGAATCGCCAGGGGTATGATTAACGACTCGAGCGCTTCTGTAACCTGACAAAAATGCTAGGTTGCACTGATGTTGCGCAGTCGAGGCCGACTCGGCCCGACAGTCAGGGAGAGGAGGGGGAGAGGGGAAAGCGAGGTGCCGCGCGGTGGCATTGCCACGCGCGGCAAGGGTTCAGAAGGACCAGCGCAGGCCGAGCGAGGCGGCGGTATCGGAGAAGTCATTTCCCCCTGACTGCTGGGCAATAGCCGCGGTGACAGTCAGGTTGTTGTAGATCCGGCCTTCGGCGCCGGCTTTTACTTCGGCGATGTTGCGGGTACCCACCTGGCTGACGCTGACACCATCGAGGGTGACGCCGGCCTGGCGGCTGTTATGAATCCAGTTCGCCTCGATAAAGGGTTTGAAACTGTCGACGATGCCATCATCGTTGGCGTAGTTCAGCTTGAGAAAGGCCCTGGCGCCGATACTGGTGCTTAGCGTATCGCTGCCATCGGTGGAGACGATCGAGCCGTTGTCTTCCCTGTGGTCGTCAGGTGTGACCCCGGACCAGAAGACCTTGACCTTGGGTTGCAGGTACCAGGCGTCGCGCGCATTCAGCGCATTACGGAAAACATAGCCCGTCTCGAATGAGGTGGAAACGCCCTGGGCATTGTAGGTCTCTTTGGCAATCCCTTCGCCGCTCACCTCGTTATGGAACCAGCTGTATTGCAGCACGGCATCGGCATACAAGCCTCGCTCACTGCTACCGGACGCATACCAGGTGCCGTACACGCCGGTGGTGTAGCCCTTCACCTGGCTGCTTGCCTTGTGATCGGTGATTTGCGAAGTGGTAGTGCCATGGTTGTAGCCGTAGCCGGCAAATGCGCCCGCACGCCAGGAACCGCCATGCTCGGTCAGGCCACCTGCGAGGTCGCTGCCCAGCAGCAGCGAGTAGCGGCTGGCGTGGGTGTTCAGTTGACCGCTGTTGTCTGTGCTGCGGGTGTGGCCGCCACTGTGTTTCATCCACAGGTTGGTGGAGTGACCATCGCCTGTCAGTGTATCGGTGAGTTCGGTTTCCCCGGTGCGTTGACTGATGCTGGTGTCGAACAGGGTGTTCATGGCGTACAGGTTGGCTGCGTAAGCGCCGCCTTCGGGACGGACGATGAGCAGCGGTGCTGGACCAGGGCCAGGACCGGGGCCTGGGTCAACCGGATCAACTGGGTCAACTGGATCGACAGGGTCAACCGGGGTCAGTTCGTTGCTCAGGTACCAGTTGTCGCTGTTGGCGCCCTGTCCCCGGGCGAGATGGTAATCGTAGGCTCCGGCGACAATCCGCCCTGACTGCTTGAATTCGCCGGCCGAGTCGCCTTCGACACGAATCAGCTCGATGCCGTTCAAGGTCTTGGCACCCGAGCCACCGAGGTTGTTGACCCGCACCCCGGTCGAACCGCTGGTGTCGCCCTGGACGACCAAGCGGTCGGTCAACGAGTCATCGCCCGCCAGCACCGAGTTGAACACCAGGGTTCCGCCATTGCCGACATAGTTGCCTTCGACGGTGAGGGTACGACCCGCCGCGCCGTCGGAAAACGCTACAGTGCCGTTGTTGCTGAGCTGGCCGATGCTGGAATCGCCATTGATGATCCAGCTGGCGCTGTCACCGACCGAGACACTTTGCACGCCTTGCATACGGCCGCGCAAAATCGCCTGGTTCTGCAGGTTGACTTCAGCGTGTGCAGTGTCCTCGACGATAATGTTGCCGGTGATGTCGCTGTTGGCGACGGTCAGAAATGCCCTGGCATTGTCATGCACTTCGAGGAGATTGCCGTTACCGGCAATCACGGTCGTGCCGTCGCGCAAGGTAATGTGAGTTTCCGGAATGGCGGTCTCCGGGTTGCCGACATAAATGGCGCTACCGCTGCCGGATATCAACTGGCTGCCAGCGATATCGAGGGTAGAGGTGTAGTCCAGAGTGCTTACCCTGTCGGAAGCAATGGCGATGGCATGGCGTTCACCGTCAAGCACCGAGCCTGTCACGCTGGATGTGCCTCCCAGGATATGCAGGGCCACTCCCGAGGTGTACTCGGCGAAGCGACCCGTATCGCCAGGGTCGGTTGCAGTAACCCTGCTGCCGGTAAGGTTCATGGTGCTTCGGTTGTTGAGGATGCCGCGTCCTGTTGCACTGACGGTTGCGCCCTCGGCGTTAAGGGTCGCGCCGTTGAACAGGGTAATAGCCGCGCGATTCGGCGTGGTGTTGGTGGCCTGGCCGCCTGGGCGCAGGGTGAGGGTGGCGCCATTGCGCACTTCCCAGAGTTCGACAGGGTCGTTTTTTTCAACGACGGCTTGCGCGTCAGGGCCGTCCAGCCTTGCGGCAAATGCAGCCGGCACCGAGCAGGTGAGCAATAGTATGCAGGCGCAGCGTTGCCTGCGCGTCAGGACGTTGATCGGCTTGTCCATGGTTTCTCCTGAATTAGATCATGCAGCGAGTGCTGAATTTCACAATGGCGGGAGGATGCAGTAAGGCGGGAGGCGCGACTGTAGGAATAAACTGATAGGGCGCAGGAAAAGTATGAGGATGAAGTGCTCAAAGGTGGCAGGCTCAGGCTCAGGTTTCAGGTCTGAGCTTGAACGACGGCGTTGAAACGGTAACCTGACAAAAATGATAGTTTTTTATGTTGTTTCGCAATTACTTCACGGATTTTGATGACGTTTCGTGATAGCAAAACACAATGGATTGCCCAGAGGGGGCAGGGCAATCTATTGCCTGCTTCTTAGAATCGCAGCCTGAGTACGCGCGAGAACCTCAGAGGAGTTTCAGGGTCGTCGATGCCTTGGCGATGGATGGTGTGGTTGATCAACACTTCACGGCCTTTGTTTTCGTCGCTCCAGTGTTTCGGAATCTGGAAGTACTCCGCCCTGCCAGCCTCAAGATGTTGATCACTTGAGTCGCGGGTCACTACGCCGCTCCAGCGCACACGGCCGGTGTGGCCGGTCTGCTGGCCTGGAGACAGAATCGAAACCGCATCGGTCGCACCATTCTGATAGAAGAACCGCGGTGGCGGCATCTCTATGCCCTGGCTGTCGATATTCAGGACAAAGGTGGGGGAGAGGATTGTGCCATTGACGCTGTAGCGCACCTGGACGGAGCGGCCGATGGCGTCGATGACCTCGAGCCGCGGTACCTGAAACTGCAGGAGGCCGGGCGTCGTGACCTGCTGTGGCTGGCTTGACCAGGTGAAATAGGGCCCGGCCCACTCCACCACGATGGACTGCCCGCTTGCCATGCCGGGGAATTGCGGGATCTCGATGATGAGATACTCGTCGCGGTAGAAGTCGTTATGAACGTTCAGGCGGCCCGCAGGCGCTTTCGGAATGCGCAGCAGGCCGGGAATGATCGCTGCAGCCTCCACCCGGAAGGTCAACGAAGGGGAGGTTCCTTTGTCCTGGCCCGTTGATGACGTTACCGAGAAACTGACCGATACCGAGGCGTTCAGGTTGCCAGCGATGAAGGTACCGGCCACTGGCAATGTCTGCGGTCCCAGCGTGGAAACTGTCACCTCGGCAAACGTTGGAAGCGGGGCGTTCCAGATCATCCGGATCAGGTCGTTCAAGGCCATGCTGGCAAAATGAGGGATCTGGACGTTAGTCGATGACAGCGACGCGTCGATCACACCGTTGCGCACACCATCCACTGTAGGTGCGGGCAAGGGCTGTGTGGGGACCGCCCTGATTTGCAGCGGGAGTTTCGGCGAGGGAAGCACGGTGCCGGTAGTCGTGGTGACCGTGTAATGGGCCTCGGCGCTGCCACCGGCAATCGCTGTGATGTCGCTCAGCGCAATCGTGAAGTTCAGCGGGGTTGTTGTATTCGTCACCATAAGGAAAGCGGTGTACCTGTGAGGCTGTCCCGTGGACGTCAAACCGTCCCAGAAGATGTCGACCCTGTCGCCAATCTTGATCCCCGGCCAGAACGGCACAATGAAGCGGGCACCATTGGGTACGTTGGCGGGATCGAGCACGCCAGCGACCGCGTCCGGCACTTGTGGAGCGCTTAGCGCCAACGGTTCGCCTATCACGGCTAGCTGTGTTCTTCTCGACAAGCGTCCATTGGCGAGATAGGCCACGCGCACCGAACCCTGGCCCAACGGGGTGACCTGGTTGTTCGGAATTGTGAATACCAGGACGAATGGCACTGGATTGGGCACTTGCAGTGGGGGGGAGATATATTCAACCGATTGGCCTGATGCAGTAAGACCGCGCCATTCCACCACCACCGAATGACCAGGCTGGATACCGGCATAGCGGGGCACCCATACGGTGGCATCCCGGGTACCGAGCGTGGCCAGATCGATCTGCGAGAGCGGCGTGCCGTTGTCCACGACCTGCGGTGCATCAGGCGCATTCGGGTCCTCGATTTCTACATCAACGTCTGTGTAAGGGGCCAGGAGAGACCAGTTGAAGACCCGGTCACGGATTTCGTAGGTCACCGGTATCCTGCCGCCGCCAGCCGCTTCGAGTGTCGCGCGATCGACGGTTACCACCAGTGACTGCCCGACCTGTCCGTCCGCCACGGTGAGGGGGGGTATTCTGTGTCCCGCCCAGATGACTGTCAGTACATCTCCCACGGCCATGTTGAGCCAGGCTGGGACCGTGACTTTGGCGAACTGCGCGTCCGCCGGGACGGGATAGGGGGTCACGCCAGGCGGGGCCAGGTTCTCGTTCAAATAGGGTGTGTCTGGCCTGGGGTCCGGGCCGCCAGGCACTGAGCGCTTGATCTCAACGTTGGTGGCCAAGGAGTAAATCGTTTCCTGGCCTATGGAGGTGAAAATGGTGTAGCTGACAGCATGGACGCCATCGCTGAATTTGCTGATGGTGGCATTGCCCACGTAAATGTTGACGATTCCGGTATCGCCAGACTCCGCGTTCTTGAAACCGACACGATTTTCGGGTTTTTGGGGATCGCCGAAGAAGACTTCGAAGAGGTCTCCTGACGCAATACGGGGGTAGGGGCCTACCGTGATGGTCACCATGCCCTCAGGGTCGCGTTCGATATCCTCATAGCCGAGCCCACCGTCGCGTGCCGCTGCAATCGAGGGGAAAGGTAGTTCCTCGTTGCGGAGGAGCGGTGTATCTTTTTTGACCCGAATCTTCGTGGGCAAGGAGTCAATTTTTTTATGGGGTCTCGGAGTGGTTATGGTGTATGTAACGGCTTGATCGCCATCGCCCAATTTCTTGATGCGGTACTTGCTCACATGAATGGTGACGGCCCCGGTATCGCCAGGCAGCACGCTTTTTGACCCGACTCGATGTTTGCCCCAGAAAAATTCGATGAGATTCCCAGGCTTCATCTCCACGCGGGGATCTGCCGTGATGGCCACTATATCCTCGAGGTCCCGCTCAGTATCGTCATAGCTGAGACTACCGTCGCGCGCTGCTGCAATCGTGGGGGCAGGCAGTTTGTCGAGAGTGGACGGCTGGCTTGCAGTGCTTTCTGTGTCACGTGGCATGATTCAACTCTCCATTGGAGGGGGCGCTTCAGGCAGCCAATCCAGTTGATACCGCCAGGTCTGAATGCTCGGCGCGGTGAGTCAGCAGGAGTGAGCGGGTCAGGAATACTGCGCCAGCTTAGGAAAGCGCGGGGTAGGTAACAACTGACAAAAATGCTAGGTAGCTTCAGGATCTGTGGGCGCGGGCTTGCCCCGCGATGCTGCTAGACTGGTCGCCTACCATCCCCGCAAGGAGCCTTGACCATGTCCCTGGAAAAACACGGCAGCTGCCTGTGTGGCGCTGTCAAACTCAGTGTCCGCCTGGAGAAAGCCAGCGTCGACGCCTGCCATTGCAGCATGTGCCGCAAATGGGGCGGTGGGCCCTTGTTATCGGTGATCTGCGCCGAGCCGGTAACGTTCACGGCCGGGCAGCCGGTGTTCTATGAGTCTTCCGCGTGGGCTGAGCGCGGCTTTTGTGGCAAGTGCGGCACGCATCTGCTGTATCGCCTGAAAAACGGCAAATTCGATTCGCTATCGGTGGGTGTACTGGAGGGCGACACCGACTGGGTGTTCGACCTGCAGGTGTACATCGACGAGAAGCCGGCGTACTACTGCTTTGCCAACCAGACGAAAACCATGACCCGGGCCGAAGTCGAAGCGCTGTTCAGCTGAGCGCCAGCAACCAGTCTGCAAACACCTGCGCCGATGGCGAGCAGGGGGCCTGTTTGTCGTGCACCAGATAGTCGGCTTGCCCGGTGTGCACGACAAACGCCGATACCTGGCGGATCGAACCCTGCTCGATGCGCTCACGGGCCATGAACTCCCAGCCAAGCCCCACCCCCATGCCTTGCAATACCGCTTCGAACACCAGATTGACCTGGTTGAAAGTCACCGCATCGGCGGGCGCCCGGTAGCGCAGCCCTTGGTGGCTGAACCAGTCCTGCCAGTCCAGGCAGTTCCAGGCCGAAGCATCCAGTTGTATCAGCGGCAAGGTTTGCAGCGCCTGCAGCGAGTCGATCGCCGGCAGGGCGCGCTTGACGCTGGCGATCGGGTAGATGGTTTCGTCGAACAGCTTGTCGGCCTTGAGTGAACTCCAGTGGCCGTGGCCATAGAGAATGCCGAAATCGTAGTGGGCGATATCGCTTTCACTGATCTCGTTACTGGCGTGAATGTTCACGGTCAGTTCAGGGTGTTGCTCGTTGAAGCGCAGCAGGCGCGGAAACAGCCAGTACTGAGCAACGGCATGAGTGCAGATGACACTGACGTTGCGACTGCTATGGCCGGCCTTCAGGCGCAGCACGTTGGCCAGCAGGCTTTCCAGCATAGGTTCGACAATCGCGTTGAAGCCTTCTCCGGCCGAGGTCAGGGCAATGCCGCGGGCCCGGCGTTCGAACAGCACGGCGCCGAGGTGTTGTTCCAGCAGCTTGATCTGTTTGCTCACCGCGCTTTGCGTCAGGTAAAGCTCGCTGGCGGCACGGGTGAAACTGCCGGTGCGCACCACTGCTTCAAAAGCGATCAGGGTGTCCAGCGGGGGCAGGTGGCGGCTGAAACGACTCATGCTGGCAATCCATTCTGAGGAATGGCTGCATCATAAAGTCGATGCTTTCAGGCTGAAAGACATTCCCCACAGGAATGCCTGCATGCCTAATGATCTTTTGTCCGGACGACGGCCAAACGGTAGCCTGCGCACTTCTTTGAACAGGAGCGTGCAAGTGAAACAGGGTGTGGCCTACGCCGGGGTAGCCGGGGCGATGTGGGGGCTGGTGCTGATGGTGCCGCAGTTGTTGCCAGAGTTCAGTCCGGTGTTGCTCAGTTGTGCGCGCTTTGTGCTGTTCGGGATGGTGACGCTGGTGCTCGCGCTGCCGATGCGCAAGGCCCTCGGAAAGTTGACCCTGGCCGACCTGTGGATGCTGGGGCGTTTGGCCCTGGTCGGCAACCTGCTGTATTTCATCTGCCTGGTGGCGGCTATCCAGCGCCTCGGGGTGGCGCCCGCTTCGCTGATTGTCGGTGTGTTGCCGCTGACCATCACCCTCTATGGTCGCCATGACAGCGGCGGGGTAGCGCTCAAACAACTGTTCGCGCCGCTGTTGCTGATTCTTGCCGGGATGCTGTGTATCAACCTGCAGACCTTTGCCGTTGAGCCGGGCGCGGTGGGCGACAAAGTCGCGGGTGTGCTCTACGCCCTGGCAGCTCTGGCCTGCTGGACCTGGTACGCGGTTAACAACAGCCGTTATCTGAAACAGTGCGGGCATTTCGACAGCCATCAGTGGTCGGTGTTGTGCGGCGTGATGACCGGGGTGTTCAGCCTGGTGTTGGTGGCGGTAATCGCTTTGTGGCAGCCGTCACAGCTGCAGGTGCAGGCGTCGGCCGAGCGCTGGTGGCTGTTCTGGCTCTACAGTCTGGGCTGCGCGGTTTTTGGCTCGTGGCTGGCGGCGCTGCTGTGGAATGCCGCGTCCAAACGCATGCCGTTGACCTTGAGCGGCCAACTGATCGTCTTCGAAACCCTGTTTGCCTTGCTCTATGCCTTCATCTGGCGGCAAAGCGGGCCGAGCCTGCTGGAGGCTGCGGCAATCCTCCTGGTGATCGGCGGCGTTTGCTGGTCGATGCGTCAGCATGGCACCCCGACAAACCTTGCCAAACCCGTGCATTCCTGAGAAAAGGCAGCCTCGAAACATGCATCAACGAGGTCACGCATGAGCAGCGAACTGCAAATCATCGATATCCAGCTGGGCGAAGGCAAGGAAGCGGTCAAGGGCGCGCTGATTACCACCCAGTACACCGGCTGGCTGGAAGACGGCACGAAATTCGACTCGTCCTACGATCGCGGCAAACCGTTCCAGTGTGTGATCGGCACCGGCCGGGTCATCAAGGGCTGGGATCAGGGCCTGATGGGCATGAAGGTCGGCGGCAAGCGCAAGCTGGTGGTGCCGTCTCACCTGGCTTATGGCGAGCGCAGCATGGGGGCGATCACGCCACATTCGAACCTGACGTTCGAGATCGAGTTGCTGCAAGTCCTGACCCGCGACGAGTGACAGGCGCCTGTCTTAATCCGGCAACATCACGGCACTAAAGTCACTCGTGCTCAGGGTTGAGCAATCAGGGATCGAACCAAACGGGATTCTCGCACTCTCAGTTAGCCCGCTCCACGGATGGAACAAAAGACAGGGATCACCCGCGGCCTCGGCCGCGGCGTGTCATACGCGGGCCAGCGTTATCCCTTTTTGCCGTAAAGAGCCCGCACCATGAAGTTGTCGACCCTGTTCAAACGCCACCGCCATGCCTTGTGTTCTATGGCCCTGCTCGGTGGTGTCACGCTGCTGGCCGTGGAGGCCGTCGAAAGCCGCGCCGAGCCAGTGGACGGCATCCAGACCCTGGTGTTCCTGCGCCATGCGGAAAAACCGGGGGAAGGTCTGGGCCAGCTTAACTGCCAAGGCCTGAATCGCGCTCTTGACCTGGCCACTTTGCTCCCTGAGAAGTTCGGCAAGGCCGACTATGTGTTCGCCGCCAATCCGTCTCGTCACGTTGAAGAAGGCAGCAAGGACGACGCCTACAGCTACATCCGTCCGTTGATGACCATCAGCCCGAGCGCCATCAAGCTTGGCCTGCCGGTGAACATCGACTTTGGCGCCAACGACACCGGCGCACTGGCCGACGAGTTGCTGCAGGACAAATACCGCAACGCCACCGTCTACACCGCCTGGTCTCACGGTTACCTGCCCGAACTGATCAATACCGTGGCCGGCAAGGCCCTGGGTGAGAAGCGAGTGATTACAGAGGATTGGGATGGCGGCGATTTTGACTCGCTGTATGTCCTGACCCTGACCTGGCACGACGGCAAGGCCAGTCTGCTTAGCCGCAACTACAAGCAAGGCCTGGATAACGGCGCGCACACCTGCCCGAGTTGATATTGAGTCACACCGGCGCCTCGCACCGTTCCTTGGACTTTGAAAAGAACCATTGAAAGCGCATAGCCGAACCCTTGCCTGGTCCGAGTAATTTCATTTAACAACCATTTCCAATGGTGGGCACTCATCAGGGCTGGTTGCATGGACTTTCTCAGACCTAAATATGTTCGGTCAAGCCACCTCTATACTCCGGAGGCAAAAGAGGCTGGCGACAAGCAGGAGTACAGAGAAGCAATGGAGAGACCGCAATGAGTACCATCAAGGACATTATCCTCAATGAGTCGGTAGCTGATGTGCTGACGGCACTCATTCCGAATTCATCCTATCCACGTATTGACCGGCTGTACGTTGACTATAAATTCGATGTCATCGCCAATGGTGAGTTGGTGAGTACGTTTCAAAAGCTTTATGAAGATGGAGTATTTGCCACAGGGGAGAACGGTCATACCATCAAAGGTCCGAATTGGAGAGAACCTAGCTTCGTGACCAGCAAAAAATATGCGACAGAAGAGTGACCTGACGCACTATTAGAAGCCCCTCCTGGATTCCCGCGCCTACATGAGGCCCTGCTTAGGCTGGGCCTTTTCGAGCCCCACTCCCTTGCTGACTGATGCGATCCGCTCCCGCGCACGCGTAGCGAAATGCCCCAGCAACTCCTCCATCGCATGCGGATGACTTTCGTTGGCACGGGTCAGCGCATACAACGTGATCGGCAGTGGCGGACTCAAGGGGCGCACTACGGTGTGTTGTGAACCCAGGGCGGTAAACGGGTCGATCAATGCCAGCCCGGCACCTGCCTCGACCATGGCCCGCGCCAGGGAGTAGGTCTGCACCCGAATGCCGATGCGCGGTGCCGGCTCAAGGTTTTTCAGATAGTTGTTCACCTGCGCCGCCAGTGGGTCGCTGCTGCTCAGGCCGATCAATGTCGCACCGGCCAGGGCGTCGACCGTCAGCGGCAGCCCCTGGCTTTCTTCGCGCCAGTAGCCTGTCGGCGCCAGCGCCACCAACACACCATGGGCCAATGGCTGGACATTCAGACCGGGGTGCTCGGGGTGGCGCAAGGTCAGGGCAACATCGATTTCGCGCATCAACAACTGCTGCACCAGTTCGCGGCTGTGGTAACTGGACAGCTCGCATTCTGACTGCGGATGACGCTCCGCCCACTGGCTGATCACCGCTGGGAACAACGACAGGGCCAGTGCCGGCGTGGCACCGATGCGCAGGGTGATGCCCGGCTGGCGGCGCAGGCTGGCGGCCAGGCGGCGTACGCCTTCGACGCTGTCGCTGACTTTGTCCACCTCGCGCTCCAGGGCCAGGGCCTCCGGGGTGATCTGCAATTTGCCGCGCACCCGCAGGAACAGCGGGAAACCCAGTTGGGCTTCAGCGTGCTGGAGAATCTTCGACACCGCAGGCTGGGTGACGTGCAGCAACTGCGCCGCACCGCTGATCGAGCCGGTCTGGCGGATGGCCTGGAACACTTCGATGTGACGCAAACGCATGCTTGACCCCATAACCTTTGTTTATGGCCGGTGCATTTTTATTCATTATCCGGCGGCTGTCATCGGTCCTAACCTGAACGCCTTCGGATTTGCGGATGAAAGCACATGGCACAGCGGGTAACGGTCATTGGTGGGGGCGTCATCGGTCTGGCAACAGCCTATGCCCTGGTGCGCGAAGGCTTTGCAGTAGACCTGATCGAAGCGCGCGAGCGCCTGGCCGAGGGCACCAGCTTTGCCAATGGCGGGCAATTGTCCTACCGCTATGTGTCGCCGCTGGCCGATGCCGGTGTACCGCTGCAGGCCCTGGGCTGGTTGCTGCGCAGCGAGTCGCCACTGAAGCTGCGGCCACGCCTGGACCTGGCTCAGTGGCGCTGGTTGGGGGCCTTCATGGCTGCCTGCCGGACTTCGGTCAACCGCAGCAATGCCGCCCACTTGTTGCGCCTGGCCCTGCACAGCCAGAGCATTCTGACGCAGTGGCGTGAGGTCGACCGGCTGGATGATTTCGCCTGGCGGCGCAATGGCAAGCTGGTGACTTTCCGTAACCCGGCCAGTTTCGCCCAGGCTCGCCGCCATCTCCTCGATCCGCAGGGGCAGCAGGTGCTCGATGCCGCTGAAATCACCGCACTGGAGCCGGCACTGGCCAATGCGCCGTTCATTGGCGGTGTGTTTACCGCCGATGAAGAAGTCGCCGATTGCCATCGCTTCTGCCTGGCCCTGGCCGAGCGCTTGCAGGCCTCCGGGCGCTGCCGGCTGATGCTCGGTCAGCGTGTCACCGCCATCCGCCATGCTGACGGCATGATCCAGGGGTTGGAGATGGGTGAGCAGCACCTGGCAGTGGAGCGCCTGGTGCTGTGCGCCGGGCACCGCAGCGCCAGTCTTGGTCTGCCGGGCCTGCAACTGCCGGTCTATCCGCTCAAGGGCTACAGCCTCACCGCGCCGATCCTGGCGGGGCAGCAGGCGCCGCAGGTGAGCATCACCGACTACGACCGCAAGATCGTCTATGCGCGCCTTGAGGATCAACTGCGGGTTGCCGCCATGGTCGATATTGTCGGCTTCGACGAGTCCCTGGACCCGCTGCGGCTGGCCAGTATGCGCCAGCTGGCGGTCGCAACCTTGCCCGATGCCGCCGATTACGCACAGGCCCGGGAGTGGGCCGGTATGCGTCCGGCGACGCCCAGCGGTGTTCCCCTGCTGGGCGCGACACGCTACCGCAACCTCTGGCTCAACCTCGGTCATGGCGCCCTCGGCTTTACCCTGGCTTGTGCCAGCGCTGCACTGCTGGCCGAACTGCTCGCCGGCCGTGCGCCGTCGATCGACTTGCACGGGCTGTCCCCCCGGGCCGCCTGACCTTCACAAAAACAACAACCGCAAGGAGTGTCCCGATGTCGATAACCCGTTTGCACAGTAATGAGCGCTTGAGTGCTGCCGCCCTGTTCGGGCAACTGCTGTTCCTGTCTGGCCAGGTGCCGACCCTGGCCCGCGATATCCGTGAACAGACCCGCGAGGTGCTGGGCAAGATCGATGCCTTGCTGGCCGAGGCGGGCAGCGACAAAAGCCAGCTGCTCAGCGCGACCATTTATCTCAAGGACATCGCCGCGGATTTCGAGGCGATGAATGAGGTCTGGTCGGCCTGGCTTGTACCGGGCCACGTACCGACCCGAACCACCTTGCAGGCTGAACTGGCGCGTCCCGGCGTGCGTGTGGAAATCACTGTCATTGCCGTGCGCGGCTAGGAGCTCGTCATGTTCAAACCCACACTGGTTGCCCTGGCGCTGCTGTTCGCTCATTCGACATTGGCCGATACGCCGCCTCTCTCCGGCACCCTGAAGAAAATCGCCGACTCAGGCAGCATCACCCTGGGTTATCGGGATTCCTCCATTCCTTTTTCTTATATCGGCGACCATAGCGGCAAGCCCATGGGCTATTCGGTGGATCTCGCTGGCGAAATCGTCAAGCATCTGCAGAGCAAGCTGGCGGTGCCGCAGTTGAAGGTGCGCTACAACCTGGTCACCTCGCAGACGCGGATTCCACTGGTGCAGAACGGCACGGTCGACCTGGAGTGCGGAACCACCGGAGTCACCGCCGAGCGGCAGAAGCAGGTGGACTTCTCCTATGGCTTCATTTTCGTCAAGGGCCAGCTGTTGACCAGGAAGGGCAGCGGCATCAAGGGGCTGGATGATCTGAAGGGCAAGAACGTGGTCAGCACTGCCGGCACCACCAATGAGAAGTACCTGAAGAACTACAACCTGGAGCACAACCTCGGTGCCTTTGTGATCAGTGCCAAGGATCATGGCGAGGCGTTCATGATGCTTCAGTCCGGTCGGGCCGCCGCGTTCTACATGGATGACGCGCTGCTCTATGGCGAGCGGGCCAAGGCGCGCGATCCGCATGACTGGGTGGTGGTCGGTGAAGCGCAGTCGAAAGAGATCTACAGCTGCATGGTGCGCAAGGGTGATGACCAGCTGCTGGCAGCGGTCAACGAGGCGCTGGCGGATGTCTACCGCAGCGGCAGGATTGACGGCATCTACAAGCGCTGGTTCGAGCAGCCGATCCCACCCAAGGGGTTGAACCTGGAGTTTCCGATGACCAGTGAACTGAAGGGTTTGATTGCCAAGCCGTCGAGTGAGCCAGTGCAGTAAAAACGAGTGGGAGCGGGCTTGCCCCGCGATTGCGGTGTGTCAGACAAATCGCATCGCGGGGCAAGCCCGCTCCCACCGGGGGAATCACGCCATAGGGGGTAATCGGCGTTTGACCGGCGTTTTTTTCACGATTGCGGTGTTGGTCTCGGCATGGCTATTGAGCTTGTCCAGCACCGTATCCAGCTCTTCCATCGAGCGCACGTGGAGGCGGGCGATAAAGCAGTCATCACCGGTGACCTTGTCGCACTCGGTGAACTGGGGGATCGCCATGATCTGCCGCTCCACTTCCTGCAACTGCCCCGGCAACGGTCGCACCCGCACGATTGCCTGCAGCTGATAGCCAAAGCAGCGCGGGTCGATTTCGACCGTATAGCCTTTGAGCACTCCTCGTTCCTCAAGGCGGCGCAGGCGTTCGCTGACGCTGGGTGCAGACAAACCGCTGAGCTGCGCCAGGGCCTTGAGCGAGCGGCGCGAGTCTTCCATCAGCGCCTTTATCAACAACTGGTCGATATCGTCGGTCATCACAGCCTCGTTAGGCAGATTGCGGAATCTGCCTTGATAGTAAAGGTGTCTTTGCAGTTTAGCCTGTTTAATCCACTGGAGCAGACAGCGCCAGGCTCGCATAATTTAGCCATCGTTCAGGAGGTGAGTGATGGACAGTTCAATACGCCGTGGTTCGCTGGAAATGGTCGCCGCGATGCTGATCTCGGGGACTATTGGCTGGTTTGTGCTGGTGTCCGGGCAACCGGTGCTGGATGTGGTGTTCTGGCGCTGTGTGTTTGGCGCTGGCACCTTGCTGTTGATCTGCCTGGCCATGGGCTTTCTCAAGCCCGGCATTCTGACCTTGGCCACCTTCGCCCTGGCGGTGCTCAGCGGTGTGGCGATCGTCGGCAACTGGGTGTTGTTGTTCGCCTCCTACTCGCGGGCTTCGATTGCCATCGGTACGGCGGTGTACAACGTCCAGCCGTTCATGCTGGTCGGGCTGGCAGCAGTGTTTCTCGGTGAGAAGATCACCGTGCAGAAGCTGTTCTGGCTGGTGCTGTCGTTTGCCGGGATGCTGGCGATTGTCAGCGCTCACGGCAGCCAGGGCGGCAGCGGCAATGACTATCTGTTGGGGATCGGCCTGGCCCTGGGTGCGGCGTTCCTGTATGCGGTGGCGGCGTTGATCATCAAGCGTTTGAGCGGCACGCCACCGCACCTGATCGCGTTGATCCAGGTGTGCACCGGCATCCTCTTGCTGGCGCCCTGGGCCAATACCTCGGGCCTGCCCAGCGAGGCCGGTGCGCTGGCTTCGCTGGTCACGCTGGGGATTGTTCACACCGGGGTGATGTATGTGCTGCTGTATGGTGCCATTCAGAAACTGCCGACCGCATTGACCGGGGCGTTGTCGTTCATCTACCCGATCGCGGCGATCTTCGTTGACTGGTTCGCCTTCGACCACCGCTTGGCGCCGCTGCAGTGGCTGGGAGTGGCGACGATCCTGCTGGCCGCCGCCGGTATGCAGCAAGGCTGGTGGTTCAAACCAGCGGTCAAGGTTGCGGCGGTCAAGCCGGACTGAGCGCCGCGCGGTCGATCAGCGCTGCCACTTCGGCAGCCCGGGAGGCCAGCGAGGCGTGGCTGGCGTCCAGACGCAGCACTTCTTTCGGGTTCATGCGTTTGGACATCATTTCCTGATTGGCCGGGGCGATCATCCGGTCATGGGTGGAGAGCTGATACCAGGTAGGTTTGTGCTTCCACGCCGGGTTGCTGATGGTGTCACCGAAGGTACTGGCCAGCGGGGCTTTCTGGGTCACGCTCATGACCAGCCCTTCGTCCTTGCTCAGGTCCTGGCAGAAGCTTTCGTGGAGTTTGTCCGGTTTGATCCACAGGTAGCCGTCCGCATCCGGCTGCAGGTTGGCGGCTGCCTCAGGCGGGTTTTGTCCGGTAATGCTGCCTGGGCTTTCGCCGTCGTCTGGGGCGAAGGCGGCGATGTACACCAGGCCGGTGACATTGGGCAGATTGCCCATCTGGGTTATTACCGCGCCGCCATAGGAGTGACCAACCAGCAGGACCTTGCCGGGAATGGACGCGACCATTTTGCGTGTGCGTTCGGCATCATCGGCCAGCGAGGTCAGGGGCATTTCCACCGCATGCAGGTCGCGGTAACCCAGGCGCGACAATTCAAGAATGACTTTGCTCCAGTGGGCGGCGCCGCCCCAGAAGCCGTGGACCAGGACAATGCTAGGTTTTTCGCTCATGGTGGTTGTCCAGCAGATGAGGGTGGGATAGGCAGTGTAGATGCTCCCGGTGGTTTCGGGTGGCGTACCGGTTGCGCTACCGAGCGGGCCTGGTCAGGGTAGAATAGGCGGCTTTCCTGTATTGAACCTGGCCATGACTTCTGTGATCGACACTCTCCAGCAACACCTGCTTGCGGCGCTTGACCCGGCGCCGGCCGAAACCCGTCGGCTGTTTCATGGCCGCGGGCGCTGCTGGCCGGGGCTTGAGCAGATCACCGTGGACTGGTTGCAGGGTGTGCTGCTGGTGTCGCTGTTTCGCGAGCCACCGGAAGGTCAATTGCCGGAGCTGGAGCAGATGCTGTTGGCGCTGGCCGAGGCGCCATGCTGGAGTGGGCAGGCCATGCTGATCCAGCATCGCTACCTGCCCGACAGTCCCGGGCAGTGGCTGCTGGGCTCACCGAGTGAGCACTGGCTGATTGATGAAGACGGTTTGCGCTATCAGCTGGATCTTGGTTTGAAGCAGAACACCGGGTTGTTTCTCGATATGCGCTACGGGCGGCGCTGGGTGCGGGAGCAGGCGGCGGGCAAGCGGGTGCTGAATCTGTTTGCCTATACCTGTGGGTTTTCGGTGGCAGCGATTGCCGGTGGGGCCGAGCAGGTGGTCAATCTGGATATGGCGCGTTCGGCGTTGAGCCGCGGGCGGGATAATCATCGGCTCAATGGTCATGACCTGGGGCGGGTGAGTTTTCTCGGGCATGAGTTGTTCAAGTCGTGGGGCAAGGTGCGTAAGTCCGGGCCTTATGATCTGATCATTATCGATCCGCCGACCTTTCAGAAAGGCAGCTTTGTGTTGACCCAGGATTACCGCAAGATTTTGCGCCGGTTGCCTGAGTTGTTGACTGAGGGTGGGACGGTGTTGGCGTGTGTCAATGATCCGGCCATCGGGCCTGGGTTTTTGATTGACGGTATGGCTGAGGAGGCGCCGGGGTTGGCGTTTGTCGAGCGTTTGGCCAACCCGCCGGAGTTTCCCGATAACGATCCCGAGGGTGGGCTCAAGGCGCTGGTGTTCCGCTAGGGTGGGAGCGGGCTTGTCCCGCGATGAGGCCCCTCGGTTTGTGGGCATATCCATTGGCAGTGGTGGCGCTGAGTCACCTTTCCGCCCTTACGGCGGCTTACTTTTTTTCAGTCGAAAAAAAAAGTAAGCAAAAAATTCTCGCCCCACCAG
>NZ_JBWKNR010000014.1:0-194942 GCF_059415665.1 Pseudomonas sp. GW821-FHT10B02 | reverse complement strand
CGAGCGGTTTTGCCTACTTTTTCCAAGAAAAAAGTAGGCCGCCGTAAGGGCGGAAGGGGCCGGCAGCGTCGCCACACAAAATGGATAAGCTAGCAGCACCACCAACCCAACCCAAAAATCTCAGCCCCCGAAACTCCACCGTCCCAGGTGCATCAAAGCTGTTGCTCCAACTCCGGAACAGCCTCAAACAGATCCGCCACCAGACCGTAATCAGCCACCTGAAAGATCGGCGCTTCCTCATCCTTGTTGATCGCAACAATCACTTTCGAATCCTTCATACCGGCCAGGTGCTGAATCGCCCCGGAAATACCAACGGCGATATACAACTGCGGCGCAACGATCTTGCCGGTCTGCCCCACCTGCATATCGTTGGCAACGAAACCGGCGTCGACCGCAGCGCGGGATGCCCCGACACCAGCACCAAGCTTGTCAGCCAGACTGTACAAATGTTTGAAATTGTCACCGTTCTGCATACCACGCCCGCCCGAGACAACGATCTTGGCAGCGGTCAGCTCCGGCCGATCAGACTTGGCCAGTTGCTCCCCGACGAACAGCGAAATGCCCGCATTATGCGCGGCAGCGACAGCTTCAACCGCAGCCGAACCACCCACAGCGGCAACGGCGTCAAAGCCGGTGGCACGCACGGTGATCACCTTGACGGCAGCGTTCGACTGCACCGTGGCAATCGCGTTACCGGCATAGATCGGACGCTTGAAGGTGTCCGCCGACTCCACCGAAATGATCTCGGAGATCTGGTCAACGTCCAGTAGCGCAGCAACGCGTGGCAGGATGTTCTTGCCGTTGGCCGTGGCCGGCGCAAGGATGTGGCTGTAGATCACACTCTGATCGATGACCAGACTGGCCACCAACGGCGCGACATTCTCCGGCAACTGGTGAGCATAGACCGCAGCGTTGGCCACCAGTACCTTGCTGACGCCCTCGATGCCTTGCGCCGCAGCCACGGCGCCTTCGATATCAACACCGGCGACCAGCACATGAATCTCACCGCCAATCTGTTGCGCCGCAGCGACCGTGTTCAACGTCGCGGCGGCAAGCTGGGTGTTGGTGTGTTCGGCAATTACCAGAATAGTCATCAGATTACCTTCGCCTCGTTCTTCAGTTTCTCGACCAGTTCAGCCACCGACTTGACCTTGATACCGGCGCTGCGTGCAGCTGGCGCTTCGACGTTCAGGAGTCTGTTGGTGGAGGCAGTGGAAACGCCCAGCGCGTCTGGCGTAACGGTTTCCAGCGGCTTTTTCTTGGCCTTCATGATGTTCGGCAGCGACGCGTAGCGCGGCTCGTTCAGACGCAGGTCGGTGGTGACGATCGCGGGCAGGTTCAGCGCAACGGTCTGCAGGCCGCCGTCGATTTCACGGGTAACCTGGACCTTGTCGCCAGCCACTTCAACCTTGGAGGCGAAGGTGCCTTGAGCGAAGCCGCTCAGCGCCGCCAGCATCTGGCCGGTCTGGTTGTTGTCGCTGTCGATCGCCTGTTTGCCAAGGATCACCAGTTGCGGCTGCTCTTTGTCGACCACAGCCTTGAGCAGCTTGGCCACGGCCAGCGAGCTCAGCTCTTCAGCGGATTCGACCAGGATGGCACGGTCGGCACCCAGTGCCAGCGCGGTACGCAATTGCTCCTGAGCAGTGGCCGGGCCAACCGTCACCACCACCACTTCAGTGGCAATCCCTTGTTCCTTGAGGCGTACCGCCTCTTCCACGGCAATTTCGCAGAAGGGGTTGAGCGCCATTTTCACGTTAGCGAGGTCAACGCCAGTGCCGTCCGCCTTGACGCGGACTTTGACGTTGTAATCGACCACGCGCTTTACTGCAGCCATTACTTTCATGGAGCACTCCTGTTGAGTGGGTTGTTTCAACTGTCCAGGCGATGCAGGACGGCTTGCTGGTCAAAAGGTTGATAACGCGATTGCCGGTCACGACTGACCTTGATCAGCGCAACACTGGGGTCGCGAGGCAGAAACAGTCGTCCGCCAATAGCCACCAGGTGGTCGAGCAGGCGTTCTTTTTCATCAATCAGGCATTCCGGATTGCGGTCGAAGGCCGTGGTCAGATCAAGGGTGAGCCACTGCATGGCAGGCACCAGGTCGCCGGCGAAAATCAGCGGACCACCAGGCATGCGGATTTCCGGCAACAATTGCCCCGGGGTGTAACCGTCGCTGAGATGAAAACGCCAGCCGTCGCCCAACAGGTCGTCGGCATGCTCGTCCAGCAGACGCAAACGTCCGCTGCTTTGCAGCTGGCTGATGATCTGCGCAACGAACAGGGTTCGATCGCGCGGGTGCGGTTGGTTGGCGCGGATCCAGTGCTGGCGGCCAACCAGGTAACGGGCGGCCGGGAACAACAGCCGAGGGCTGTCACCGTCGCTGACCGCCCGACGCACGTCCGGCGCAAGCATCGCATGCAGGTGCGTGAGCACCACGGCGTGTATCTGCCCTTCTGCCACCCCCAGCCGCGCCAGGCTGTCGAGCAGGCCATGCGCTGGACGCTGACAGCGGCAGGATGGCGGCAACGGTGCCAACAACGCCTCGGCGCCCGCCATGACCAGGATATTCATCCCGTCCTGTTGCACCAGCAGGACGCGCGAAGCCATCTCGACCTGATTGTCACTGTCAGGGCTCAACCACTCGCTCCAGGTGCGCCGCGGCGTGGTGCCGAACAGCGCGCCACCATCGAGCTGGCGCGGCCTGCCGGTCACTGAAAATAGCTTGCGATACACCACATTCACCTCTTCTTTGCATGCACTTCACCCCGGTTGCCTTCGACGGCCTCGGGTATTGCTAGCTTATGCAAAGAAAAGTGATCAGTACCCCTCCCGTGAAGGGTGGCTCGGGCATCCGAATTGCGCCCGCAACCCCACCCCAGGGGAACTCAGAGCACCTCGAACAAACCGGCCGCGCCCATGCCGCCGCCGACACACATGCTCACCACCACATACTTCACGCCGCGGCGCTTGCCCTCCAGCAAGGCATGACCAACCATGCGCGCACCGCTCATGCCGTAAGGATGGCCGATAGCAATCGCACCACCGTTGACGTTAAGTTTCGCCGGATCGATTCCCAGGGTTTGCGCGCTGTACAGCACCTGGCAGGCAAAGGCTTCGTTGATTTCCCACAGGCCGATGTCGTCCACGCGCAAACCGTGCTGGCGTAGCAATTTGGGAATTGCCAGTACCGGGCCGATGCCCATCTCTTCCGGCGCCAGGCCAGCCACAGCGATACCGCGATACAAGCCCAGCGGACTCACAGAGGAGCGCGCCGCCAGAGCGCCACTCATCAGCACGCAGGCGCTGGCGCCGTCGGACAACTGGCTGGCGTTGCCGGCGGTGATGCAACCGCCTTCGCGCACCGGGGCCAGCTTTTGCAGATCGGCCAGGGTGGTTTGCGGGCGGTTGCCTTCATCCTGAGTCAGTTGTACGTCTTCATAAGTGATCGCGCCGCTCTGTTTGTCGACGACTTTCTTGCGCACATTGACCGGCACGATCTCGTCAGCGAACACCCCTGCCGCTTGCGCCGCCGCGGTACGCTGCTGCGATTGCAGGCTGTAGGCGTCCTGGGCCTCACGGCTGATGTTGTAGCGCCGGGCAACGATTTCAGCGGTCTGCAGCATCGGCATGTACGCGTGTTCGGCCATGCGCAGCACCGTGGCATCTTCGGCGGCGGCCGCCGCCTGCATATGCGCGTTCTGCACCAGGCTGATCTGCTCCTGGCCGGCACCGATGGTCAGCTGCATGCCATCGACCATGATCTGTTTGGCGGCGATGGCAATGGCCATCAACCCGGACGCGCACTGCCGGTCGATGGTCTGGCCGCTAACTGACAACGGCAGGCCCGCAGCCAGTGCCGACAAGCGTGCGAGGTTGGTCGATGCGGTGCCGCTCTGCATGGCGGTGCCCATCACCAGGTCGTCGATTTCACCCGGCTCGATTTTCGCGCGCTCGACTGCGGCACGAATGGCCAGCGCACTCATGGACGGCGACTTGAGGTCGTTGAACGCACCGCGAAAGGCTTTGGCGATTGGCGTGCGGGCGGTGGAAACGATAACAGCGTCTTGCATGGTCGTGTGCTCCAACGGGATCAGTCACAAAGCAGGCGGTTCAATGCCGCCCGCAGGGGTTGAGGAACAGGTACAGGGCGACTGCTGGCGCGTTCGACGAAGACATGCACAAAGCGTCCGGTTGCGCAGGCCTGTGGCTCCCCGGCCTTGAAAATGCCCAGGCTGTAATGCACCGAACTGTTGCCCAGCTTGCTCACCGACAGGCCAACCTCAATGCGCTCGGGAAAGGCAATCGAGGTGAAGTAGTCACAGCTTGAGCTGACCACAAAGGCAATCACTTCACCCTGGTGGATATCCAGCCCCCCAACCTCGATCAGGTAGCTGTTCACCGCACTGTCGAAGTAGCTGTAGTAGACAACGTTGTTGACGTGGCCATAGACGTCGTTGTCGTGCCAGCGTGTGGTGATCGCCTGGAAATGCTGAAAGTGTTCGCGCAGGTGTTGGCTCATGGCCTGGAGTATCCGTTCATGTCAGTAAGCCGCGCGATAGATCGCCAATGCGTCGGCTTCGCTGACGGCACGCGGGTTGTTGACCAGCAAACGCTGCTGAAGCATGGCGTCGCTGGCGAGTTGTTCGAGGCTGTCGGCAGGCACCCCGGCATCGCGCAACCGCGTGGGCAGGCCGCAACGCGGGCTGAGTTCGGCCAGGGCGCTGACCAATTGCTCGGTCTGAGCGTAGGCATCCCCCGCCTGTAATCGGTCACCGAGCAACAGCGGTGCCAGCTCAGCGTACAGAGGCGCGGCCGCCTCGGCGTTGAAACGCAGCACATGCGGCAATACCAGGGCATTGGACAGGCCATGGGGGATATGGAAGTGGCCGCCCAGCGGATAGGCCAGCGCATGCACCGCTGCCACCGGCGCATTGGCGAATGCCTGGCCGGCCAGGCAGGCACCGAGCAACATGGCCTGGCGGGCCTCGCGGTTACTGCCGTTGTGCACCGCCAGGTCAAGGTTGCTGGCCAGCAGGCGCAACGCCTCACGGGCCAATAGGCTGGACAGCGGGTTGCGCTTGAGTTTGCTGGTGTAAGCCTCGATGGCATGCACCATGGCATCAATTCCGGTGGCCGCCGTGACCTGCGGCGGCAAGCCGAGGGTCAGGTCGGCATCGAGCAGCGCCAGGTCTGGCAGCAACAAGGTCGAAACCACACCCATCTTGCTGTGCTCACCGGTGGTGACAATGGCAATCGGCGTCACCTCCGAACCGGTGCCCGCCGTGGTCGGCACCTGGATCAACGGCAAGCGTTGCCCGCGAGCCTGATCGACCCCGTAGATATCGCCAAGCTGTTGCTGGCACTGCGGGTGCGCGAGTAGCGCCACCAGCTTGGCCACGTCCATGGAGCTGCCACCACCGAAACCGACGATCAAATCTGCTTGCATGGCCCGGGCTTGCTGCACCACCTCAAGCACACAGGCTTGCGGTGGATCGGCCTGCACCCGGTCGAACACCTCCACCGCCAGGCCCTGACCGGCAAAGCCGGGCAACAGCGGCGCCAGTAAACCCAGGCGGGCGATGCCCGGGTCGGTGACGATCAGCACCCGGCGTGCACCGCGTTCACGGCACAGGTGCGCCAGGCGCGACGCGGCGCCCGCTTCGCAGAGGATCTGCGCGGTGGTAGCAAAACTGAATGACTGCATGCGGCGTCTCCCTTTGTTGTTATGGTCCGCAGCGTGAATCAGAAAGCGAAATCAGCCTCCGGCATCGCCATCAGGCAATCGGCACCGGCGAGCAAGGCCTCGCGATGGGCATTGGCCCGTGGCAGTACGCGGCGCAAGTAGAAATCCGCCGATCGCAGCTTGGCCCGGTAGAACGCCGGCTCCCCGCTGCCGGCCGCGAGTGCTTGACTGGCACGCTCTGCCGCCTGCAACCACAACGCCGCCAACAACACATAGGCCGAGTAAGCGAGAAAATCCACCGACACCGCGCCGATCTCCTGCGGGTCGCGGCGGCAGGCCTGCAGCACCGAATCGGCCAGCAGCCGCCACTCTTGCAGGTGCTGCCCGACCCGCTCGGCCAGCACCGCGTGCGACGTGGCTTGCGCCACCTGGGTGGCCAGTTCGTCGATCAAGGCATTGAGTTCGGCACCGTCGTCGCCGAGCAGCTTGCGGCGGATCAGGTCCAGCGCCTGAATGCCGTTGGTGCCTTCGTACAGCTGGGTGATGCGGCTGTCGCGCATCAGTTGCTCCATGCCCCACTCGCGGATATAGCCATGACCGCCGTACAGCTGCACGCCAAGGCTGGCGACTTCCTGACCGCAGTCGGTAAAGAATGCTTTGACCAGCGGAATCAGCAACGCGGCGCGGCGGGTCGCCGCGTCTCGTTGCGGCGCAGTGCTGGCGCTGTGTTCAAGGTCCAGTTGCCGGGCGGCGTAAGCTGCGAGCATGCGACAGCCTTCACTGAGGGTCTTCTGGGTCAGCAGCATGCGCCGCACATCCGGGTGAACGATGATCGGGTCAGCCGGTTTGTCCGGCGCCACCGGGCCACTGATCGCGCGCGACTGCAAGCGCTCGCGGGCATAAGCCAGCCCGCCCTGGAACGCCGCTTCGGCGATCCCCAGACCCTGCAACCCGACCTGAAAACGCGCATCGTTCATCATCGTGAACATGCACGCCAGGCCATGATTCGCCTGCCCCACCAGCCAGCCGCTGGCAGCGTCGAAGTTCATCACACAGGTGGAGGCCCCCTTGATGCCCATCTTGTGCTCCAGCGCCCCGCAGCTCACGGCGTTGCGTTCACCCAGCGAGCCATCGGCGTTGACCAGCCGCTTGGGCACCAGGAACAGGCTGATACCTTTGACACCGGGCGGCGCATCGGGCAAGCGGGCGAGCACCAGGTGGATGATGTTGTCCGTTAAATCCTGCTCGCCGCCGCTGATGAAAATCTTGCTGCCGCTGAGCCGGTAGCTGCCATCGGCCTGAGGCTGGGCGCGGGTGCGCAGCAGTGCCAGGTCGGTCCCGGCCTGAGGCTCGGTGAGGCACATGGTGCCGGCCCACTCGCCGCTGACCAGCTGCGCCAGGTAACGCTGCTTGAGCTCGGCACTGCCATGCCGGTCCAGGGCGACGACGGTGCCTTCGGTCAGCCCGGAGTAAACCCGAAACGCCAGCGAAGCACTCATCAACATCTCGTGAAAACTCGCCGAGACCATTTGCGGGAAACCCTGGCCGCCGAAATCCACCGGCCCGGTCATGCTCGCCCAGCCCTGCTCGACGAACAGCTGGTAGGCCTGGCGAAAGCCATCAGGCGTGGTCACTTCGCCATCCTGCAAGTGACAGCCCTGCTCGTCACTGTTGCGGTTGAGCGGTGCCACCACCTCGGCGGTAAAACGCGCGGCCTCTTCGAGCACGCCGTCGATGGTCTCGCGATCCAGGCCGTTGCCCAGTTGCTGGCAATGGCCGCTCACGTCAAACAGCTCGTGCAGAACAAAACGCATATCGCGCAATGGTGCCTGATACTTCATACCCGCCCCTCCCCTACATTGCCCAAGCCCTTGCCTGCTGCCACCAACCGGGTAATCAGCGCGGCCGGCTTCCAGTGTTCACCGTGTTGCTGCTGCAGCGCCTGCAGACGTTGTTCGATCGTCGCCAGCCCTTGGGCGTCGGCCCAGTTCATCGGCCCCCCCACTTGCGCCGGGAAGCCATAACCGTTGAGGTAGACCAGATCGATGTCGTGGCTGTTGGCGGCGATGTTTTCCTCAAGAATCTTCGCGCCCTCGTTGACCAGGGCGAGCAAGCTGCGCTCGATAATTTCCTGATCGTCGATCACCCGGCGGCGATAGCCCAGCTCGCGGGCAATGCTTTCGATCAGCGCATCGACTTGCGGATCATGCTCGGCTTCGCGGCTGCCTTCGGCATACCGGTAGTAGCCGCGGCCAGTCTTCTGGCCAAAGCGCTCGCGCTCGCACAGGGCGTTGTCGACCTGCGCCAGCGGACTGTCCATGCCCTGCCTGGCCAGTTGCCGCGCGCGCCACTCCAGATCGATGCCGACCACGTCGTACATGCGAAACGGCCCCATGGCAAAGCCGAAAGCCTGCAACGCCGCGTCCACCTGCTGCGGCAAAGCCCCCTCAAGGAGCATCTTGCGCGCCTCGTCGGCGTAGGTCTTGAGCATGCGGTTACCGATAAAGCCACGGCAGTTGCCCGCCACCACTGCGACTTTGCCCAGGCGTTGCCCGAGCTGCCTGGCCTGCGCCAGCACCGCCGCTGAGGTGTGTGCGCCACGGACGATTTCCAGCAGTTTCATGATGTGCGCCGGGCTGAAGAAATGCAGGCCCAGCACCTGCGCAGGGCGCGAGGTGACGGCGGCAATGGCGTCGATATCCAGCGCCGAGGTGTTGCTGGCGAGAATCGCATCAGGTTTGAGGGTGCTGTCCAGCAGGCGAAAGATTTCCTGCTTGAGCTCAAGGTTCTCGTACACCGCCTCGATCACCAGGTCGACATCGGCCAGGGCCGCGTAACTGTCCACCGCCTGTAACCGGGCCAGATTCTGCTCGGCCTGCGCCTGGCTGATGCGGCCCTTGGTGACTTGATGGGCCCAGGTGTCAGCTGCCATTTTCAGGCCAGCACTGAGCATCTGCGCATTGGCGTCCAGCCACAACACCGGGATACCGGCACTGGCCAGGCTGATGACAATCCCCCGGCCCATGGTGCCGGCCCCCACCACCGCAGCCTGTTGTATCTCGAATCCGTCGCTCACAGCGGCACTCCCAATCAGTAAAGAAGGATTGCCGACACCCTAAGCAGCCGCCTACTATTTGAGAAATTTCATTTTCATATGCGTGATATTTGCGAAATGAATATAACCAACTTCGATCTCAACCTGCTGCGCATCCTCGACGTCTTGCTGCGCGAGCAGAATGTCTCGCGCGCCGCCGAACGCCTGGCCCTCAGCCAGCCAACCGTCAGTAACGCCCTGGCACGCCTGCGTGAGCTGCTCGAAGACCCGCTGCTGGTGCGTATTGGCCGGCGCATGCAACCCACCCCGAAAGCCTTGGCCCTTGAGGGCCCGATTCGCTCGGCGCTGCAGCAGATCGAACAAACCCTGAATGTCGGCGAAAGCTTCGACCCGCGCTTGAGCCGACAGACTTTTCGCATCGCCATGACCGACTTCGTCGAGCAACTGTGCATGCCCGAACTGCTGCGGCACCTGCAAGACAGTGCCCCCAACCTGCGCCTGGACATCACCCCGCTGGCCCCCACCCTGCCGGTCGATGCGCTGGACCGCGGCCGGCTCGACCTGGTGCTGGGGCGCTTTGAGGAAATCCCGGCGCGCTTCGCCCGCCATCACTGGCGTAGCGAAACCCTGCAGGTTGCGGTACGCCAGGGCCATCCACTGGTCAATGACGCGCTGGACCTTGAGACTTTCCTGCGCCTGCGCCACCTCTGGGTGCACGGCGGGCAGACCCGCGGCATGGTCGATCAATGGCTGGGGGAACAAGGGCTGGCGCGGCAGATCGTCTACACCACGCCCAGCTATCTGCAGGCGGCACATCTGGTGGTGGCTTCAGACCTTTGCGTGGTGTTGCCGACGCAACTGGCGCGGTATTTCGCCACCTTGCTGCCCTTGCAACTGTATGACCTGCCGTTTGCCCTGGAGGCTTTCGAACTGGAGCTGGTGCACCTGGCACAGCACGGACAGAATCGGGCCCTGGAGTGGTTGGTCGGGGAAATGCTGCGCGTAGGCAAACACTGAAGGATGCAGATGTGCAGTCCTATCAGGTGCAACTGCGCAGTAGAAAAAAACAATGGCCTTCAGCATAAGGCGCTGTTGGTGTGTCTCTATACTGCGCTGAATACCAGAGGCTCGGACGCCTACAGCGCCATCTGATTCATCCTACATGGAGGTGTGATGAAAAATCGGACAGCCGCGCAACCGCAGCGATTGCTCGACAACCTGCCGTTGCTCATTGAGAAGCTCGGGTTTCACTACTACGCATTTACCTTCATCGGTTCCGATCAGCACACTTACACAACCAACTACCCTGCTTCCTGGCTCGAACACTATAACCGCTGCGGCTATGCCGCTCAGGATCCGGTACCCGCTCATTGCCAGACCTCCAGCTTTCCGTTGTTGTGGGACGCTGAAACCTTTGACAGCACACCCGAGATCTGGATTGCGGCGCAAGCCTACGACCTGCACCACGGCTGGGTTCAACCCATTCATAGCCAGCAAACGCGAAGCAGCTTGAGTGTTTTGCGCCCCCACGCTAGCGTCTCGCGCGAGGAGTTTTACGCGAAGGCGGAACAGGTGATGCTGCTAGGCGCGCAATTGCATCGGGCTGCGACCTGTTTTTCGCCCTCCGCACACATCACCAGCCCGAAGCACCGGCTTGATTAGGGTATGGAATGCCCCGAGGTCCCGCGCAGCAATGTCAGCGTGAGTTCAAGCATCAAGGCCCGCTGAGCCGCCAGACGTGCGTCCCGGATGCGGTTCATCTGCGCTACGCGCTCACCTTCCGGAACTGTCTCGGCGTCCATCAGCACGGCGAGACGGTCATGGAACGGCGCATCGATTGTGTCGAAACGTGTCCTGTGCGTACGCAACAGATGTTCCTGCCAGAACTCCCGCGCTACCAATGATTGGGCCAGTTGTTCGGGGGTTTCAGCGGCCTCGACTCGGGCCAGGGTTCGCGCGATGCGTTGCGCATCCAGGCCAGCGACTTCGCCGAACAGCATGTCACTGGGCTGTGCCGGTAGATCAAGGGCGTCACGCAGGGCCAGGCGATAGGCCAGTGCGACCTCGATCTGGTCTGGATTACTGCCCGAGGCCCGGCGTGCCTGGATATCCTCCAGGGCGATGCGATCGACTTCGTCCAAACGCCATAATTGCCGTCCCAGATACAGCAATGCAGCCTGCGGGTTATCGGCCGATGACTCGGCCCGCCACACCAGCATGCGCAGCTCCAGGTTGCTGAAACACAAAGCAACGCTGTCCTGACAGCTCAGGTCTGGGAGGTCTCGGGTAATATGACTCAATAACGCTTCGCGCAGGCTGGCATGATCGTTCATCGCCCTGATCATGGTGAACACCCGGTTGGCCAGGGCTTGACTGTTCTGCTGGAAATCGGCGGTTTCCAGCAGTCGTCTGAGCATGTCGAAAAAGTCGATTGACCCGGGTTGATTCTCCAGGTCCTCCCAGCGTGCAGACCATTCATCGCGTGTCAGACTGTTGGTCGCATCGAGCCAGCGCTGGCGAATGGTCACAGAGCCTTCAGCAGCGACTGCATGATGCGCAACTGCTCCGGTATCCGACAGCGAGGCCTGGAATCGCAGGGCTTCCTGGGCAGTCAGCGGGTTGTCCGCAAGCAAGATAATGCGCCTGAGCCATGGCGGGGAATGATAGAAGTGCTCCGACAACTCAGTGATCTGGTTTTCGCGCAAATCGGCCAACAGCAAATCGGGGCAATCCAGAATCGCATAGGGCAGCCGGTTGATCCCGGTTTGGCGCAAGTGCAAACGGCGCAGCCGGATCAGCCTGCGCAGAGAAAAAGAACGTCCCAACGGGTTGTAGGACAGGTTGAGGTACTCAAGGGCTTCACAATTGGCGAGGATGGCCCCCTGTGCTTCATCCAGCACAATCTGATTGTTGAACAGATCCAGTTCCCGCAGGTGTTCGAGTTGCGCCAACTGTTGTGGCACCCGGTTCAGTCGATTGCCGGGGAGTTCCAGTATCCGCAGTTGAGTGAAGGCTCGCATGAAGCCATCGGGTATCTCCCGCAGCCCCATGCCCAAAAGGGCTAACTCAAAGACGTGCGAGAAACTGATTTGCGCAGGTAGCTCAGGCAAAGCCCCGATCTCTGCGCCATACAAGGTGAAGCGATAGTTCACCAGATGCTCGCTGGTACTTGGCCCAAGGCTTGCCGTGCGCTGCCAGCAGTTAACCAGGGACTCCCTGAAATAGTGGCGATCGTCCCGCACCCCGGCATTGTCGGGCTGGCTTGCCCAATGGTGCAGAGTACTGTTCAGTTGTTCGAGTTCCTGGCTGAGCCTGGCCAGTTCAGTCTCGATCCGTATGCCGGCATGCTGCATATCGTTGATCCAGGCAATGACCTGCGCGTCAGTGAAACTCGGGTACAACGCACGCACCATAGCGAACAGTGATTGTGGTCTGCCCCTGCGCGCGCTGCCCGCCGAGCCACGCCCGCTCAACGGATAGCCGATTCGACCATCGGCCAGGCGTTGCGGTGGCTGGAACCAGCCAGTGCGCCCGCGTGCGCTCAATAGCGATGCCACTTGCTCGCGTCGACGAACAGCTTGCCGCCCGAGCAGCACCCGCACATTGTGCGCGAAAGGATCAGCAATGCCCATGGCCTCGCGCTGGGGTTCGTCATAGGCCATTGCCATGACCTCGAAAAGCTCACCCGCATCGCCAATGCTCGAGCCATTGCCATCGAGCAGCTGAAATGCTCCATTCAGATGGATCAGACTGAATGTCGTGGGGGCCTCTCCGGTCACTAACAACTGCGGCCCGGCGGCGTGTCCTTCGATCAAGCGCCACTGCACACCTGCGGTGCCCGGCAGGTGTTCAAGCATTCCCAGGGCGACACGAGCGACGTCGGCATTTTGCGAAGTATCGATAACGAACGCTTCATATGCCCTGGCCACACGGATCTGCTGGACGCTGGCCCTGGCCGCTTCAGCCAGGTGCAATGCCACCCGCCCGGTGTCGAGTAGCCGCTGGCGATCAGCAGTGCTTGCCCTGCCCACAAGCACGTTTGCAGCGCTACTGTGCAAACTCGGAAACACCCGGCGCAGTGCTACAACACCGGGCCCGTCACTGTCCTGCAGGCTGTCGTACAAGCGCTGGAACAACTGTCGGCGTTCGTTCCAGGCCAGCTCGGCCAGGTTCTGGTCGGACAATCCGGCTGCGCCCGGCAAGCCCTGGGCATGGTGCAGCACGGTAATGTCCTCGACCGATTCGCCGCTACGCAAACGGCGAACCAGATTGCGAATGCGCTGGTCCAGCCTGATACGCGTCACGCTGTCCTGCAGCTCGGGCGACGGCGCCTGCGCATACACATGCAAAGCGCGCAGATCGTCGTTGCCCAGACCATGGATGCTCAGGACCAGATCGATCTGCTCGGCGTCAAGCTCACCGAAGGCCCCGCCCAGGCGGCGGAACATGAGCTGAGTATCGTCCCACTCGGCCGGTTGATCACACCACAACCGCCAGGCTCCGGCGCCGTTGTGACGCAGCAGCGGGCCGTGACCGTCCTGCGGTCGCAGTTGCCACTGGCCAGCGCTGGCCCGCTCGACCACGGCATAGTACCGGCCGTCCATCTCGATCCAGGACTGTTCAGCCAGGCGATGGACACCCAGGCTGTCACGCGTTGCTTGCGGCACTGGCTGTGCACTGCGAAATAGCGTCAGGTCCTGGCTCCACAGTTTTGTACTGCCGTCCTCCAGGTGCGCCGGGACCAGTGCATCCACCACCGAGGACCGCTGCCACACCCTGCTCACGACACTGACACCGACAGCGGTGGCAGCAATCACCGCAAGATCGATGGCCACATTCAGCAGATGATCGAAGGCCTCACTGGTATCCCCCTCATGCCAGGCATCGATGCCATGATAGACCTCACCGAGCAGCTGCCAGGCGTTGACCGCCAGCAGCGCCGCGCCTATGGCCGGCACGAAGAACCCGGCCAGACCGAGCAGCGCCCAGCCTTCGGCAGCCAGACGCTGGTCATGCGCGCGCTGGACCTCGCGGTCCAGATCAGCCACCGGCACTGCGATCATCGCCGCGTCGTCCTTGATCTGGCGGATGCGTGCTTCAGCCAGTTTTTCGAACAATGGCCGCCGATAAGCCAGCACGTGTTCTTTGAGGTTGATGTTGGCCCAGATCGCCAGGTCCGCATAGGCCGGGATGACCACGGAGAAGAAACGCTGGCTGTCACGCCGCCGTACAAAGCGGCTGAAGAAGCGTTGATACTGACTTGAGCGAAGGCGTCTGCCCAGCTCATTGGCGAGATAGCGCAGGCTTTTGCAGACAGTCCAGGCGCCATTCGGATCGCCGGGAATATGCACCAGCACGCGCTTGGTGGTAATGCTCAACACGCCTTCATCGAAGACATTGAGCACGACAATCTGCTCCATGGCGCAGCCGAGCAGGTTCAGTTGCATGGCCACGACAGGGTCGCCGTCGAGGCGGCCCAGCCTACCCACGTCGCACAGCCCGACCACTAGCTGGAGTTCGCTCTCGGTCAATACGCCCTTGAGCCTGGCCTCATAGGCATCGGTGAGCATGGTGTAGCGATGCGAATTGTCCAACAACTGCGCTACGTTATCGGCACTACCACTCCCGGCTTGCGGCTGGAGGACGCTGTCCAGATGGCGCTGATACTGTCCCCCGACGTCGGTATCACGGCACAGCCTGGCAAACTCAATGGCGCTGGGTGGCCGGATGTTGCCTGCCTGAGCGTTGTTCAAACGGTTACCCTTCGGCTGCCCGCCAGCCACGCTTTCAGCGGCGGTGAAATTGCGCAGCGCCGCCTCGAGCAGAGGAGTTTCTTCATACACAACTTCGGTAAGGTGAGCACCGACGGGCTGTTGATTGATCACCGGCTCCCGGTGCCCGCTGATAAATTTCCAGCGCCGTACGTTGTAATCGTCGGCGAAACGCTCTTTCAGGGCCTTTTCCAACGCGTTGATCGCGAAGTTGTCGATACTCTGAATACGCGCCAACGCCTTGCTCAGCCGCTGGCGGACGACCAGGCTGTGGCGCATCGCATCGCCAAGCGCGCTCAGTTGCTCGGCACTGGCCTTGCGCAGCCAGTCTGGTAAGCGTTTGCCGATGATGCTGTCTTGATAGGTTTGTTCTGTCGCGAGCGTGTCTGCTGCCGCGATGTCCTGACTGTGGCTGGTTTCCATGGCGCGTGCCTTCTGTGTGACTGAAGACGCGAGCCTAAGCGTCGAGGGTTGTCAGGCGTGCTTAGATAGCTACTACCCCGGTTCAAAACGGTTACTTATGAGGCAACCGCCGTTGCTGGCCAGCTTCGATGGCTCAAGTCGCCACCTGCCCCCCATGTGCAGTATGACCTGGCGCCGGCACCGCGTTCTGACTCAACCGATACAGCCTGCTGGCCCGCTCCATGCGGGCGATCTTGAGGACAATCAGCAGCGTGCCTGCCATGCAGAACAAGGCGAGCCCGAGCAGCAGCGAGCGCTGTTCACGCAGCCCCGTTCTTACATGCTCCACGTAACCGGGGTCCATGAAGAAGGAACAGATCAGGTCCAGCTGTGTTTCTGGCAGACCCTCGCGGATGAAGGGCTGCAGCGTCGCGGAAGAGCGACATTTTTCAACAGTCAGGAAGTCGTCGGCGAACAAGTCGAATTTGATGTCGTTCTCGGACAAATAGAAACCGGGAGCGTCTGGCGCATTTTTCAATGAGACCGCCAGGTATTTCGCTTCGGTAAATGTAGGCAAGGGCGCCAGAACGAGTAGCAACAGGATGAACAGTGAACCCCAAAGCTTGAACTTGAGGGGCGAAAAGCGTTTGTTCTTGAAAGCTGGAGCATTGAAGTCGCCCCAGTCGATGTAGTTGCGAGAGCGCCCGACATCGGCGGGTGCCAAGCGATGGGTGATGATCCATCGTCGCGCCAGCTCGGCGTCGCTCAATGTGCTGGCAGGAATATTGAATTCATAGCGGAACAGTTCAACTTCGCGCATTTCCCTGCGCATCGTGTTGAGCTGTGGGTTGTTATCGAAATCTGTCTTGCCGCCAAAGCTGCGCCAGATCAGATCACGCAAGAAGAACAACGACCCGGCACGGTTGTAGATGAACCAGAGCAGCCATACGAACAGTAATACCGTGGCGATACCGCCAAGCGAGGCGATTGACTCCGCGTTCCATGTCAGGGGGATGGTAGCTGGGGAAGGTGTTGTCATGAACGATCCTTATTCAAACGGCTATGCAGTACAGCTGGCCGCGTCAAAGCGGCGAAACTGACTGCAAGAGAAAGAACTCGGAATGATAGAAGAGGCGTTACCAGGTTGTCCGCAGCGAAAAATCTGAATACGGTGTAGGAAATATTTCGACGGGACGAGCGCGATGCTGTCTACGGCTCAACGCACTGACTGAAACGAAAAAAAGAGGCCTAAGCCTCTTTTCTTTGAAACCTACAGACTTCAATGGAACCCTGTAGATCGATATCTGGAGCGGGAAACGAGACTCGAACTCGCGACCCCGACCTTGGCAAGGTCGTGCTCTACCAACTGAGCTATTCCCGCATTTGGTGACGGCCATTCTATAGGATCATGAATCGCCGTCAAGCCCTTGATTCAAAAAAGCTTTATTTTTGCTCCGAACCTTCGCGCAGGTGCGGCCAGGCGGCGCGCAGGTAGTGCACCATCGACCACAGGGTCAGGCCGGCAGAGACCATCAGCAAGGCGTAGCCCAGGATCACCCAGAAGGTCAGCACCGGCGGGTTGGCCAGCAGGATCACCAGCGCCAGCATCTGTGCCGCGGTTTTCCACTTGCCCAGGTTCGATACGGCCACATGCGCCCTCGCCCCCAGTTCGGCCATCCACTCGCGCAGCGCCGATACCACGATCTCGCGACCGATGATCACCGCCGCTGGCAGTGTCAGCCAGAAGTTCGCATGCACCTGCACCAGCAGCACCAGGGCCACGGCAACCATCAGCTTGTCGGCTACCGGGTCGAGGAAGGCGCCAAAGGGCGTGCTCTGCTGCAGGCGACGGGCCAGGTAACCGTCAAGCCAGTCAGTGGCCGCCGCAATGGCGAAGACGCTGCTCGCTGCGATATAGCTCCAGTGATACGGAACATAAAACAGCAGAATGAAGATCGGAATGAGCAGGACGCGAAGAACTGTAAGTAGATTTGGGATATTCATCGGCACAACTGGCTGCAAAGTGAGCGTGCATTCTACTCGCTATGCAGGTTGGCATAAATCGACTCGGCAAGCTTTTTACTGATTCCCGGTGCTTTGGCGATTTCTTCGATGCTGGCGCGGGTCAGCTCCTGCAAACCACCGAAGTGTTTGAGCAGGTCACGACGACGCTTTGGCCCTACCCCGGCGACGTCTTCCAGGCTGGAAGTACGCCGGGCCTTGCCACGCCGGGCACGGTGGCCGGTAATGGCAAAACGGTGCGCTTCGTCACGGATCTGCTGGATCAGGTGCAACGCCGGCGAGTCGCCCTTGAGGGTGAACTCATGGGCAGCGTCGTTGAGGTAGAGGGTTTCAAAGCCGGCCTTGCGCGTCACGCCCTTGGCCACGCCAAGCAGGATCAGGTCGGGAACCGCCAGCTCCTGGAGCACTTCGCGGGCCATGTTCAACTGGCCTTTGCCGCCGTCGACCAGCAGCACGTCGGGCAGCTTGCCCTCGCCGTCCTTGATGCGCCCGAAGCGTCGGGTCAGGGCCTGGTGCATGGCCGCATAGTCGTCGCCGGGGGTAACGCCTTCGATGTTGAAGCGCCGGTAGTCGGACTTCAACGGGCCTTCCGGGCCGAACACCACGCAGGAGGCGACCGTCGCCTCGCCGCTGGAATGGCTGATGTCGTAGCATTCCAGGCGTTGCGGGGTTTCATCCAGGGCCAGGACCTGGGCCAGGGCTTCGAACCGTGAAGCCATGTGTTGGCGGTTAGCCAGGCGTGCACTCAGTGCCTGCTCGGCGTTGGTCACCGCCAGCTGCTGCCAGCGCGCCCGGGTGCCGCGCACGCGGTGGCTGATACTCAGTTCGCGCCCGCGCAGGGCTTCAATGGCGGCGGTGATCGCGGCGAAGTCTTCGTGCACCACGTTGACGATCAGCTCGCCCGGCAAGTCGCGCTCGGCGTTGCCGATGTAATACTGGGAAAGGAACGCGGCCATCACTTCGGCCACCTCCTCTTCGATCCCCACCTGCGGGAAGAAATTCTTGCTACCCAACACCCGCCCGCCGCGCACGCTGATCAGGTGCACACAGGCGCCACCCGGGTTGGTGAACGCGGCGATGACGTCCACGTCGCCGCTGCCGCCCTCCATACTCTGCTGGTCCTGAACCCGGCGCAGCAAGGCGATCTGGTCGCGCAATTCAGCGGCCTTCTCGAACTCCAGCGCCATGGCTGCCTGCTCCATCTCGGCATTCAGCTCGTTGGTCAGTTGATGACTGCGGCCTTCGAGGAACATCACCGAATGACGTACATCAACGGCGTATTCCTCTGGCTCGACCAGGCCGACACAAGGCGCCTTACAGCGTTTGATCTGGTATTGCAGGCACGGCCGGGTGCGGTTGCTGTAATAGCTGTCTTCGCATTGCCGGACGAAGAAGGTTTTTTGCAGCAGGCTCAGGCTTTCACGAATGGCCCCCGCGCTGGGGTAAGGCCCGAAGTACTTGCCCTTCTGCTTCTTCGCGCCGCGATGAATCCCCAGCCGCGGGAACGGTCCGTCAGAGAGGAACACATAAGGGTAGGACTTATCGTCGCGCAGCAGGATGTTATACGGCGGCCGCCATTCCTTGATCAGCGTCTGCTCAAGCAGCAGCGCTTCGGTCTCGTTGGCGGTGATGGTGGTTTCGACCTGGGCGATACGTGCCACCAGGGCAGCCGTCTTCGGCGCCAGGCCGGTCTTGCGGAAATAGCTGGCCAGGCGCTTCTTGAGGTTCTTCGCCTTGCCGACATACAGCAGCCGGGCTTCACCGTCGAACATCCGGTAAACACCCGGGCGACCGCTGCAGGTCGCCAGGAAAGCACTTGAATCGAACACAGGGGTCATGAGTTCAGAGACTGGCGTCAACCATGCCATGGCGGACCGCCAGCAGCGTCAGTTCGACGTCGCTGGTGACCGAGAGTTTTTCGAAGATCCGGTAACGGTAAGTATTGACCGTTTTCGGTGACAGGCACAGCTTGTCGGAGATGATCTGCACTTTCTGGCAACCGACGATCATCAAGGCGATCTGGATTTCCCGCTCCGACAGTGCATCGAACGGCGAGCCTTGCGGCTGGAACGACTTGAGTGCCAGTTGCTGGGCGATCTGCGGGCTGATGTAGCGCTGACCGGCAAACACCAGGCGAATGGCCTGGACCATTTCATCCAGGCCCGCACCTTTGGTCAGGTAGCCGGCTGCTCCCGCCTGCAACAGGCGCGTGGGAAACGGGTCTTCCTCGCAGACGGTCACCGCCACCACTTTCACATCCGGATGACTGCGCAGCAGTTTGCGCGTGGCTTCAAGGCCACCGATCCCGGGCATTTTCACGTCCATCAGGACCACATCGGGCTTGAGTTCACGTGCGACCTTCAACGATGCCTCGCCAGAGTCGGCCTCGCCCACCACCTGCAGACCATCGATATCGGCCAGCATGCGGGTGATGCCCGTACGTACCAGATCGTGATCATCGACCACCAGGACCCTAATCAAGCAGACACCTCACACTGCGGCGGCAATTGGATCCCGCCACCTTAGCAAAAAACCAGGCGCTAGAGCTAACGGAACACGTCATCGCATCGCTGCTATTTCGCCGTTGCCCGCTTCACGGCCAAAAACACTCGAATCACGCCCGGAAACCTTCGCATAGGCCCTTGGCAGAGCATTGGCAAGACTACCGAGCAATTGCGCGATGGCGGCCTGATCGGCTGCGGGCAAGCCGCGAAAAGCCCCCAGCAAGCGCTCCTCCTCCGGGCTCAGACTGCCCTGGATGACAGGCGTACGCGTACCGCTCAACACATACAGGGCATCGACGCCACGCGTTGCCACCGCAGCCAGGTAATCGGCCTTGGGCGTTCGCTCGCCACTCTCGTACTTGCCCTGGGCATTGGGCTCGACCCCACCAATGTCACCGAACACCCGCTGGGTCAGACCCAGACGTTCCCTTTCTTCCCTTAGACGGGCACCGATTCCGTTCATTGCGATCCATGTCCTTGATACATCACCCAGATCGGGCAACTACGTAAGACCTACAGGATAGGCCAGTCGCACAGCACTATGCACAGGAACACGAGTACTGCACAAGCCAGCACATGCCTCGCCTACCCGAGGTTGTCTGTACAAGGCATTTACCCGGCACTGGATGGCCTTCTAACCGAACATCGGCGGACAAACTTTGATCCCGGCGAAAATGGCACTTTAGTGCTACTTGTAACTATCTAAACGCCATCATCCACGCCAACTTAAACCAACAAAAAAGTTCAATGGCAACAGCAAAATCCAGCAACAAACCCGCCAAAACGTCGTCGGAATGGTAACAAAATTCATTTTATTGGCGCCATGAAACCGCCAGACCATGCAAGACTGTTTTTTGACACACAACTTATTGGCAACTTTAAGCTATTGATTTATAAGTGTTTTTTAAACTTAACAAACAAATATCAATTAGTTTTGAATTAACAACAACAGATTGCTTGCGTAACTAAAAATTTCCCCCTTAGGATAGAAATAAGACAACGAACAACACGGCCATCGCCTGTTCAGTGCGCGATATGTTTATGCGTGCTCGCCTCGTCGACATCACCGATAAACCGAGTAACCGGGTCGGCATTGCCGAACCCGGAAGAGGGAACTATGAACATCAGTATTTTTGGACTGGGTTATGTGGGGGCCGTGTGTGCCGGCTGCTTGTCTGCCCGTGGCCACCAGGTGTTGGGCGTCGACATCTCTCAGGCCAAGGTCGACATGATCAACCAGGGCAAATCGCCGATTGTCGAACCCGGGCTTGAGCAACTGTTGCTCGATGGCGTGAATCATGGCCGCCTGCGCGGCACCACTGATGTTCAGGCCGCCGTGCTGGCGACCGAGATGTCACTGCTGTGCGTCGGCACGCCGAGCAAGAAAAACGGTGACCTGGACCTGGTCTACATGGAAGCGGTGTGTCGCGAAATCGGCATGGCCCTGCGCGACAAGGGCAGCCGCCATACCATCGTGGTGCGCAGCACGGTACTGCCAGGCACGGCGAAAAATGTGGTCATCCCCCTGCTTGAGAAAGCCTCGGGCAAACGCGCCGGTGTTGATTTCGGGGTTGCCGTGAACCCCGAGTTCCTGCGCGAAAGCACTGCGATCCAGGACTACGACTTCCCGGCCATGACCGTGATCGGCGAGCTGGACCAACACTCCGGCGACCTTCTCGAGTCGCTGTACAAGAGCCTTGATGCACCGGTGATCCGCAAGTCGATCGAAGTCGCCGAAATGATCAAGTACACCTGCAACGTCTGGCACGCGACCAAGGTCAGCTTTGCCAACGAGATCGGCAACATTGCCAAGGCCTCCGGTGTCGATGGCCGCGAAGTGATGGATGTGGTCTGCCAGGACTACAAACTCAACCTGTCGCGCTACTACCTGCGCCCAGGTTTTGCCTTCGGTGGCTCTTGCCTGCCCAAGGACGTACGCGCCCTCACCTACCGCGCCGGGCAACTGGACGTTGAGCACCCGCTGCTGGCCTCGATCATGGACAGCAACCGCAACCAGGTGCGCAATGCCTTCGAGCTGATCGCTCGTCAGGACAAACGCCGCATCGGCCTGCTCGGCCTGAGCTTCAAGTCCGGTACTGACGACCTGCGCGAAAGCCCGCTGGTGGAACTGGCCGAGATGCTGATCGGCAAGGGTTACGAGCTGAGCATCTATGACGCCAACGTCGAGTACGCACGGGTTTTCGGTGCCAACCGCGAGTACATCGAATCGAAGATTCCTCACGTCTCGTCCCTGCTCTGCAGCGACCTCAGCCAGGTCATCAACGGGGCTGACGTGATTGTGCTGGGCAACAACGACGATAGCTTCGCCCAGGCGCTGGATGTCGCCGCTGGCAAACAGGTCATCGACCTGGTCGGTTTCATGCCCCATGGCAGCAACAGCAGCCAACAGGGTATCTGCTGGTAACGCCTGAGACTCCATAGAGAGCACCCGGCAAGCATCCCAGGCCTGCGCCTGAGCGAACTGCACATCTGCCTCTGTCTGCCTGCCGCATTGCGGCCGGGCCTGGTAAGTGCGCGTTTCGCTCAGGCTCAGGCGCCTGTACAACGGAGCAACGGTTAGATGGAACGACAGCAACAACCGCCTTCGGGCGCACGACGGGCAGCCATGAGCTTATGCGCCTGGGCCTGCCTGTTCGGCCTGATCGCCCTGGCCTCGGAGATGATCGCCCCGGCGTATCTGGACCCGAGCCACCACAGCTTCATCTTCTTCATCGGCACCCTGGGCATGTGGCGCTATGGCAATGCCATCGTCCACTACGTGCGCGGTATGTACTTCCTGCACTGGAAGTTCCCGCGCATCCGCAAGGCCGTCGAGCGCATGGGCGATGCGGCGCTGCCTGCGCACATGTTCATGGTGGTGACCAGTTTTCGCATCCCCACCCACACCACCTTCAAGGTCTACCAGTCGGTGTTCCAGGAGGTGCAACGGCTCAAGGTGCCGTGCACGGTGATTGCCTCGATCGTCGAAAAAGGCGACGAGCAGTTCATCAAGCAAATCATGCGCAACGAGGTCAAGGACCGCGACGACATCAAACTGGTGATCGTTCGCGCCCGTGGCACCGGCAAACGTGATGGCCTGGCCCATGCCTTCCGCGCTCTGTCGCGGCAAATGCCACTGGAGGATTCGGTGGTCGGTGTGGTCGATGGCGACACCATGATGCTGCCGGGCTGCGTCGAACGCGCGGTCAAGCTGTTCGCTTACCTGCCCAAGGTTGGCGGCCTGACCACCAACGAGTTCTGCGAGGTCGAAGGCAGCAATCTGATGCGCCAGTGGCACTCGATGCGCTTTGTCCAGCGGCACATCAACATGTGCTCCATGGCCCTGTCGCACCGGGTGCTGACCCTGACCGGACGGCTGTCGTTCTTTCGCGCCAGCGTCATGACCAATCCGGACTTCATCCGCGACGTCGAAGCCGACTTTCTCGAGCACTGGCGCCTGGGCCGCTTCCAGTTCCTCACCGGTGACGACAAGTCTTCGTGGTTGAGCCTGATGCGTGCTGGCTGGGACACCTTTTACGTGCCCGACAGCAACACCCTGACCGTCGAGCATCCACCAGACAACAGCTTCTGGCGCGCCACCCGCCAGTTGATGTTCCGCTGGTACGGCAACTCGCTGCGCCAGAACTTTCGCGCCACCGCCCTGCTCGGCCGCGCGCGTCTGGGCCTGTTCACCCTGTATGTGCTGCTCGATCAGCGGGTGTCGATGTGGACCTGCCTGATGGGCCTGACCGCCTCGGTGGTCGCAGGCCTGGTGTTCGGCATCCAGTACCTGCTGGTGTACCTGTTCTGGGTGCTGCTGTCGCGCAGCATTGTCACCGTGCTGTTCCTGTTCGCCGGCCACCCAGTGAGCCCGGTGTACCCCTTTGTTCTTTATTACAACCAGATTGTCGGCTCGGTGATGAAGATCTACGCGCTGTTCCACATGGACCAGCAGCGCTGGACCCGACAGAAAACCACATTAAGCAACGGCGCCGTCGACTTCGATGCCGCCCTGAACCGCTGGTCCTCCAAGGCGATGCTGTTTTCTTCCATCGCGATTTTCTTCGGGGTCATCTCGGTTCTTCTCGAACTCACGCAACGTTAAGGAAAGCCGCCTGCCATGAGTAGCTCAAGTACACCTACAGTTCCCGGTAAAACTGCTGCCAATGTCGTCCATGAAGCGATCGACGAACGCCAGTACGTGCGCACCCGGATCAATGCCCGCGTCACCCTGGCAGCGGCCGGACAGCCTACTGTCGAAACCACCTTGCAGGACATTTCCCTGGGCGGTATCGGCCTGCGTCACGACAAACCGCTGACCATCGGCAGCCTGTACAACGCCTCGATCCGCCTGCGCCTCAATCAGGTCGACCTGAGCCTGGACAGCAAGGTGCGCATTGTCTCCCAGCGCGGCGAAGAAGTCGGCGCGCAGTTCGTCGACCTCGACGCGCAGAAGCGCGACATCCTGCGTTACATCATCAGCGCCTACCTGTCGGGCGAGATTGCCGACATCAACGGCCTGTTCAACGTGATGCAGCGCGAGAACTACATCAAGGAACGCAAGCAACAGCACGCCAGCGCGCGCAGCAGCAGCGATCGCCTCAAGGCCGTGACCGGCACCCTGCTCTACGCCGCTGCCGGCCTCGCCGCCCTGGGTTTTGTGGCCTACAAGAGCTACCTGCTGTTCTTCCGCATTCCGGCGGTGCAGGCCCAGGTCTCAGCCAACGCACAGCTCATCAGCATGCCCGACAACGGTTATGTGAAGTTCCTCCTGCAGCCCGGCCAGACCGAGGTGAAAGCCGGCCAGCCGCTGGCCAATATCTCCACCCAGCTGGCCACCAGCTTCACCAGCCCGGCGGACATGAAAGCCGTGGCCGACCTGTCGCCCGGCGATCTGCAGACTCTGCTCGGACGCGCCACCATCGAGACGGTGATCAACAGCCCGTGCGACTGCGAGGTTTACTTCCCGAGCAAGCCGCTGGATGGCTACGGCTACAAACAGGCGCCGCTGATGCACTTGCTGCCGCGTGACGAGGGCCTGTTCGTTACCGCCAACGTGCCGTTCGACAAGCTGGCCGATATCTCCCGGGTCACCTCGGTGGACCTGAAAGTGTTCGGCCTGGATGAGCACTTCAGCGGCAAGGTGGTCGACTCGCGTGTCGATGAAGCCAACAAGAACCTCGCCCTGACCATCGCTCCGGACACCCCGTTGCCACGCCAGGCCTACCAGAAGCCGGTGGCGGTGGACCTGTTCCTGGGCTTGCCGTTCACGGCATCGCGTTGAGCGCAAAGGAAGGATTGGCGATGAACGCGATGATGCCCTCCCGTCTGCTGCTGGCAGGTCTGTGCGTAGCCTGTGCCAGTGCCGTGTCGGCCGGCCAGAGCCTGGAGCAGATCCGCTATGCGCTGTACAAGGACCCCAGCGCCAATGTCAGTAGCGACCTGCGCCTGTTGTCCGATCGTGGCGACCTGGCCTCCAAGCTGTTGCTCGGCGATGTGCTGGCCAACACCGACGGCACCAGCCGTCAGGAAGTGCTCGGCCTGTACAAGGAAGCATTCGCTGATGGCCGTGGGCAGATTCCGGCACTGGCCTCGCTGGCGCGCCTGCTTGACCGCACCCCGAGCCTGCAACAGGGTCAGCGTAACTGGGTGGCCCAGGCCTTGACGCGCTACCCGGCAACCCTCGATCCGCGCAACGCCAGCACCACCCTCGAGGTGTTTCTGGTCTACCCGCAACTGGTCTCCAACGACCAGGCGCAGCACCTGCTGGCGCTGTACCAGCAATCGTGCCTGCTCAACTGCCGCCCCGAGCTGTACCGTGCAGTACTGGCTGAGCGTCAGGGCGATCGGCAGACCGCCGAGCACTGGTACCAGCAGGCAGTGCGCGTGGATGTGCGGGCCATCGATCGCTACTACCGCTTCCTCGGTGAAGACCAGGACCGCGCCTTCCCGGCCTTCGCCCGTAGCCTCGAAGCCCAGCGGCCAACCCTGGCGGTGGAGATCGTCCACCGCATCGGCTCGCTGCTCGACAGTATCAACAGCGTGCAGCGCGCCGACCTGGAAAGCGACCGCCAGGCGCGTCAGGTACGTGCCATGGGCACTGCCCAGGTGCAACCTGATGCCGCGCAACTGGCCCGGGAAAAAGCCCGCAGCGACGAACTGGAGCTGGCTCGGGCCGAGGCCCTGCGCTGGCGTGACCATGCTGTCGAGCGCGGCTATGTACCGGCGATAGCGTCCAAGGCCAGCTACATGATCTCCGACCCCACCGCGCATAACGCTGAAGAGACCCAGGCCCTGATCAACCAGGTGCAAGCCCATGAGCCGACCCGCGCCAAGGCCCTGCAAGCCTCGTTCTATATGGTCAACAACTGGTTGACCCTGGACCCGCAAAAAGCCCGCGCGCTGATCGATGAACTGATCGCCAGCCACTACCCCGATGCCCAGTTGCTGCTCGCCGACTACTACAGCAAGGGCGTAGAGGATGAGCCGGACCAGGACAAGGCCCTGCAGATTTTCCAGGCCCAGGCCCAGGCCGGCTCAACCACGGCCTGGTACCGCATGGCCACCCTGCACGCCTACGGCCGGGCCATCTGCCATGACCCGGTCAAGGCCTACACCTATGCCCAGGTGGCGCTTGAACTGGGTGAAAGTGGCGCCCGCAGCCTGATCAAACGCCTGGAAAAGACCCTGAAAAAGGATGACATCGACCGTGCCCTGGCCGCACGCGCCGATCTGTTGAAGGAGGCAACCCTGTGAAAGCGCATCACTCCCTGCTCGGTGCCCTGCTGGCCCTGACACCGCTGTACCCGGCCATGGCCGCCGAAGAAATCACCGGCCCCGAAGCAGACAGCAACGAACCGGTACGGGTGCTGCCCAGCGACGGCAGTGCGCCGGTGATTACCTCGGAGTTCTTCAACAAGCTGACCGTGCAGACCGGCTACGGCCCGGAAAACTCCGAGGTCGGCCGCAGCCGCGAGATGTTCTACAGCCTGCGCTACGAGCCATCGTTTGCCTGGTACTCGCCGGAAAAGCGCTGGGCCAAGTGGATGGTCTATGGCCGCCTGTGGCTGAACTACGACTCCAGCCAGTCGATCAGCACGCAGAACGAGAACAGCAACAGCTTCGACCGCGAACAGCCTGAAGGCTGGTACGCCGAACTGCGCGAGCTGTACGTCAAACGCAACCTGCTCGGCGATGACCCGCGCTTCTCGCTGTCGGTCGGCCGCCAACGCTATTTCGATGACTACGGCATCTGGTGGGACGACAGCCTGGAGTCGCTGCGCTTCAACTACAACGACACCTTCTCCCGTGGCTTTTTTGCCGTGGGGCAGAAGTTCTACAACTACAACAGCGACGTCAACAGCCTGGCCGACAGCGAAGAACGCACCACCTACCTGATGGGTGAATACGCCTACCGCTGGAGCGAACGCAACTGGGCCGGCGTGCGCCTGATGCACGAGAACGACCACAGCGGCCACGACCCGGAAGATCGCTACGACTTCAAGGGCATGCGCTACGGGCTGTTCTTCAAGGCCGATGACCTGGATGTCAGCCCGCTGTTCAGTGACTACCACCTGGAGCTGGCCGGTCTCGATGGCAAGGTCGACAACACCGATGGCAACGGCACCACCAGCACCGGCAACAATGCCAGCGGCTGGGCAGCCCTGGGCGAGATCGGCAAGCGCTTTCACGACCTGCCCTGGACGCCACGGGTAGCCCTGCGCGGTGGCCTGACCGACAAGCCGAGCAACGAAAACGACGGCTTTCGCCTCAATGCCATCCAGTCCGACCGCATCACCCGCCAGGGCAGCTACAGCACGCGCCTGACCAGTTCCTTCGTCAGTCTCGACCTGCGCAACCTGAGCTACTACGGCATCAGCCTGGAAACCAACCCGACCCCGCGCAGTGCCCTCGACCTGCGCGTGACCGACCTGAAACTGCGCGATGCCGACGGCACCCTGCCGGTGCGCATCGACGGTGACCAGCGCAGCGAACGCAACCGCGCCATTGCCCAGGGCAACCACGGTGGCGGCAAGGATGTCGGGCAAATGTACGACCTCAATTACTACTGGAAGATGTTTCCGGTGGCCATCGACGGCAAGCACCTGGACGTCAACGCCCTGGTCAGCGCCAGCTACCTCAATGCCGGCAACGCCCTGGACAGCGGTGATGACTACCAGCTGAGTGTCGGCGTGGTGATCAGCTACTAAGGACGGACCCTCCGATGATCTTCGCCTCCAACGTCTTTTTATTCCTCTACCTGCCGTTGTTCCTGGCCGTGTACTTCCTCGCCCGGCCACAGTGGCGCTCGACCGTGATCGTTGCTGCCAGCTACATCTTCTATGCCTGGTGGCGGCCGGACTTTTTGCTGCTGTTCGTCGCCATCACCTACTGGAACTACTGGTTCGGCCTGCGCATCAAGGCGCGCCTGGACGCCGGCGACAAACGCTGGGCGCTGCGCCTGCTGTGGATCGGCATCGTCGGCAACCTGTCGACCCTGGGCTACTTCAAGTACGCCAACTTCGGCGCCGAAGTGCTCGCCGCCCTGCTCGCGCCGCTGGGTATCAACACCTGGAGCCTGGAGACCATCTTCCTGCCGCTGGGCATCTCCTTCTATGTGTTCCACGCCCTGAGCTACATCGTCGACATCTACCGCAAAGACGCCACGCCAACCAACAACTTCATCGACTTCGCCGCCTTCGTCGCGCTGTTTCCGCACCTGGTCGCCGGCCCGATCCTGCGTTACAGCCAGCTGGCGCCGCAGCTGCGCCAGCGCACCCATTCCCTGGAGCTGTTTTCCCTGGGCGTGTGTCGCTTCATGCTCGGCTTCATCATGAAGGTGTTGATCGCCGACCAGCTGGCGCCGATCAACGTGCTGTTCATCAGCGAAGGCACCCTGCAGCTCAGCGACGCCTGGTTCGGCCTGGTGGTCTCGACCCTGCAGCTGTACTTCGACTTCGCCGGTTACAGCCATATGGCTTTGGGCCTGGCGCTGATGATGGGCTTCCGCTTTCCGGAGAACTTCAACCAGCCCTATGTCTCGCAGAGCATCACCGAGTTCTGGGCACGCTGGCACATGACCCTGGCGCATTTCCTGCGCGACTACGTGTACATGCCGCTGGTGCGCAAACGGGTGGCCGGGGCACTGCCGGCGCTGGTCTACACCATGCTGCTGTCGGGGCTGTGGCACGGCGCAAGCTTCGCCTTCATTTTCTGGGGCCTGTTCTTTGGCCTGGGGATGGTCATCGAACGCAAATACAACCTGGCGACCAAGATCACCACGCCCTACCACCTGGGACGCAACCTGCGCACCTTCGTGCTGATCATCCTGAGCATGCCGCTGTTCTTCACCAACGACCTGCGCCACAGCCTGGACATCTACCAGGCGCTGTTCGGCTTCAACGGCCTGGGCTCGCTGGACCTGTATGTGCTCGGTGCGTCGAAGATGGCCATGTCGTTTGCCGCCGTCGCGCTGTGCTGGCTGGTGCTGGCCGGCAGCAACAACGTGCGCTACTACGCCGGCAATAAAGAGCAGTACTTCATGCGTCATGTCGGTGGCCTCAAGGCCGTGCTGTTGTGGGCCGGTTTCGCTCTGGCGCTGAGCAGTCTGGCGGCGAACTCCTTTTCACCCTTTCTGTACTTCCAGTTCTAGGAGACGGCCATGTACCCGGTCATGAATTCGGCGAGCAAGGTCAACGGCATCCTCTTTGGCGTAGTGCTGGCAGGGATGTTCGTCTATTCCCTGCCGCCGGTGTTCAGCTTCGCCAAAAGCCAGAGCGATGCCTGGAACCTGTTTGTCGATGGCAAGTTGCTGCGCAAGTTCGAGCAGGTCTACGACAAGCGCTTCTTCCTGCGTGAACCCTCGGTTGAACTGTGGGCCAACGCCCAGTACCGCTTGTTCGACGAAGGCACCAAAGGTGTGGTGCTGGGCAAGGACGGCTGGCTGTACACCAACCAGGAGTACCGCGTACCGAACAACCTGCAAGCCAACCTGGACGGCCAGCTGGCGCAGATCGCCGAGGTCGAGCAAAAGCTCAAGGCGCACAACAAACGCCTGATCCTGCTGCCGCTGCCGATGAAGGTGGATGTCTATGGCGCCCACACCGAGCGTGCCGTCGATCCGCGGGCGATCAGCCTGTACGACCGCTTCATTGCCGGCCTGCAGGCGCAGAAAACCGAGGTCACGCCAGTGCGCTCGGCCTTCCTGTACAACAGCGCCGGCCCGCAACTGTTCCTTAAATCCGACACCCACTGGAGCCCGGAAGGCGCGCGGCTGACAGCCTATGAACTGGCCCGTCAACGCCCCGACCTGCTCGGCGATGAGCGCTACGTGTCGCACAAGGTCGCGGAAAAATCCGTCAAGGGCGACCTGATGAACTACATCCAGTTCAATCACGCCCAGCTGGCCCCGCAGTTTGGCCCCAGCCAGATCGCCCTGTACGAAACCCTCAAGGCCGAACAGAACAGTGACGCGTTGTTCGCCGACGAACAGCAGAGCCTGCTGCTGGTCGGCACCAGCTACAGCAAGATCGACGACTGGAACTTCACCGGTTTTCTCAAAGAGGCGCTCAACCGCGACCTGCTCAGTGTCGCGGTGGAAGCCCGCGGCCCGTTCGAGGCGATGAACCAGTTCCTCGCCAGCGACGACCTCAAGAACCCGCAGATCGACACGGTGATCTGGGAGTTCCCGCTGCGCACCCTGCTCGCCCACCGCCTGGGCTCACTGAGCCGTCCCGGCCAGACCCAGCATTTCTGACACTTTCAAGGAGATCGACATGAACCGTTCGCTCAAGCACCTGCTCACCGCCAGCGCCTTGTTGCTGGTCAGCAGCCAAGGCGTGGCCGCCGAAGGCAACGCCGACCTGTACGACGCCGTGGCCCCGGCCGACTCCGCCTTTGTGCGGGTGCTCAACCTGTCTGACAGCAACATCGACGTGACCCTGAGCGGCAAGGTCAACCCGCAGCGGGTCGCTGCCGGACAACTGAGTGGCTACCGTTTCACCCCGGCCGGTAGCCACAAGATCGCTGTCGGTGCCAAGGCCATCGAGCCACAGCTCAAGGCCAATGCCGCGAGCACCGTGGTCTATGACGGCAACACCCTGACGCTGATCGCCGACAAGTACGTCAACGAGCCGAAAAAGGCGCAGATCGCCTTCTACAACCTGACCCCGGCCAAGGTCGCGCTGAAAACCGTCGATGGCAAAAGTGTGGTGGTCGACACCCTGGGCAAGGACCAGACCGGCAGCCGCATGGTCAACGAAATCAAGATCGGCTTTGCCGCCTATGACCAGCAACAGAAAATCGCCCAGTTCGACGAACTGTTCCTCAAGAAAGGCCGCTCCTATAGCTACGTACTGCTGCCTCAGGGCAACGGCTATCGCAGCATGAGCCTGGCCAACAGCATCGACCCGAGCGAGTGAGCGGCACCATGAAAAGCCTATTCGCCCTTGGCCTGGCCGTTACCGGCGCGCTGTTCAGCGTGCACGGCGCGGCCGCCGACAGCAACCCGGCCACCTGCAAAGGCCTGGAGTGCTTGATGTGCCCCGGCTTGAGCAATCCCCAGCATTACGCCGAAGGCCGCATGAAGCTGATGCGCGAAATCGTTCCGGGCAAGGATCGCTGGCTGTTTCGCTCGGCGGTCGACCTGACCAACGACTTCGGCATCCCGGCGCCGATGCGCCCGGAGTTCGCACGCCTGATGGACACCTTCCATCGTCAGGGTATCCAGGTGGCCATGGCCATCCAGCCAACCCGCGGCCTGATGCACCGCGACAAGCTGTACGCCGACAAACTGCATGGTTTCGACTTCGCCCGCGCCAGCGGCAACCTGAGCAGTTATCTGCAGCAGCTGCGCAACGGCGGCGCCATCGTCGCACCGATGATGCAGGTGGTGCAGAACCCGCCCCAGGCTGAGTTCTTCTTCCGCCGCGATCACCACTGGACGCCGGCGGGCGCTGAAGCCACCGCCCGCCTGGTGGCCGAGGAAGTACGCCGTCAACCGTTCTATGCCTCATTGGACAAGAAGCAATACCGCACCGAGCCCGGAGTGATGGTGCCCAAGGACGGCACCCTGAACCTGGCCCTGAGCTACATCTGCGGCAACAACTATGGTTTCCAGTACGTGCGTGGTTACCAGACCATCCCTCAGGATCAAGGTGCCGAGGCCTTGTTCGACGACGCGCCGGATCCGCAAGTGATCCTGGTCGGCGACAGTAACGCCGCCGCCCGGGAAGACGAAAGCAAGCAGTTCAATTTCGACGGCTACCTCAAGCAGTACCTCGACGTCGATATCCTCAACTACGCCCTGCCCGGCGTCGGCCAGGACGGCTCGTTGCTCGAATACCTGCTGTCGGAGAACTACAAGCCCAAGGCGCCGCCCAAGCTGATCATCTGGGAGTTGCCGGCCAACTACCAGCTGGAGTCCGAGCTGATGTACCGCCAGCTGATTCCAGCGATCAAGGGCGGCTGCCCGGTGTCCACCGAGGTTATGGCCAACCGTTTGCAGCGTCCGGCGCTGAAGGTCAACGAGCGTATCGAACTGCTCAGTAACGCAGGCCAAGCGCGCAAGGCGGTGAATGCCGGCTTCCTCGACATCCGCATCAGCGACAAGAACGTCAAGGATTTCTACGTGATCGTCTATTACGACAACGGCGCGCGCGACAAGGTCTGGTTCCGCCGCGAGGCGGTGGTCACTGGTGGCCAGTACTACCTGGAACTGAGCCGCGCCAAGGAGTTTGCCGGGGCCAATCTGCTCTCGGTGTTCATGGAGCCGACCAAAGCCGGCAGCGCCGCCACCCAGGTGGAAACCCGACTATGCCTGTGAAAACCTGGAGCGCCCTGGCCCTGGGTCTGTACGCCAGCCTGCAACTGGGCCACAGCCTGGCCGCCAGTTCGATCTGGCCGCCACGGGCCACCGCGCAATCGGCAATGATCGCCGACTACCGCACCCTGCAATGCAGCAAGGAGCCACCAGCGCCCTACACCGGCAGCTTGCAGATGCAGAGCAAGTACGACCAGCGCGATGCCAGCAAGTCGACCCTGCGCAGCAGTCCCGATGCCAACAGCGCAAAGATCGGCAAGCAGGTCAAACAGTTCATCGGCGGCCTGATCTATGCCAGCAAGCGTTTCCAGCGGGCGAAAACGCCGCAGCAAGCGAACATGGCCCTGGCCTGCCAGGACCAATGGCTGCAGCAGTGGGCCGAGGCCCGGGCGCTGCTCAATCCGGACGCCAGCAGCACCGGCATGGCTGCGCGCAAATGGGCGGTCGCGGCCATGGCCTCAACCTTGCTGATGACCCAGGCGGCCAGCGACGGCAAGCTGCAACTGACGGCGCAGCAGCGCGAATGGTTCACGCAGTTGGGCGAACGCATCATTGCCGAGTACCAGCCGCGCCGGGCGCAAGGTTTTGCCTGGTTCAACAACCATGACTACTGGGCCGCCTGGGCGGTAGCGGCGACCGGCATGCTGATCCAGCGCGATGACTTCATCCAGTGGGCCGACGGCAACCTGCGCCTTGGCCTGCAACAGGCGGTCAAGGCCCGCGATGGCAGCTATGCCTATCTGCCGCTGGAAGTCGCCCGCGGCAAACTGGCCGCCACCTATAGCCAATACGCACTGGTGCCGCTGGTATTGCTGGCCGAGTCGGCGCGGGTCAATGGCCTGCCCTGGAGCGCGCAAGACCAGCAGACCCTGGAACTGCTGGGCAACTTCGCCGCACGCAGCATCCTCGATGCCGACGAACTGCCCGAGCTCAAGGGCCAATCGCAGATCGCCGTGGCGCCTTACAAGCTGGCCTGGCTGATCCCCTTCCTGCAGCGCGCACCAGACCATCGCCTGGCTCGCCAGCTGTACGACAGCGAAGACGGCGACGTCGACAACTACAGCCAGATTGGCGGCCCGCTCAAGCCGCTGTACCCCAAACTGCCGTAACCCAAGGACGAATCGCCATGGCCATGCGCCCTCTTTCCCTTTGCTGCCTCGCCGTTCTGCTTTGCGCAGGCACGGCCCAGGCGGCAAGCCAAAGCCTGCCACTGCAGCAGTCGCTGAGCGTGATCAGCAACAGCGAGCATCAGGCACAGTTGCAACAGCTGCAACAACAGGCTGCCCAGGCCGTGCAGTTGCAGGTCAAGGAACGCCCGCGTCCGGCCGGGCGTGCCAGTGTCAGCCTGCAACCGATGTTTTCCTCGCAGACCGGCAGCTGGCCGTTCGAGCCGTTCGTCAACAATGGCCTGTTCCGCGCGATTGCCGGCTACCAGGCACATCACCCGCAGGCGGTACTGATTCGTGGCGGCAGCATCACTCTGGGGCAACTGCACGACGCGCTGAACAACCCACGGATCCTCAAGCCCTACAAGGACGGCTACCTGCTCAGCTATCCGCTGATGATCGGCAGTGATGGCGGCCTGGTGCTGGAAGGCACCAGCCTGTACCTGTACAGCTACTCGGGCACGGCGCTGATCAACCAGGGCTGGCTGGGCCTGAACCAGTCACGCCTGGAAAGTGTCGCCGGCGACAAACCGGGCAGCACCGACCGTGCCTGGCGCCCGTTCGTGGTGGCCTGGGCCGGCAGCCATACCCAGATTATCGGCTCAACCCTTGAACGCCTGGGTTACAACGCCAACCTGTCCCGTGGTCTGAGCACCGCCCTGAGCAGCCAGCAAGCGCCGGGCACCGCCCAGGCTACGCTGATCGTGAGTAACAGCCAGTTCAACGAGCTGTCCAGCGCCGTCGAGTTGCAACACACGCAAGCGCAGATCAACGACAGTCGTTTCGAGCAGTCACAGCAGTACGCCATCGACGTACGCGACAGCCAGGTCAACCTGGTCAACAACCAGCTGCGCGGCATCGACAACAATAGCGGCATCCGCCTGCGCGGACAGACGGTGGCACGGGTCGAGCGCAACCTGATCCTCGGTGCACACAAGGCCGCCATCGAAATCAGCGAGCAGCGCGGCGCCCTGCTGCTCAGCGCCAACCTGATCGGCGACAGCCGCGGCAACGGCCTGCAACTGCGCAACCTGGCACCCAGCGCCCAGGCGCCCCTGCTGATCGAGGACAACCTGATCGGCAACAGCCAGGGCAGCGCCGTGGATGCCAGCGAAGTGAGCGGCGCAATCCTGGTCAATAACCGTATCGGCAACACCCCGGAATATGCCATCAGCCTGCGTAATGTCGCGCCATTGGCAGGTCCACTGACCCTCAGTGGCAACACCCTGGGCAAGGCAGGCAAGGCAGTGGTGCGGGTCGAAGGACTGCAGCAGGTGGTGCTCGGGCGCAATCGCTTCGAAGGCAAACCGCTGCTGCAGAACCTGTTGATCGGTGACCTGCTGACCATTCAGGGACCGCTGCTCGACGCCACCCAGCGCCAGGAGCGCGTGGTGCGCGTCAGCCGGAACGCTAGTCAATAGTCCGCTGCATGCGCACGAAACATTCATCCTCGCCCACTGCTTGAAACCCCCGGCGCTGGTACAGGGCCTGCGCCGGGTTGCTTTTGAAGACTGTCAGACGCATCAGCGGTAAACGCCGTTCGGCAGCCCAGCCGGCCAGTTGCTCCAATACCTGGGTACCGATGCCGTGTCCACGGGCATTCTCGAGCAGATGCAACTCGCGGATGTACAGGGCCTGGCGGTCCTGGCTGAGGCTGCAGAAGCCCAGCACCGCATCGTTTTCGACGATCAACCATTGCTCACGCCAGCTCCAGGCCTGATCGAAGGCTTCTTCGATCCACAGCAGGTCGAACTCGTGGTAGTAACGCAGCATGGCGCGGCGGGTCAGGTCGCGGGCGAAGGCGCAGTGCTGGTCGGTGGCGGGGATAAGTTGCAAGGGTGGGTCCCTGAATGAGTTGTTTACGGTGGGAGCGGGCTTGCCCCGCGATTGCGGTCTGTCAGTAGCATCGTATCGCGGGGCAAGCCCGCTCCCACCGCAAGCCGCCTACAAGGGTTTGACCTCCCCGGCATAACACACCGGCGAACTCATCGGCCCCTGCCGGTCCAGCTCATCTTCCAGCCACTGGGCCAGTATCAGGGCATTGTTGTGTTCGGTGTCTTTGCCTGCATAAACCAGGGTCAGGTCGCCCTTCCCGGCCATCCCAAGCAGTGACCACCAATGCTCGGGCCGCGCCGCCAGTTCCTGACGGTAGCGCTCGGCAAAGCCGGCAAAATCCACTTCGCCTTTATGGAAGGCCTGACGCAATGCGGTCGACGGCGCCACCTCAGGCAACCATAGCGCCTGCAGCTGTTCCTTGCGCTTGTTGCGCGGCCACAAGCGGTCGACCAGCACACGCTGGCCATCTTCGACCGCCACAGGATCATAAACGCGCTTGCAGCGAATCATCGGCACCTCGTCATTATTTTGTATCAGCCTAGACCTTTCATTGATCGGGATCAGGTCGGTTTCGCTCCTATCTTCTAAGCTTGCCGCCTGAGGTAACCAACCCGGAGTCATCATGACTACCCCGACGCTGGCCAGCAGTCCATCGCTTGCCACAACCGACCCACGACCGCAGCTGAACCACAAGCCCGGTCGCGGTACCCTGATCCTGTTCTTCGGCCTGTTGCTGGCCGGTCTGCTTTACACAGCCTGGAGCCTGGCGCACGACATCGATGCCAGCGGCACGGTGGTCACCACCTGGACCCCCTTCCTGTTGCTCGGGGTGGCGCTGGTGATCGCCCTGGGCTTCGAGTTCGTCAATGGCTTTCACGATACCGCCAACGCCGTGGCCACGGTGATCTACACCCATTCCCTGCCCGCCTCGGTGGCGGTGGTCTGGTCCGGTTTCTTCAACTTCCTCGGGGTGCTGCTGTCCAGCGGTGCCGTGGCCTTTGGCATCATCGCCCTGTTGCCGGTAGAGCTGATTCTCAAGGTTGGCTCCTCGGCCGGCTTTGCCATGGTCTTCGCCTTGTTGCTATCGGCGATCATCTGGAACCTGGGCACCTGGTGGCTGGGCCTTCCGGCCTCCTCCTCGCACACATTGATTGGTTCGATCATTGGCGTCGGCGTGGCCAATGCGCTGATGCATGGCCGCGATGGCACCAGCGGTGTGGACTGGGCCCAGGCCAGCAAGGTGGGCTATTCGCTGCTGTTGTCACCGCTGGTCGGTTTTGCCTGTGCGGCGCTGTTGTTGCTGGTGCTGCGTCATCTGGTCAAACGCCGCGATCTGTACCAGGCCCCCGTCGGCAACACGCCGCCGCCCTGGTGGATCCGCGGTTTGCTGATCCTGACCTGCACCGGGGTGTCGTTTGCCCACGGCTCCAACGACGGTCAGAAAGGCATGGGCCTGATCATGCTGATCCTGGTCGGTACCCTGCCGATGGCTTACGCCCTGAACCGCACCATGCCCGCCGAGCAGTCACTGCAGTTTGCCGCAGTCGCCGAGGCCACCCAGCAGTCTCTGCAGCGCGGCGCTCCACAACTGTTGAGCGCCGATCCACGGAAAACCCTGACCGAATTCATCCGCCAACCGGCAGCCAGTCCTGAACTGGTTCCGGCCCTCGCCGCCCTGACCGGCGCCATCGGTAGCGAAGTCGAAGGCTATGGCTCGCTGAACCGGGTACCCGCCGAGGCCATGGCCAACGTGCGTAACGACATGTACCTGACCAGCGAAACCATTCGCCTGATCGACAAGCACCAGTTGGTCCGCTTCGACAGCGACACCCAGGCCAACCTGCAACTGTTCAAGCGCCAGCTGGACGACGCCACCCGCTACATACCGCTGTGGGTGAAGATTTCCGTAGCCATCGCCCTGGGCCTGGGCACCATGGTCGGCTGGCGGCGGATTGTGGTCACGGTCGGTGAGAAGATCGGCAAAACCCACCTGACGTACGCTCAAGGGGCTTCTGCAGAGCTGGTAGCCATGTGCACCATTGGCGCGGCGGACATGTACGGCCTGCCGGTATCGACGACCCATGTGCTGTCTTCGGGGGTGGCCGGGACCATGGTTGCCAATGGCTCGGGCCTGCAGATGCGGACCATCTTCAACCTGCTGATGGCCTGGGTGCTGACATTGCCAGCGGCGATTGTGCTGGCAGGCGGGTTGTACTGGTTGTTGCGGCACGTGTTCTAACGACTACGGGCCCATCCTTCGCGGATGGGCCCGTAGTGTCTTCAGCTGCGGTCGCTGACCGCATTGCTGCCGTGAGAAATGATCACTTCCACGCGGCGATTGAGCTGACGCGACTGAGCATCGGCATTGGAAGCCACCGGAAACTCCTTGCCGTAGCCGGCCACCTTGACCCGCTCCGGCGCAACACCGGCACGACGCAGCGCGTTGGCGACTGCAGCGGCGCGACGCTCCGACAGCTGCTGGTTGAATGCATCGCCACCGGTGGAATCGGTAAAGCCTTCAACCCGCACCTTGCGCTCAGGGTTGGCGCGCAAGTACTCAGTCAGCTGATCCAGGTTACGCAGGCTGCTGGCCTTGAGTTCAGCACGACCGGTATCAAACAGCACATCACCGAATGTGACCACTGCACCGCGATCAGTCTGCTTGGCATTGAGCTGTTGCAACGCCTTGAGCTGGGCGGTGCGCACATCCAGACGCGCCTGGGTACGTTGCGCCTCGATGCCCAACAGGCCGGCTTCGGCCTTGCGCAGGTCGATGGTCTGTTCGGCAATGGCAATTTTCTGTTTGGCCAGATACGCCAACTGCTCGACCTGCGGGGCCTTGCGATCCTTGAGCGAGGCAAGGTCCGCCTGGCCCAAGGCGGCAAATGCCGCTTTGGTTTCCAGCCCGGCCAGGCGAGTGGATTCAGGTTTGCTCTGCAGTGCACTGAATTGTTCGCGCGCTTCCAGCAAGCCGGCATTTTCCGGTGTGGTGCCACAGCCGCTGAGGATCAGGCCCGCTGCAGAGACAGCGATAAACAGGTATTTGAGTTGCATGGAAACGATCCTTATCGGCTAGGCGAAACAATGGCGTCGGGGGCTTGCAGCATTTCCTGCCTGAGCACTTCGATACCCTGCCGGGCTTCTTTGAGCTGCTGTTGGGCCCGAAGGGCCCGCGCCTTGCGCTCGGCCAGATCGGCATCGGCTTCGGCTTGCTCAGCCAGCAGCCGCGCTTGGGCAAAGTCCTGCTCACCCAGTGCACGCTCTACTTTGTAAAGCTTGTCCTGGGCCGACTTCATTTCCACCGGGGCAAACTGCGTCGCGTCGGCGGTTACCGCACGACTGACCGCATTGCGGGTCAACTCGACCTGCTCGGTAGGAACCGCCACACTGGCACAGCCGCCGAGCGTGGCGAACAGCGTCACCATCAGGCCGGAAACGGCGAGGTGTTTTGAGGTGCGTTTTACAGCCATAGGGAGACTCCATCACAGCGTTTAACCAGCTTTCGCACCTTTCTGGCACGCAGACGCCTCCGTTGCCCTGAATCACAGGGCAAGCGCTAGTACGAGAGGTTTGCGAACCGGACGTGATGATCGGCGCTGCTAGCGCGCGATACACAAAAGAAGGTGAGATGAACTGAACATCGGCGACAGCCGTTTAGTTGAGACGCCGCAAGGGTATTCCTACAGATAAGGCCCGCAAACAGGAAACACCCTTATTTCATGTAGGAATTTTCAACCAATTATATTGATGCCAATGGGAGTTCCTGGCCCCTGGGCAAACTTCAAACACCCTTGAGAGCGCCCACAACCGGGGCCGGTTTGGCGGTGTAGTTTCAGCTTACGGCTACCGCAACGGGCAGCGCCACCGAGTAACCCTTAGCGCCGACGAAACAACGGCCGCGGCTCAATCACCGAGCGCCCGTACAGCACACTCATCCCTGCCAGGCCCTTGAGTGCGTCCTCGGCGCACTTGTCCTCGCGCACGGCAAAACTGTCGAAACCGCACTGGCGCATGTGGCTCAGTTGATCGCGCAGTACATCGCCGATGGCGCGCAATTCGCCGTGCCAGCCCAGGCGGGTGCGTAACAGGTAGGCCTGGCTATAGCCACGCCCATCGCGAAAGCTGGGGAAATCAATCGCAATCAGCGGCAGTTGCGCCAACCAGGGCTGCAGCGGCTCAACCTCGTCATCCGGCCCCAACCACAGACCATCGCGACCGCCGGGTTGCGACGCCTGACGCGCCAGCCAGAGATCAAGCGGCAGAATCAGCAAGCCTTCAGGCAACGCCGACTCACTGTCACGTACCAGTTGCCAGCCATCCTCGGCGAGCAGCTGCGGCTCGCCGTTGCGCAAGGCAATCACATTACGCATATCAGCTCCTCGGGGCGTTTGGCATAGACCCGCTCTTTGAAGGGCTCCAGGCCAACCCGGCGCACGGTGTCGACAAACGGCTCGTCCAGCTCGCGATAGGCGCAGTAGGTGGCAATGATCTGCTCGATGACCCGCGGGATTTCGTCGGCGCTGAACGATGGGCCGATCACCTTGCCCAAGGTGCTGTGCTTGCCCTGAGCGCCGCCGAGCGTCACCTGGTACCACTCGCTGCCGTTCTTGTCGACGCCAAGGATGCCGATGTTGCCGATGTGGTGATGGCCGCAGGCATTGATGCAGCCGGAAATGTTCAGGCTCAGCTCGCCCAGGTCGTGCAGGTAGTCGAGGTCTTCGAAGCAGCGCTGGATCGACTGGGCAATGGGTATCGACTTGGCATTGGCCAGGGCACAGAAGTCGCCGCCAGGACAGGCGATGATGTCGGTGAGCATGCCGATATTGGCGGTCCCCAGGTCGCGCTCGCAGGCCAGGCGCCAGAGTGCGTGCAAGTCCTGCTTGCGTACGTCCGGGAGGATCAGGTTCTGTTCATGGGCGATACGGATTTCACCAAAGCCGAACTGTTCGGACCAGTCCGCCACCGCTTCCATCTGTGCCGCGGTCAGGTCGCCCGGTGGCGAAGACGCCCCCGGTTTGGTCGACAGCACCACGCTGGCATAGCCAGGCACCTTGTGCGGTTTCACGCAGCAGGACACCCAGCGTGCAAACCCGTGGTCCTGGGCCAGGTGGGTTTCGTACTCGAGTTCGCTGTCGGCCGCACTGGCATACGCCGGCGGTTCGAAGGCTGCGGCCACGCGCTGGAATTCATCGATGGTCAGCTGCGCCGGACCGTCCTTGATGTGTTGCCATTCCTGCTCGACTTCCCGGGAGAAAGCCTCGATACCCAGCGCCTTGACCAGGATCTTGATCCGCGCCTTGTACTTGTTGTCGCGGCGACCGTGGCGGTTGTAGACCCGCAGGATCGCTTCGACATATGACAACAGATGCTGCCATGGCAGGCCCTCGCGGATCTGCAGACCGAGAATCGGCGTACGCCCCAGACCGCCGCCGACCATGACCCGCAAGCACATCTGGCCCTGGCCGTCGCGGTACAGGTACAGGCCGATGTCATGCATCATGATCGCCGCGCGGTCTTCAACTGCCGAGCAGATGGCGATCTTGAACTTGCGCGGCAAAAACAGGAATTCCGGGTTGATGGTCGACCACTGGCGCAGGATTTCGGCCAGCGGCCGTGGGTCGAGCAACTCATCGGCAGCGACGCCGGCGAAGGCTTCAGTGGTGATGTTGCGCACACAGTTGCCGGAGGTCTGGATGGCATGCATCTCGACCTCCGCCAGGTGCTGGAGGATGTCGGGCACCTGCTCCAGTTCGATCCAGTTGAACTGGATGTTCTGCCGGGTGGTGAAATGCCCGTAGCCGCGATCATAGTCGCGGGCGATGCGCGCCAGGGTGCGCATCTGGCGGGCACCGAGGGTGCCGTAAGGAATCGCTACACGCAGCATGTAGGCGTGCTTTTGCAGGTACAGGCCGTTTTGCAGGCGCAGTGGCAGGAACTCTTCTTCACTCAGTTCGCCAGCCATGAAACGCTGCACCTGATCGCGAAACTGCGCCACGCGCTCGAACACCAGCGCACGGTCATACTCGTCATACTGATACATGGTTCGGACCTCATCACGGAGGCCCTTACTATGGCGTTGAGGTGTACTGAGTTACAGATTCAGGTTTATAGGATTTATACGGATCAGTTGAGTATCCGGCGGCTGATATTGCCCAGATCATCCGCCCACAGCCAACGCATAAGGCCCCTCGCTCAACTGCTCCCGTAAAAACGCCACACAACTGCGCACCTTGGCCGAACTGCTTGAGCGCGCAGCCGTCACCGCCCAGACATCCGCGGGCTGGTGGTAGGCCGGCAGCACCCGCTGCAGCGAGCCATCTTCAAGGTTGCCGACCAGATCCCAGTACGAGGCCATGATGATGCCGTGCCCGTCCAGCGCCCACTGGCGGACGATGTCACTGTGGTTGGCCGCCATCGGCCCGGTGACCTTGACCGTCTCGGCGCCGTTCGGACCAAGCAGGCGCCAGACCCCGAAGCGGTCATCACGGCTGCGAAACAGCAGGCAGTCGTGCTGCGCCAGCTCCGCCGCCACGCGCACCGGCCCACGTCGCGCCAGGTAATCGGGGGCGGCAGCCAGCACCCGTTTGTTCTCGGCGATGCGATGGGCGATCAAGTGTTTTTCCTGGACTTCACCGACGCGAATGTCGATGTCGAAGTTCTCGCCAATCAGGTCGACCCGGCGGTCCATCAGCTCCAGCCAGATATCCAGATTGGGATGGCGCTGGCGCAGCAGCGACAGAATCGGCGCGACATGCTCGCGCCCCAGGCGCAGGCTGGTGCTGATCCGCAAGGTGCCCCGTGGCTCGCTGTGCGCTGCGGACAATGACTCGAACATCGACTCGACGTTCTCGAGGATCTTCTGTGCCCAGACGAACGCCGCCTCGCCATCGCTGGTGATGCTCACCCGCCGAGTGGTGCGATTGAACAGCTTCACCCCTAATAGCGTCTCCAGGGTGGCGATGCGCTTGCTGACATGGGCCGGCGACAGGCCAGTTTCGGTTGCTGCGGCAATGAAGCTTGAGCGCCGCGCCACCTCACAGAACAACTGAAGATCGCGCAGCAACGGCTCATTATTCGCTAGCAGCATATTCTGATTCTTCATTCTGGCCGATTATCTCCCCAGCGTTTTTTATTAGCCTCTCACAAAACCGCCGTCGCGGTCTGCCTTGCCCCACAAGAACAATGAGAGCGCCATGACTCCCCTACGCATCGCCGTCGCCGGTGCCGGCCTGATCGGTCGGCGTCATGTTGAACTGATCCAGGCCAGCAACGCCTGCCAGCTCTGCGCCCTGGTCGACCCGGCCCCGGCCGCTGCCGAACTGGCCACAGCCGCCGGGGTGCCGCTGTACTCGTCTCTGGCCGAGCTGTTCGCCGAGCAGCGTCCGGACGGCGTGATTCTCGCCACCCCGAACCACCTGCATGTCGAAGGCGCCCTGGCCTGTGTCGAGCAAGGCGTGGCCGCGCTGATCGAAAAGCCGGTGGCCCATAGCCTGGCAGAGGGCCAGCGCCTGTTGGCCATTGCCGAGCAACGCGGGGCGCGGCTGCTGGTCGGGCACCATCGTGCCCACAGTGCGATCCTTGCCAAGGCCCGCGAGCTGATCGCCGAAGGCTTGCTCGGCAATCTGGTGGCGGTGATGGGCAGCGCATTGTTCTACAAGCCTGACGACTATTTCGAGGCAGCGCCCTGGCGCCGCAAGGCAGGCGGCGGGCCAGTGCTGATCAACATGATTCACGAGATCGGCAACCTGCGCTCGCTGTGCGGCGAGATCGTTGCCGTGCAGGCCCAGGCCTCCAGCGCCACGCGCGGCTTTGCCGTGGAAGACAGCGTGGCCATCAGCCTGCGCTTTGCCAGTGGCGCGCTGGGCACCTTCCTGCTCTCGGACACCGCCGCCTGCGCCCGCAGCTGGGAACAAACCGCGCGGGAAAACCTCGATTACCCAAGCTATGACGACGAAGACTGCTATGTCATCGCCGGCACCCGCGGCTCGCTGTCAATTCCTACCATGCGCCTTAAATACTACGAACAACCCCAGGATCGCTCCTGGTGGACGCCCTTCGCCAGCGCCGTTGCCAGCCTGCAACACGCCGATCCACTGCAGCGCCAGCTTGCGCACTTCTGCCAGGTGATCCGTGGCCAGGCCCAGCCGCTGGTCACGGTACGCGACGGCCTGCGCAACCTGCAGATCGTTGACGCCATCAACCAGGCCGCGCGCAGCGGCCAGATCGTAATCACCGACACCCTCACTGGAGACCTTCAGCCATGACCACCCTGCTCGTGCTCAACGGCCCCAACCTGAACATGCTCGGCCTGCGCCAGCCCGAGGTCTATGGCCGCGAAACCCTCGCCGACGTCCATGCCCTGTGCCAACAGGCGGCCAGCCGCCTGGAACTGACCCTGGAATTCCAGCAAAGCAACCACGAAGGCCAGATGATCGACTGGATTCACCAGGCCCGTGGGCGGGTTGACGGCATCGTCATCAACCCCGGCGCCTGGACCCACACCTCGGTGGCCATCCATGACGCGTTGATCGCCGCCGAAGTACCGGTGATCGAAGTGCACATCTCCAACGTGCACCGGCGTGAAGCTTTCCGCCATCACTCCTATGTCTCACTGGTGGCCAAGGCCGTGCTGGCCGGATTCGGCACTCATGGTTATGTACTGGCCATCGAGCATTTCGCCCGTGAGCTACGACCTGCAGCAGGCCAATAACCACTGAGGGTTACTCCATCGCAGTAATGTGCGGCCAGCAACCGGCCGCGCATACTCGGTTCCAGCTCTGCACAAGGAACCGCGATGAAGATCGAACTGATACAGATTGATGGCCGCGACGGCGATACCGCCTACAACCTGCAACGCACGCTGGAGGCCATTGCCAGCTGCAAGGCCGACACCGACCTGCTGGTGTTTCCGGAAACCCAACTGATGGGCTTTGCCAGCGCCGAGCAGCTGCCGCTGGTTGCCGAACCGCTGCATGGCCCGGCCCTGCAAGCGGTCCAGCAGGCAGTGTGCGAACGCGATGTGGCGGTGGTGATCGGTATTGCCGAACAGGCCGACGGCGTTTACTACAACACCTCGGTGCTGCTGACCCCCGAAGGCATCGCCCTGTCTTATCGCAAGACTCACCTGTGGCCGTCCGAGCGTGGACTGTTCCAGCCCGGTGACCGTTACGCCAGCGCATGCTGGAAAGGCCTGCGCATCGGTCTGTTGATCTGCTACGACATCGAACTGCCAGAGAGCAGCCGCGCCTTGGGCCAGCTGGGTGTCGACCTGATCATCGTCAGCAACGGCAACATGGACCCCTACGGCCCGGTGCACCGTACCGCGATCATGGCCCGTGCCCAGGAAAACCAGGCCTTCGCGGTGATGGTCAATCGGGTCGGCGCAGGAGACGGTGGGCTGCTGTTCGCCGGTGGCAGCGCCGCGGTCGATCCCTTTGGCCGCGTACTGTTCGAAGCCGGTCGCGAAACGTGCCGCCAACAGATCGAGCTGGACCTTGAGCAACTGCAACTCGCCCGCCGCGACTACGACTACCTCAAAGACCGCCGCCTGCTACTGCCGGGTACACGGATCGAGCACCCTGACGGGCGCCGCGAGCTGCTGATCCCCTAGGGTCTGTACGAAATATCGCCGAGCGTCGCGCAGGCATATTTCGTACAGAGCCTAACACTGCCTGACAACAACAAGAATCCTGGAGTGTCCCCATGAAGCCGATCCGCTGTTTGCCCCTGGCCCTGGCCGCATTGCTGTGCACTGCCGGCGTTCAGACAGGAGAAGCTGCCACGCCCAGCGTGCACATCTACAACTGGTACGACTACATCGCGCCGAACACCACCAAGGAATTCCAGCAGGCCTCGGGCATCGCCCCGGTTTATGACGTGTTCGACAACAGCGACGTGATGCAGGGCAAGTTGATGGCCGGGCGCAGCGGCTATGACGTGGTGTTCGCCAGCGGCGACCTGCTGCCCAACCTGATCAAGGCCGGCGTACTGGCCGAGCTTGATCGCAGCCAGCTGCCCAACTTCCCCCACCTCGACCCGCAGATGCTCGCCAAGCTGCAGAGCAACGACCCCGGCAACCGCTACGCCGCCCCCTACATGTGGGGTACCACCGGCATCGGTTATGACCAGGACAAGGTCAAAGCCTTGCTCGGCGAACAGGCCCCGGTGGACTCCTGGGCATTGATTTTCGACGAGGCCAACCTGGCCAAGCTGAGCGAATGCGGGGTGGCCATGCTCGATGCCCCGAACGAGATCATTCCCATCGCCCTGCACTACCTGGGTCTGCCCTACAACAGCAAGAACCCGGACGACTACCGCAAGGCCGAAGCGCTGTTACTCAAGCTGCGCCCGCATATCCGCTACTTCGACTCGTCGCGGTTCATCTCCGACCTGGCCAACGGTAATGTCTGCGTAGTACTGGGCTGGTCCGGCGGTGTGTTCGAGGCCAAGCTCAGTGCGGAGAATGCCGGCAACGGCCGCCAGCTGCGCTACAGCATCCCGCGCGAAGGTGCGCCAATGTGGCTGGAGAACATGGTGCTGCTCAAGCATGCGCCGAATCCGCAACAGGGTCTGGCGTTCATCAACTACATGCTCAGGCCCGAGGTCATCGCCGCCTCGACCAACTACCTGGGCTACCCGAATGCCAACAAGGACGCGACCGATCTGGTCGATACCAAGATCCGCGACAACCCCACGGTGTACCCGCCGCAAGCGGTGCTCGACACCCTGTTCCCGCTCGAACCCTTGCCGCTAAAGCTTGAGCGGGTGCGCACCCGGGTGTGGAGTCAGGTCAAGACCGGCAGTTGATCAGCCTCAGTCTTCCAGTGGCTTGGGCGGTGGCAGCGGCTTGGCCGGTTTGGCGGGTTTAGCCGGTTTGCCTTCTTTAGCCGGGGTGGTGGCGGCCTGTTTCTGTTCTGCCACGGTCGGGGCGACGATGGCTTTTTCTTCGGCCGGCAAGGCGTCTACGGCGTCAAAGATCGCCTTGGGTTCAAGGGTGCCCGTGTGTGCTATCCGATGCTGTACGCCATCCTTGCCCACCAGCACCACCGGGGTAACGACAGTGTCGGCGGCGCTGAACCTGAACTGACGGATCAACGCCATGGTCGTCTGCTGGTCGAGGTCCTTGCCTTCGCGTTTGCCCATCATGCCGGCAATGCTGTACAGCACCAGGTTGCGCTCCTGGAACGCAGCCTTGGTGGCCGGGTCTTCCAGCGCCTGGTTCAAGGCACGCAGGGTCGGGTCCGCAGTACTGGGCGCAATGACAATCAACGGACGGGCCTTGTACAGATCCAGGTCCAGCGGTTTGGGATCACTGTTGTCAGCGAAGACTGGGCCGGCAACTATGGCCAGCAAGGTGGCAAAGGTCAGTGACCGTACGAGCATGCGCATCTCCTTCAAATTCCATGCATCAAAGACTACAGATCGCGACGAAAGATCCGAGGTGCGAGCCTAAACTACAGGACGAAATCCGTGGACAGCTCAAAGGTAACTTCCGATTTCCATGTATGGCCTTGGGCATGTCCAGAACAGGCTGACATCTGAATCTGAGGATAGCTGATGGCTGTCAGCCACGCCTGCCCCTGCCGCTACTGAAGGACCGGACCATGAGCGTTGTCGATGCCTTGCTGTTGTTGCTGATCCTGGCCACGGCCCTGGGTTGTGGCCTGATGGGAGGGTTGTTCTTCGCCTTCTCCAACTTCGTCATGAAAGCGCTGGAACGTATCCCCGAACACAGTGCCGTGGCGGCCATGCAGTCCATCAATCAAGTGGTGCTCAACCGCCTGTTCCTGGCCTTGTTCCTTGGCACGGCGTTGACCAGCGTCGGCTTGCTGATCTGGGCTTACCAGCGCTGGCCGTTGCCAGGCAGTTTGTGCATGGCCATTGGTAGCGGCCTGTACCTGGCGGGCAATATCGTCGTGACGATGCTGTTCAACGTGCCGAAAAACCAGGCACTGGCACGCCTCGACCCGGCCAGCAGCGAGGCGGCAGCGGCCTGGCACCGTTATGTACCGAGCTGGAATCGCTGGAACCACGTACGCACGATCACCGCTCTGGCTGCGGCGGCGTGGCTGATGTTGGCCCTGTGGTTGGTTCGCGGTATGTAGGCAGGCGCTGAGCCCTGTGGGAGCTGGCCTTGCCAGCGATTGGTTCCACACTGGCCTCATCGCCGGCAAGGCCGGCTCCCACAAGTACCTCAGGGCTAGAACAAGCCCATCTGCCGATCGATCAATGCGCTGAAGTCATCCTGCACAAACGGCAGGATGGCATCGGCCACCGGTTGCAGTTGCCGCGTCAGGTAGTGGTCGTAGTCAATGGCCGAATGCCGGGTCTCCAACGGCTCGGGGCCGGCCACGGTGATCACATAGCTGATCCAGCCACCGTTCTGGTACTGCCGGGGTCGGCCCTGGCGCTGGTTGAAGTCGTCAGCCATGCGCGCCGCCCGTACATGCGGCGGCACGTTGCGTTGATAGTCAGCCAGCGGCCGGCGCAGACGCTTGCGATAGATCAGCAACTCATCCAGCTCCCCGGCCAGGGTCTGGCGCACATATTCGCGCACATAGGCCTGGTAGGGCTGGCGGCGAAAGATGCGTTCGTACAGTTCCTGCTGGAATTGCCGGGCCAGTGGCGACCAGTCGGTACGCACACTTTCAAGCCCCTTGTAGACCATCTCTTCGTGCCCGTCACCGCGCTGCACCAGGCCGGCATAGCGCTTCTTGCTGCCCTCCTCGGCACCGCGGATGGTCGGCATCAGGAAGCGCTTGTAGTGGGTCTCGTACTGCAGCTCCAGGGCACTGTCCAGGTCGTGGCTGTCGCGTAAATGCTCGCGCCACCACTGGTTGACCTGCTGCACCAGGCGCCGTCCGATCACCTCGGCATCGGCTTCGCTGTGGGCGCTCTTGAGCCAGACGAAGGTGGAGTCGGTGTCGCCATAGATCACCGCATAACCCTGGGCCTCGATCAGCTCACGGGTGCGGCGCATGATCTCGTGGCCGCGCAGGGTGATCGATGAAGCCAGGCGTGGATCGAAGAAGCGGCAACCACTGGAGCCCAGCACGCCGTAGAAGGCATTCATGATGATCTTCAACGCCTGCGACAACGGCGCGTTATGTTCGCGCTTGGCAGTCTCGCGCCCTTGCCAGACCCGTTCGACAATCGCTGGCAGACAGTGATGGCTGCGGGAAAAGCGGGCGCCGCGAAAGCCGGGTACCGATGTCTCGTCACCCGGTTCACGCAGGCCCTCGATCAAACCCAGCGGGTCGATGAGGAAGGTGCGGATGATCGACGGATACAGGCTCTTGTAATCGAGCACCAGCACCGATTCGTACAAGCCAGGCCGTGAGTCCATGACGAAGCCGCCGGGGCTTGCCTCATCGGGTCGCTCACCCTGGTTTGGCGCAACAAAACCCTGGCGGTGCATCAAGGGGATGTACAGATGGCAAAATGCAGCGACCGAACCACCGCTACGGTCGGCTGGCAAGCCGGTGACCGTGGCCCGCTCCAGGAGGAAGGTGAGCAGTTCGGTCTTGGCGAAAATACGCGTGACCAGTTCGCAGTCCTTGAGGTTGTAGCGCGCCAGGGCGGGCTTGTCCTCGGCGAACATGCGGTTGATTTCATCCATGCGCTGGTACGGCGTGTCGATCGCCTTGCCCTCGCCGAGCAGGGTCTGGGCGACGTTCTCCAGGCTGAACGAAGGGAAGCTCCAGGTCGCCGAGCGCAACGCCTCGATACCGTCGATGATCAAACGCCCAGTGGCGCCGGCAAAAAAGTGCGCACGGCTGCCATGTTCGCGCCACTCCATTGGCTCGCCCTCACGCCCCAGACAAAGCGGGACCTGCAGTTGCTGGGCGTGAGCCTGCAGTACGCGCAGGTCGAACTGCACCAGGTTCCAGCCAATGATCGCATCGGGATCGTGCAACGCCAGCCAGTGGTTCAGGCGCTCCAGCAATTGCGCACGGGTGTCGCAATATTCAAGGTCGAAATCGATGCCAGTGGCATCGCCGTTGGCCGGGCCGAGCATGTACACCTGGCGTTGACCGCAGCCTTCCAGGGCAATCGAGTACAACTCGCCGCGCTCGGTGGTTTCGATGTCGAGCGATACCAGTTTCAGCCTCGGGCGGTAGTCGGGTGCAGGTTTAAGCTGGGCGTCCTGCACTACTCCCTGTTCGTCCGGGGTGCCACTGAAACTGACCGGAGCGGTGATGAAACGCTCCATCAGGTAGCGTTCGGGCGGACGAATGTCGGCTTCGTAAACCTGCACCCCGGAAGCGCGCAGGCGCTTCTCCAGCTGTATCAACTGGCGATGCTGACGGCAGTACAGGCCCAGCACGGGCCGTTGTTCGAAGTCGCGCAGCTCAAGTGGCCGCAGCTCTACCCCGCGCTCGCCGCGCAGCACGCTCTGGGCCTGCTGGCGGTGGGCTGCGGGAATGAAGGCCACGGAGGTTTGCAGCGGCAAGCGCAAACGACGCGGGCCCTGATCGGTGGCCAGACAGAACTCGACACAGGTGCCTGCCGGGGTGTCACGCCAATGCCGGGTCAGGACAAAGCCCTGCTGTAACTCCACCGCTGCAACCTCGAAACCTGCTGACTGAGCAGCGATTCTACCTTAGCCAGCCACCCGCGCGCCCGGCGCAAAGCCATGGCGATGGGCGCTACCGGTAATCAGCAGGGCCAGACCGATCAGCAGCAACAACACCCAGGTGAAACTAGCCACGCCCCAGTGCGTCAGTAACAGCCCGCCGAGCAGGCCGCCAACGGCAACGGCCAGATTCCACACGGTGACCAGCATCGACTGGGCGACATCGACACCCTCCCCGGCGGCATCGGCGCTGGCGGTTTGCAGCAAAGTCGGCGCGCCGCCGTAAGTCAGTCCCCAGAGGGCTACGCTGACAAACACCAGCAGCGCCGACTGACCGACAAACCCCAGCACCAGCGCCACCGTGGCAAAGCCGATCAGGCTCGACAGCACCAGATTGCGCAAGTGCCGGTCGACCCAGGCGCCGACCAGGGCGATACCGGCCAGGGCAGCGATGCCGAACGTCAGCAACACCAGGCCGGTACTCGCGGCCAGCCCCGCCGCAGCGAGGAACGGGACGATGTAGGTGTACAGCACGTTGTGAGCCAGGATCCAGGTGAAAATCACCAGTAACACCGCCAATACCCCAGGCGTGCGCAACACGTGCAACACACCTGGGCGCTGACCCGGCTTGTGGCCCTCGAAGTCCGGCACTTTGCATAACACCCAGACCACCAGACCCAAGGTTGCAACCGAGACCAGGGCAAAGGTCATCCGCCAGCCGAGCAGCTCTCCCAGCCAGGTACCGGCCGGCACCCCGAGCGACAGGGCCACCGGCGCACCGATCATGGCCACCGCCATGGCACGCCCCTGTTGAGCGGGGCTGACCATACGCCGTGCATGTCCGGCGATCACCCCCCAGGCCAGGCCGGCGGCGACGCCGGTCATGAAGCGCGCCACCAGGGTCAGCAGGTAGGATTGCGACACGGCAGTCAGGGTGTTGAACAGCAAAAAGCCGGCAATCGCCAGCAACAACACCGGACGCCGGCGCCAGCCTTGCGTCAGGGTCACCAGCGGAATGGCGGTGAGCAACGAGCCCAGGGCATAGACCGTGACCAGTTGTCCGGTCATGGCCTCGCTGATCTGCATACCTGCCGAGATCTGCCCAAGCAGGCCGGCGGGTAAGGTTTCGCTGAGGATGGCAATGAAGCCGGTCATGGCCAGGGCCAACAAGCCGCTGAGCGGCAACGGTTGTTCGATCATTCCGGGCGCTGCCGGGGCGGCGGTGCAACTCATCTGAGTCATGGTGAAACTCCTGGGCAAAAGACCAGGGCAACTTTACGGGCGGCGGCTACTACGGAAAAAGACGGGTAGTATTCCGCACATCCAGGACATAGATGTCCGCAATAGGAGTTTCAGATGGATAGCCTCAATGGTTTCGTGGTGTTTGTCCGGGTGGCCGAAACCCGCAGTTTTGTCGCTGCCGCCCAGTCTCTGGGGGTAAGTGCCTCAGCCGTTGGCAAACGGGTTGCGCGTCTGGAATCGCGCCTGGGAGTACGCCTGTTTCACCGCAGCACCCGCAGCATCACCCTCACCGCCGAGGGTATGGTGTTTCTCGAACGCAGCCGGCGCATCCTCACCGAAATTGAATCCGTCGAGCTTGAGCTGTTGCAATCAAACGAAACGCCGCGCGGCCGCCTGCGCATCAGCCTGCCGCAGGTCACGGCCCTGGTGATGCCGGCCTTGAGTGAGTTCATGGCGCTGTATCCGGAAATCGAACTGGACCTGGATTTCAGCGACCGCATGGTCGATATCATCGGCGAAGGCTTCGACGTAGTGATGCGCGGCGGTACCCCTTCGGATTCACGCCTGCAGGCGAAATTCCTCGGCCACTTCCACCACCTGCTGGTGGCGTCGCCCGGTTACCTGCAACGTTGCGGCACCCCACGCCACCCTGATGACCTGACCCGCCACACCTGCCTGCACTATCGCTTCCCCAGCAGCGGCAAACTCGAGCGCTGGCCGTTACGCCGCGAAGCGTCCGAACGCGACTATGAGATCCCGGTGTCGATGGTCTGCAACCATGTCGAAACCCGGGTCTGCTTTGCCATGCGCGACCGTGGCATTACCTGCTTGCCGGACTTCACCGTGCGCCAGCAACTGGCTAAAGGTGAGCTGGTCACCGTGCTCGACGATTACCTGGAGCGACGCGGCAGCTTCTACCTGCTGTGGCCGTCCGGTCGGCAGATGCCGACACGCTTGCGGGTGTTCATCGACTTCATGGCTGAGCGGGTGTTTGCTGAACATCAGCGCTACGTGCCGCACAGCTATTAGTCATACAAATAATCAACCCCGTGCAAGGGCGGTTGCGGCACCCGGGCACGCAGAAATTCACCCAACACCCGTACATGCCGGGCCTGGGGGCTGGACTTTGGCCAGGTCAGGTAGTAACCCTCGGTGGTGGCCACGGCCTGGGGGAAAGGCATGACCAAGCGGCCACTGTCGAGCTCGCCTTGGGCCAACAGCAAATCGACCACGGCGATACCCGCCCCCTGCTGGGCAGCGCTGATACCCTGGTCGAGGGTGTCGAACAGCTGGCCACGGTCGATCGTCACCTGCGCCGCACCCAGGCGCGTCAGCCAGCGCCGCCAATCGCGGCGGTCTGCCGAGCAGTGCAACAGCTCAAGGCGGTTCAAGGCGTTCAGGTCCCGCGCTGCTGCAGCCTGATGTTCCGGGCTGCACACCGGTACCAACCACTCGTCAAACAGCTTGAGGCTGTCGACCTCGGCGGCAAAACGCCCGTCAGCCAGCAGAATCGCGGCCTCGAAAGGTTCGCTGTAGAAATCGACGTGATCGATATCCATCCACACGCTGGACAGCTGCACACGGCGGTGTAAATCCTGCTGGCGAAACTGCTCGAGTACCTTCAGCAACCAGCGCACGGTCAGGGTCGATGGCGCCTTCAGACGAATGCCATTGCGGTCCTGTTTGAGCAGCCCGCAGGCATTTTCGATGATTTTGAACCCGACTTTCAGCTCCTGGGCCAGCAAGCGCCCCGGCTCGGTAAGCGACAGTTTCGGGCCACGACGTTCGAACAAAGCGCAGTCGAACAGCCCCTCAAGGGTCTTGATGTGATGGCTGATAGCCCCTTGTGTCAGCGCCAGTTCCTGGGCTGCCCGGGTAAAGGAGCCATAGCGCGCCGCCACCTCGAAAGCCCGCAGGGCCTGCAGCGCAGGAATTCGTTCGGACATGGTCGCCCTTAAGCATGAGTAAAACTAATAGAAAGCCATAACAACAGGCGTTTTACAAGGTTGCAGGGGCTGTCGAGAATGCCCGGCCATCTCCTTGCTGCTGAGCGCCATTGATGAACACCGCCCTGCTGTTGACCTATGCATTGACCGTTACGCTGTTGATCGCCACGCCGGGGCCGGTCGTTGCCCTGGTCGTCAACACCGCTGCCAGCGCCGGTCGCCGCCAGGCCCTGATGACCGCCGTCGGTACCAACGGCGCTTCGTTGGTGCTGATTGCCCTGGCTGCCGGCCTGATTCTCACCAGTGCCGCCATCGCCCCGCATTTGCTGACAGCACTGAGCCTGGTGGGCTGCCTGTTCATCGGCTACCTGGCCATTGCCAGCCTGCGTCAGACACTGGCACAAAAGGCCGATGCCGTCGTCACTGCCAGCACACGGGGTAGTCTGTGGAAAGGCTTTGCCATCGGCCTGTCGAACCCGAAAGACATCCTGTTTTTCGTGGCGTTTTTCCCGCAGTTCATCCAGGTCACGACTGACACAAGTCACAGCCTGTTACTACTTTCGCTGCTCTGGACCGTAATGGATTTGGCCATATTGAGTCTGTACATCCTCTTGACCAGCAAACTGGCAACCCCGCAGCGCCAGCGCTTGATCAGCCTGACCAGCGGTATTGTGCTACTGCTGATCGCCGCAGCGGGCCTGCTTTACAATCTCCATGTGCTCTGGCCCTGAGGCTTCGTGGCTTTCGAGACCGGTCCTACAACGGTTAGAATGTCCGACTTTCCCCCAGGCCCCTTCGAGCCCCACTATGGACAGTCGGATTGAACCCTGAAAATCACCAGCCTGCTAACTGCTTGATGCGCACCCGTCAGATACCCCTCTCAAGTGTTTTCCCCCTGCTACGCGCACGCTTTCTGAGTGTATTGCTGGTGGCACTTACTCCTGCCTGCGCCCTGGCTGACAGCCCGCCAATCGATCCCCACGCCGACCTGCTGTACCGCCAGGCGTTGACCCTTCTGGAGCAAGCCGACCAGCAGATCAGCGGTTTCAGCCTCAAGACCAGCACCACCGACCAGGACCTCGCGCAACAGGGCCGGGCCATGGGCCGCAGTCTGGCCCCGGCGGTGAGCCTGTTGAACAAAGCCGTGGAGCTGGAGCATCCGGTGGCCCGCTACCGCCTGGCGCTCTACTACATGACCTACCTGCCCGCTGAACAGGTTCCGGCAATTGCCTGCCCACTGCTGCAGACCAGCCTGGACCAGGGCTTTGCACCCGCCGCCCTGGGGATCGAGGCCTGGTGCCCGGACTACCGCCAGAGCGCTGCGTTTGCCAAGGACCTGGAAAACATCCCGAGCGCGGCCAGCCGCTTCGCCGCTTACTATCCGCAACCTGCCGAGCGCCTGCTGTGCAACCGTGAGCAGCCCCAGGGCCTGGCCATGCAGTGGGGACGCCAGCGTGACTTCCAGGCTGAAGTCTACCGGCTGCAGGGCAACAGCGATCCGGTGCATCGTCAGTGGTACTGGAAGAAAGCGGTGGACCTCAACGGTTGCTTCTCGGTCAGTCAGCGCTTACTCAGCAGCCAGCACTGAACCTTGACTTGGCAAAGGTGACCCTGGACAGCAAGATCGTTCAAGTCACCTGCGCGCAGCTCTGGCATGCTGTGCAACCTTGTTCAGTAACTGCATATTTCCATGTCCAGTCCACCGTTCGCCCGCCAAGCCTTTATCCAGGGCGCCATTGCCATCCTGCCATTGTCCCTGGCCGTTGCCCCCTGGGGGCTGCTGGCCGGCTCCATGGCCATCGAAGCCGACCTCACGCCGTGGGAAGGCCAGGGCCTGTCAGCCATTGTTTTTGCCGGCGCCGCCCAGCTGGTGGCGATCGGCATGATCAAGGGCGGGGCCAACCTGTTCTCGATCCTCTTGACGACCCTGCTGCTGACTTCGCAGCACTTGCTCTACGGCCTGTCGATGCGCCCGGTGCTCTCCGGGCTACCAACCCGCTGGCGGCTGGGCCTGGGTTTTCTGCTGACCGACGAGTTCTTCGCCCTCACCAGCCAGTATGACCAGCAGCAGTTCAATCGCTGGTACGCCCTCGGGGTGGGCCTGACTTTCTATATTGCCTGGAACCTGTTCACCCTGGCCGGCATCATCCTTGGCCAGAACATCCCGCACCTGGATCAACTGGGCCTGGACTTTTCCATTGTCGCCACCTTCGTCGCACTGATCGCGCCACTGGTGCGCAACCTGCCCACTGTGGTCTGCGTCGCGGTGTCGTTGTTCAGTTCGGTGCTGTTCAGCTTCTGGCACTGGGAAACCGGTCTGGTGGCGGCCGGTCTGCTGGGCATGAGCGCCGGCTTCATCTGCCAGAAGTTCAGCGGAGCACGCGCATGATCTTTGCCTTGATTATCGGTATGGGGTTGCTGGTGTTCCTCAACCGTTACGCCTTTCTCGAACCGCGTCTGCCGCTGCGCCTGAGTTCCAACGCGCGCCAGTTTCTGGGGTTTGCCGTGCCGGGCATGCTCACGGCAATCTGCGGGCCGATCATTTTCCTGCCCGGCCATCAGCTCGACCTGAGCCTGGCCAATCCCTACCTGCTGGGTTCGGTGGTCGCAGTAGTACTGGTATTGTTGACCCGCAGCACCCTGATCAGCATGCTGGTGAGCATGGCTTTCTTCTTCGTCTTTCGCTGGTGGTTGAACGGCAATCCATGAATCTTGCGCCGCAGGAACAGACCCGCTTCTGGCAAGCGCCAGCACTTGGCGATATCGAGATGCTGCACGCCAGGTATTTCCAGCAGCGCTTTGCTCCTCATGTGCATGAAGGCTATGTGATCACCATCATCGAATCCGGTGCCCAGCGTTTCTGGCACCGCGGCAGTGAACACCTGGCGCCGGTGGGCAGCATGGTGCTGATCAACCCCGATGAATTGCACACCGGGGCAAAGGCCCATGAGCAAGGCTGGCGCTACCGCGGTTTTTATCCGGACAGCGAACGCATCACCGGGGTACTGGACGAACTGGAACTCAAACGCGACGGTATGCCCAGCTTCGAGGCCAGCGTTCTGCACGACCCGCAACTGGCCAAGGCGTTCAGCTGGTTGCACTGTTCGGCGGAACACGGTGCCAGTGCGCTGGAGCAACAGACTGCCTGGCGCGAGGCGGTGTTGCTACTGGTGCAGCGCCATGGCCGTGTCGGCGGTATGGCCAGCGTCCGTCAGCCGGGCAACGAACCCTGCGCCGTGGCCCGGGCCAAGGAGCTGATGGACAGTCGCCTGGCCTACCCGCCCTCACTGCAAGAGCTGGCCGAATCGGTCAACCTCTCGCCGTTTCACTTCGCCAGGGTGTTCCGTCAGGCCACCGGCCTGCCACCGCATGCCTGGCTCAAGCAACGGCGCCTGAGTCGGGCGCGGGAACTGCTGAAAAGCGACTGCTTGCCGTTCAACGTGGCCTTTGCGTTGGGGTTTTCTGATCAGAGCCACCTGAACCGGCAGTTCAAGCAGGCTTATGGAGTGACGCCTGGAGAGTATCGGCGTGCCTGTGTCGGGGAGCGTTCGGCTTGAGAATGTAATCGCGGGGCAAGCCCGCTCCCACAGGTTTTTCCTAACCTTGTGGGAGCGGGCTTGCCCCGCGATTTGACGTATCAGGCTGGTGCCGAAGTCCGGATCAGGTGATCAAAGGCTGCCAGTGACGCCTTGGCCCCCTCGCCTACCGCAATCACGATCTGCTTGTACGGCACGGTGGTCACGTCGCCTGCGGCAAACACGCCTGGCAGGTTGGTCTGGCCACGGGCATCGACAATGATCTCACCACGCGGCGACAGCTCGAGCGTGCCTTTGAGCCAGTCGGTGTTGGGCAGCAGGCCGATCTGCACGAAGATCCCTTCCAGCGCGATGTCATGCAGTTCGTCACTGTTGCGATCCTTGTAGCGCAGGCCATTGACCTTCTCGCCATCACCCAGCACTTCGGTAGTCAGTGCACTGGTGATCACTTTCACGTTCGGCAGACTGTGCAGTTTGCGCTGCAATACGGCATCAGCACGCAACTGGCTGTCGAACTCGATCAGCGTCACCTGGGCAACGATACCGGCCAGGTCAATAGCCGCTTCCACGCCCGAGTTGCCGCCACCGATCACCGCCACACGCTTGCCTTTGAACAGCGGGCCATCGCAGTGCGGGCAGTAGGCCACGCCACGGCTGCGGTATTCCTTCTCGCCCGGCACGTTCATTTCACGCCAGCGCGCACCGGTGGCCAGGATCACGGTCTTGGCCTTGAGCGAAGCGCCACTGGCCAGGCGCACTTCGTGCAGGCCGCCATCGGTGGCCGGAATCAGCGCTTCGCCGCGCTGCAGGTTCATGATGTCGACGTCGTACTGTTTGACGTGTTCTTCCAGGGCCATGGCCAGTTTCGGGCCTTCGGTTTCCTGTACCGAGATGAAGTTTTCGATAGCCATGGTGTCGAGCACCTGACCGCCGAAACGTTCTGCCGCCACGCCGGTACGGATGCCTTTACGCGCAGCGTAGATCGCCGCTGCCGCACCCGCCGGGCCACCGCCCACCACCAGTACGTCAAAGGCGCCCTTGGCGTTGATTTTCTCGGCCTGGCGTTCACCGGCACTGGTATCGAGCTTGGCGAGGATCTCTTCCAGCCCCATGCGGCCCTGGCCAAACACTTCGCCGTTGAGGTAGACACTCGGCACGGCCATGACTTTGCGCGATTCCACTTCGGCCTGGAACAGCGCGCCGTCGATGGCGACATGGCGGATATTGGGGTTGAGCACCGCCATCAGGTTCAGCGCCTGGACTACATCCGGGCAGTTCTGGCACGACAGCGAGAAGTAGGTTTCAAAGCTGAACTCACCTTTAAGGGCGCTGATCTGCTCGACCATCTCCAAGCTGGCCTTGGATGGATGACCGCCGACCTGCAGCAGGGCGAGCACCAGCGAGGTGAATTCGTGGCCCATGGGGATGCCGGCAAAGCGCAGGCTGATGTCGCCCCCCGGGCGGTTGAGCGAGAACGAGGGACGACGCACGTCGCTGCCGTCCTCACGCAAGGTAATCAGGCTGGACAGGCTGGCAATTTCCACCAGCAGGTCGCGTAATTCGCGGGACTTCGCGCCGTCGTCGAGGGAAGCAACGATCTCGATCGGCTGAGTGACCCGCTCCAGGTAGGCTTTCAACTGAGTTTTAAGCGTGGCGTCCAACATACGGGCGATTCCTTTTTCAAACGGTAGAAATAACAACGCCCGGGCGAAAGCGCCCGGGCGTTTTGCGGGGCGGTGACAACGTCAGGTGCGGTAGACCACCGCCCTCGGCTGGCTCACGGTCTTAGATCTTGCCGACCAGGTCCAGCGATGGCGCCAGAGTGGCTTCGCCTTCTTTCCACTTGGCCGGGCAGACTTCGCCTGGGTGGGCAGCAACGTACTGGGCAGCCTTGATCTTGCGCAGCAGTTCGCTGGCGTCACGGCCAACACCGCCGTCGTTCAGTTCAACGATCTTGATCTGGCCTTCAGGGTTGATCACGAAGGTGCCACGGTCAGCGATACCGGCTTCTTCGATCAGCACGTCGAAGTTGCGCGAGATCACGTGAGTCGGGTCACCGATCAGCGGGTACTGGATCTTGCCGATGGTGTCCGAGGTGTCGTGCCAGGCTTTGTGGGTGAAGTGGGTGTCGGTCGACACGCCGTAGATTTCTACACCCAGATCCTTGAACTCGGCGTAGTTGTCGGCCAGGTCGCCCAGCTCGGTCGGGCAGACGAAGGTGAAGTCGGCCGGGTAGAAGAATACGACGGACCATTTGCCCTTGAGGTCGGCTTCAGACACTTCGACGAACTTGCCCTGGTGGTAAGCAGTGGCTTTGAACGGTTTTACCTGGCTGTTGATGATAGGCATGAGTGACTCTCCTTCAGGGGGTTGAAAAATCTGATGGGAGAATCGTAGCTAATACATTCGCTCAATGCTCATTGGCAAAGCTCATGTTGCTGATTGGTTTTGGCTATAAGCCGCGCAGCAGATAGGTTGAACCTTCATAACAGTGACCGCGACCGATCATCAGCGGCGTGCTCGCAGGTCGCCGACAAGCGCACCGGTGCAGCGTCAGTCGGCTGGGCACCGGCCAGCTGGTAGGTCAGGAAGCACTGTTGCTGCACACTTTCGCCCCAACGTACCTGCAAGCGCCCCTGCTCATTGACGCCCCGCACATGCAGGCGGCTACCCTGCCCGACCATTCCCAGTTCATCGCCAGACTCATCCAGCACCTGGGCAGCGAACGGCAAGGCGCCACCGTCAGCCAAGCGTGCGTCGATCACAGCGCTGCGCCCGCTACGGGTGGGGTAATACAGCAACGGCGCAGCACCGGCGCGCGGCACCACTTGCTGGCTGCTGATCTGCAGTTCGACATCCTGCGACGTGCCTTTGGGGTCCAGTTCTACGGTGTTGAGACTATAGGGTGTCAATTGCGGCAGGACGGCATAACCGCGAGTATCAAGGCGTACCTGCGGCGCCTGTTTGAGCCGCGCGTGCGCTGCCCCCGGCGCGTGCACAATGGCAAAGCTCTCGCCAAGTGACTGCGCAGCTGTCACTCCTCCAGCATGGCCGACCAGCGCACCACGAACGCCCAGGGAGGCCTGACGATAATCGCTGTGCTGGGTTAACGCGCCACTGAACTCCGCGACCGGGCCGCTGTAGAGTAGATTGGCGTCCAGACCGACAGTGTTTTGTTGCTGATCATGCCCGGTGGCAACGCCCAGGCCGTAGCTCCATTCGCTGTACTCACCTGCCGTGGTACTGAGCCGGGTGTTGGTCGTGCGCTGGCCCTGGCCATCGCTGTTCAGGCTGCTGCTCAACGAACTGCGCCGGGCTTCACCGAGCGGCAAGCTCAAGCTCAGGCCGAAATGATTGCGCTGCCCCGCCGATGAGTACTGCTCGCGACTGGCCGTAAGGCCATAACCCAGCGAACCATAGTGATTGAAGTAGCCGAGCGAGTAACTCAAATCGCTCCCCGCTTGCCGCCAGTTTTGTGTACGTGTGGCCTGCAGCCTCAGGCGGCCACCCTGCCCCCCCAATCCCTGGCTGACGGCAAGGCTCGCGCGCAGGCGCGCAGAGGCCTGATCGTGCAGGTTGCGCCCGTTGTCGCGCTGCAGACGGGCAACGTCGTTGAAACCGTAGTAGTCCAGGCTACTGCTGGTCAGATTGGCGCTCAGATCGGTCATCGACGCGGCCATCACCTGGCGCCAGCTCAGGCGCAGCGCCTGACCGTCGGACTGCCTCTGCCAGGCCTGGTCTGTACGTGAGTGCAGCAGGGTCAACGCCACGGCGCCCAGACGACTGTTCAGGGTTGCCCCCAGCGCCCCCGACTGGTAGCCATCGGCGCCAAGCAGGCCGGCATGGACACTGAACCGGTTGCTCACGCCCTGCTGCCAGCTGCCCTGCACATGTTCCGGCCCGCTGCCGCCCAAGCCATCGCGCCAGCGCCCGACGCTGAAATCAAAACGACTGGCCCCTGGGCGCAGAGCCAGGGGTGCCGCCTGATAAGGCACGATGAATGTTCGCTGGTTACCATCGGCCTCCCTGAGGGTCACATGCAGATCATCGCTGAAACCGTTGGCATACAGGTCGCTGATTTCGAACGGCCCGGGTTGCACGGTCGACTCATGTATCACCACCCCGCGCTGGCGTATGGTCAGCAATGCCGTACTGTAGGCAACACCATTGACGGTTGGCGCAAAACCGCGCTGCGAAGCCGGCAACATGCGTTCGTCACTGCCAAGCCCCAGGCCCAGGTAGGCGATGCTGTCGAACACTTCGCCACGGCTGTAGGCCTCACCCAGGGTCAATTGCGCCTGCCACGCCGGAACATCGCGCTGCAGGTAAGTGGCCACGGGTTGATAGCGCTGCTCGATGCCTTCTCCGGCCTGCAGATTGCCTTCGTGGCGCCAGTACCAGGCGCCGGTGTTGACACCACTGCGCAGCCCCAGAAATGACTGGTTCCAGCGCTGGTTATCAGTGCGGTTCTGTTGACTGAAAAGATTGAGGCGATAATCGATGAAGGCCGCGCTTATGCCACTGTCCCATTGCTCCGGGGGCAGATAATCGCGCGGTGTGTGCAACAGCGATTGCTGGGCGATCTGCAGGTTTAGCCGCAACTGGGAAAACTCGAGGTGTTCGCTCGCATCAAGCCCCAGCGCCGACAACGGCAGGCAACTCTCGGCGCGCGGCAATTGTTCGCGTACAGAGACCGCAAGCTGCTTCTGATCTACGGCCAGGTCCTGGAGCAAGGTGTTGGTGTAACAGGGACTGGGCTGCAGGTCGTCAGCCTGCCGACGCAACGGCACCGACCAGCGTCCACCCCAGTTGTCATTGATCATTACGTCCAGCACCTGATTGCCTTCAGGTACCGAATCTGCTTGCTGAAAACGGCTGACATCGGCAGCAGGGCCGCTTTCTCCCTGCAAGAACCTGGCATCGAATTCCAATGCTGTTGCCTGAGCTTCACATCCGGCCAGCGCTGATACAACGCACAGCAGAACCCGCACCGGCAGCCGCTGCGGGCCGGTAGAAGAAGTATTCATTGACGTCGACTCCAGCGCGCTCAGTACCTGTGCACAATCTCGGCAGGCTGCTGTGCAGGCAGCACCGCGCCATAGTCGTTGACGCTGGCAAAGTGCACGGTGGCGCTTGGCCCCTCGGCCCGGTCCAGGCCCGGCAGTGCAAACAGCCCAGTCGACAAGGGGGCGATATGGCTGCTGCTTGCCTCATACTCCCGTCCGTTCAAGTGCACGGACAGTTCAGCGAGGTTGACGTAAAAACGGCTGGGGTTGAGCGCCTCGAGCATCCAGGCGTTGTCACGCTTGAGCAATCGCCAGGTCAATGTTTGCGGCGCCTGCCGGGCATTGCCCGCAAGCTTATGAGGGCGGTACAGCAGCTTGATTCGTGAGCGCACAGCCAACTGCAAGGCATTGCCCTGGCCTTTGGGGGGAATGTCCAGCACATTCAGCCAGTACAGGCTTTCACGGTCTTGAGCAAAATCATGCTGTGTCTGGAACAGACGCAGCACCTGGCCCTTGCCCGGTTCAAGACGAAACAGCGCCGGTGTCAAGCTGAAAGGCACTTGTAGTTGCTCCACCGGTACGTCCGCTCGACCTTCATCGATCCAGACTTGCACCAGTGAGGGATGCTGCCCACTGTTGCTCAGGCTTACCGTGACTTCCGCTTCATCAGCGGGGTAGATCACCCGGGTCGTGGCAATGACCACATTGGCATTGACCGTTGCACTGAACAGACAGGCAGCCAGCAACCACCCGCGCCAGAACGGCAGGCAGAGACTTTTCATGGAGGTTTCCTGGATCAAGGGAAGGCAGCCCAGAAAGAGCTGCCTGAGATATCAAGGGTAGATAATGGTGTACTGCACTCGGGTGTTCACGGCCCCTGGGGTGGTGTTACCCAACGAGTAATATTCAGCCGAGTAGTTGAGCACCGCTTGGCCGTTGCTGATGCCAACAATCTGGGAGTTCTGGCTGCCTTGGGCACCCGCCAGGTTCATCGGTATATTGGTTGAGTTGCGCAGTTGAACTTCGACATTAGCGCTTCCACCTGCATCAACAATCAATCGCCCTTGGGGATTGACGGTAGGACCGGGTTCAAAATAGGTGGAAACGCGGGTCAGGCCAGGCGAACAGTTGGTCAACCTCAAGGCGAACGGCGTGTTGCCAGCGAACTGGCCGGGATTGGCCAGAAGGCGTGCCTGCACCGGCGGCAGCGGAACCGCCACGTTGTTCTGGCCACCATTGACCTGGCAGGTGCTCGCCAGAACGCTACCGCTGAAACTCATCTGACCGTTGGCTTGCGCCAGTCCCGTACTCAGAAGAAGGCTGCAACCCAGTGCAAGAAGATGCTTTTTTGAAGGTTTCATAGTGACATTCTTGTGGGAAATGATTGGGACAATCAGGCCCTGACCTGACTGTGCGCTGCTACGCAATACCCAGTCAGTATCTACAATGTCGCTATCGGAGAATGTCAGCTACGGTCAATCGGAGTGCCAGCTTTCGTTACAGCTCAGGTAGGAAAAAAACACCGACCCTGCGCGGCAACCGCGCAGGGTCGTGGCTTAACGCGAAACCGGCGTACGCAGGGTCACGAACTCTTCGGCAGCCGTTGGATGCACACCGATGGTTTCGTCGAACTGCTGCTTGGTCGCCCCGGCCTTCAGCGCAATGCCAAGGCCCTGGATGATTTCGCCGGCATCCGGGCCGACCATATGGCAACCCAACACGCGGTCGGTGTCGGCATCGACCACCAGTTTCATCAGGGTCTTTTCCTGGACTTCGGTCAAGGTCAGCTTCATCGGCCGGAAGCGGCTTTCGAATATCTGCACCTTGTAACCCTGTTCCAGTGCCTGCTCTTCGGTCAGGCCCACGGTGCCGATGGGCGGCTGGCTGAACACCGCCGTCGGAATGTTCTGGTAGTCCACCGGGCGATATTGTTCGGGCTTGAACAGACGTCGAACCACGGCCATGCCTTCGGCCAGGGCCACCGGCGTCAGTTGCACACGGCCGATCACATCACCAATGGCCAGGATCGACGGCTCGGTGGTCTGATACAGGTCATCGACGCGGATGAAACCGCGCGGATCGAGCTCCACGCCGGTATTTTCCAGGCCCAGGTTGTCGAGCATCGGTCGCCGGCCGGTGGCGTAGAACACGCAGTCGGCCACCAGCTCGCGGCCATCCTTGAGGGTAGCCTTGAGGCTGCCGTCGTCCTGACGCTCGATACGCTGGATATCACTGTTGAACTGCAGATCCATACCGCGTTTTTCCAGCTCTTCCTTAAGGTGCGTGCGCACCCCGCCGTCGAAGCCGCGCAGGAACAGCTCGCCGCGGTACAGCAGCGAGGTTTTCGCTCCCAGCCCCTGGAAGATGCCGGCAAATTCCACGGCGATATAACCGCCGCCGACCACCAGCACACGCTTGGGCAGGTCTTTGAGGAAGAAGGCCTCGTTGGAGCTGATCGCCAGTTCCTTGCCCGGGATGTCCGGAATCTGCGGCCAGCCACCGGTGGCGATCAGAATATGCTCGGCGCTGTAGCGCTGGCCGTCGACTTCCACTTCATGGGCACCGGTCAGCCTGGCGTGGCCTTCGAGCAGGGTCACACCGCTGTTGACCAACAGGTTGCGGTAGATGCCGTTAAGCCGCGCGATCTCGCGGTTCTTGTTGGCGATCAGCTGGCCCCAGTCGAACTGGGCATCTTCCAGCGACCAGCCAAAGCCTGCGGCCTGCTCGAAGTCGTCGGCGAAATGCGCGCCGTAGACCAGCAGTTTTTTTGGCACACAGCCGACGTTGACACAGGTACCACCCAGGTAACGGCTTTCGGCAACCGCCACTTTTGCACCAAAGCCTGCGGCAAAACGCGCAGCGCGCACACCGCCAGACCCGGCACCAATCACGAACAGATCAAAATCGTAGGCCATTTCAGTCTCCTTGCCAGGCCGTCAGCATACCCCGACTGACAAGTCGGAAACAAAAAAGCCACCCGAAGGTGGCTTTTTCATACAACACCGAAGACTTAGTAAGCCTTGCCGGTCTTGTAGAAGTTCTCGAAGCAGAAGTTGGTCGCTTCGATGTAACCTTCGGCGCCACCGCAGTCGAAACGCTTGCCCTTGAACTTGTAGGCAATAACGCAGCCATCCTGGGCCTGCTTCATCAGGGCGTCGGTGATCTGGATTTCACCGCCCTTGCCCGGCTCGGTTTCTTCGATCAGCTTGAAGATGTCCGGGGTCATGATGTAGCGGCCGATGATCGCCAGGTTCGACGGGGCATCTTCAGGTTTTGGCTTCTCGACCATGTTGCGTACACGGTACAGGTCGTCACCGATCAGGTCACCAGCGATCACACCATACTTGCTGGTTTCCTGCGGGTCGACTTCCATGATCGCAACAATGGTGCAGCGGTACTGTTTGTACAGCTTGACCATCTGCTTGAGCACGCCGTCGCCTTCGAGGTTGACGCACAGGTCATCCGCCAGCACCACGGCGAACGGCTCATCGCCGATCAGCGGACGACCGGTAAGGATCGCGTGACCCAGGCCTTTCATTTCAGTCTGACGGGTGTAGGAGAACGAGCACTCGTCGAGCAGTCGGCGGATACCGACCAGGTATTTTTCCTTGTCGGTGCCCTTGATCTGGTTTTCCAGCTCGTAGCTGATGTCGAAGTGGTCTTCCAGGGCGCGCTTGCCACGACCGGTGACAATGGAAACCTCATTCAGCCCAGCTTCCAACGCTTCTTCAACGCCGTACTGGATCAGTGGCTTGTTCACCACCGGCAGCATTTCCTTGGGCATGGCTTTGGTAGCAGGCAGGAAGCGAGTGCCGTAACCGGCTGCCGGGAACAAGCATTTCTTGATCATATACATCCTTAACAAGGGCTATGCGTACTAAATTCGGCGCAGTCTAATCAGGCGGCGGTCACCTTACAATGCCCTGCCACCTGTCGAATGGTGCCATGATAGAGAAATCCTAGTGTAGATAGTTCCCGCAATTCGTAAATATTGCACCAGACAATGACCACCGGCATGCGCTTGGGGCTTGGCAACCGAAGAAAATCCACCTGGCAGAACCTGACTTCAGCGTCAGAACTGCACATCAAGAATCACACTGTCCAGGTAGGTGCCAGCCGGCGGTGTGGCCTGATCGGAGTAAACCTTGGCGTTGTAGTTGAAAACCTGACTACCGGTTCCGGTACCCGCCCCCGGATTGATGTCGGCGTCACTGCTGGCACGCCGGGCGCTGGAGAGCATGCCCCAGCGCTGCGTACCGGCGCTTTTGAAAATGTCATAGGCCAGGTAGTTATTGGCACTGGACTTCATCCGCCGCCGCCCACCTGCCGCATTCTGGCCGTCATCCAGGCCTACCGTGTAGCTGCTGCCCTTGGTGCAGGACAGGTTGATGCTCTGATTGACTGCGGTAAAGCCACTGATCACCGGGGCACTGCCAAAGCTGATGGCCGGCGTGGTGATCTGGCAATCGTTGGTCACCGTCAGATTGATGGTCAGACTGGTCGATTGCTTCAAGATCTGACGACCGAGGCATGCGCCAAGCAGGCCGATGCCATAGCAGTAATTGATGTCCCACTCCACCACGAACGACTCCTGATACAGGCCGGCCGCGACATTGCTGCCGATCAGGCTTTTCAGGTAGATCGGCACACTCTTGGGTGAAGTGCCGTTGAGCAACCCGAGCGCATCGATGATGCCATTGCGGGCAAAGTCGTAGCGTTGGTTGCGGTTAATGGCAAAGCTGGTGGTGTTGTTGGCATACAAGGTGTAAGCGATCACATCACCCGTGGGCCCGACCAGCCCGCTGGTACCGCCGACCGGGGTGAAAGTGGCATAAAAATGGTCGTCGCTGGCCAACAGGCTCAACAGCGAGCCGGTGCACTGCAGGCCGGCGTTGCTGGTGGAGGCGGACTGCACCACATTGCGCACCTGCGTCGAGTTGAGCGAGCCAAAACTCGCCGGGGTGGTCGCCACCACCGCGCACTGAGCCTGCACCTGAGCGGTGAGCAGCAGCGCCAGGACCGCCAGCGGACGCTTCATTGGCACACCAGCGGCCCGATCAGCGGCACCTGCGGCTGATCGCCCTCGACACTGAACTGCACACGACATCTGCCACCATCGCTGCGTTCGACCTCCAGGCTGTTGTGTTCGGCCAGCCCTTCCAGATAGACCAGCCCGTCCCAGCCAACAACGGTGCGAGCGCCACTCTGTTCAAGCCGCACCTGGCTGCCCAGCGGCAGATCGCGCTGCGCGCCGTCGACCAGGTGGATACTGGCCGCTACCACCCGCTGCATCGGAAACTCCAGCAGATACCCCGTGCCGCGGCGCACCGCCAGGCGCTGCTCGACTTGCGGCACTTGCACGGTGCTGGGCAGCTCCATCGGGTCGATCTCGTATTTCCCCCGGTAGTAACCGCTGCTCCAGGGCACCAGCAAATGCCCGTTGCGATCGGTGCGGCCGACCAACTGGTTCTCGTAACGCACCGGGACATCGGCAAAACCATCGGTACTGACCACAACGAAAGCGTCGTCAATGCGATTGGCGGCAAACATCCCGGCATCCATCCAAACCAGCGAACCGCTGGCATCCGCCCAGCGCGTGGTGTCGCCATCCGTGCCATAGGCGCCAGCCTGCAACTGCACTGACTGCAGGCGCCAGGTCAGGTCGGCCTGACGATAGGCCTCGCGGTCACCCTCGGCATAGCCGAGGTTGTAGCCCACGCCGCCGCCCGCCGGCACTGCACGACTGTAGTTGACCCGCTGCAGGTTTTCGCCGTTGTTGTTGCGTTCGAGGCTCAGGCTCAAGGTGCCGCTCATGTCGAACGGGATCACCCATTGCGCCTGAACAGCCCATTGGCTGTCACCTATCTCGCGGTTGGCCGACAGGTACAGGCTGCTGTTGCCCCACAAGGGCTTGCTCCAGCTCAGGTTGAGCAGGCGGGTGCGGCTGTGGTCACCGGCACGCACATCGAAGTAGCCAGCCCCCAGGCTGCCGTAGCGCTCCAGGTTCAGGCTCAGGGTGACTTGCTCACTGCGCTGGCTCAGGCGCGTGTAAGGGCTGTCGACCAGTGACAGGTCGGCGTAATCGCCGCGTCGTTGCAAGCGCTGATAATTGAAGCCCAGACGCGGGCTGTTGTACTGATAACCCAGACTCCATTGCTGGCCGCTGCGGCTGTCAAAGCTGCTCTGGCTCAGCGCCGCATTGAGCACACCCCAATTACCGACCTGCCAGTTGCCACCCACACCGCCCAGCGTCAGTGACTCAGCGGCTTCGACGTGACTTTCCAGGGTGAAGCGCTCACTCACACCGTAACGCAGGCTGGCGGCGGCCACGCCCGGGCCGTAGGCAAAATCACGCAAGGCGTAGTCGCGACGCAGACTGCCGGCGGCAACCGAGAAATCGCTCAGGCCCTTTTGCAGCAAACTGCTGGTGACGTAGAACGGCAAGGTGGTGGACACCTGGCGCCCCAGGGCATCGGTGGTCACCACCACCGCTTCACCGGCGCCATTGATAAAGGGGATGTTGGTCAGGGTGTAGGGCCCAGGCTGCAACTCGGCACTGGAGCTTTTGTAGCCGTTGATGAACAGATCCAGCGATGAGGGGACCGCCGCCTCACCGGCAAACGCCGGCAAGGGATAGGTGACCAGGTCCGGGCGCACGGCAAAATCCCGCGAGACCTGCACGCCGCCCAGGCGCACCGAACTGGTCCAGGGCAAGGCACCACTGAGCACGTCGCCCACTTCCAGGGTCAGCAGGCGCGCTTCGTCGCTATAGCGCCAGGTGGTGTCGTAGCGTCGAAAGCCGCGCTGGCTGTCATCGAACTCGTTGCCGCCCAAGGCCTGACGCCACTGCCCGGTGGTCGATAAGGTGCCCCAGCTGTCAAACAGGCGCAGCTCGTTCCAGGCGGCAAGGTAGGTGCCGCCGTCGTCGCTGTCGTTCAGATACAGGTCATAGTTCAGCAATGCCCCAAAGCTGCTGCGCGCATCGCTGGCCGGGTACAACTGACGGTTACCGATGGCCTGGGTCGGCAACCAGGTAGCGGGCACTTGCAGGAGCAGGCGCTGGCCCTGACTGTCGTAGTCGGCGTGCAGACCGCTGATCGTGTCCAGGACCACTTCAGCGCCGCTCAGCCCTGGTACCTGGATACCCGCCGCCTGCAGGTCCGCCGTGGCCATGTACAGGCGCCCGGCGCGTTGCTGCACCGCCACCAGTTCAGGGCTGCTCATCTGATTGACCACCAGCTCCAGGTACAACTGCGCATCGCCAACCGCTTGCAGGCTGGGCGGTGGCGGTGGCAACTCGGCGCCAAGCAGTGGGCCACAGCCCAGCACCAGCAGCGCACAGGCCGCCAGCACCCGCGAGCGGGTCATGGCCGGTGAAATACTCACACACGGTATCCAACCATTACCGGGTCCTCCCTGGCCCCTGTTCCCGCAGTATCACTGAGCGCTTATTGCCCCTGGCTCAGGGTCTGTGCCGGTTCCTGACCGTTGACCCGGCCCTTGAGCACCGTGGCCGCTGTCATCGGTTGCGGCACCGGCCAGCGCATGCTGGCGCCAGGCAATACGTAGCCAAGCAGGCCTTCGACCAGCGGACGGTGTTGCCCCCCCTGTTGCAGCACCACATCGGTCAGGCGCGCATGCACAGGCCCGGTGTTGCGAATCTCCACATAAGGTCGGCCCTGCACCGAGACCTCGCGCCAGCTCAGCGCCGGCTTGCCGACACTGTTCGGGTCGCGCTGGCCGCTGGTGTCCGGCTTGCCCCACAGGCCCTGGCCGTAGACGAACAACGGTACCGAGTAGCGCATCTGAAAGCGGATCGCAGCCTGCGGCTTGTCAATGTGAGTGGCGTCCGGCAAGGCCGGCGGGATCTCATCGATAATGATCCGGTAGGCTTGCTCCTGGCCCGCCGGGGAGGCACTGGTGCGGGTCAGACGGATCAACTGCTTTTGCCCTGGGGCGATAGTCGCCACCGGTGGGCTGCCGATAATCTCGCGCTGGGCCTGGTACTGATCGTCATAGTCGCCCTGGCGCCAGGCGAATACTCGCACCTGCAGGCTGGCCGCTGCTGTGCCGCGGTTTTCCAGCCACAGCGCGGCAGCTTTCTGGTCAGCCTCAAGCACCGGATCAATCGGCCAGATCAGCACCGAGGTAGCCGCCTGCAAGGGTGCGCCCGACAGCACCGCCAGCATCAAGCCCAGCCCTTTGATTACCCCGCGCGAATTGCCAGCGCTTACCCTCATCCGCAGTCTCCTTGGTTGTCGAATACACCCGGCAAGTCCTCTCACCAGGTCAGCACCACTTGCACCACATCGGTGTAGCTGCCAGCCGGCAGGTTGCCGCTCAACTGCGCCCGGGCGTACACCGGCAACTTGATCGCATTGGGGTCGCTGTAGGTCACTGCGACGCTCTGGTCGATACCCAGGCTCTGGCTGAAGCCGGCGTCACGAAACAATTGATAGGCCAGCAACTGCGGGCCCGTGCTGCGTTTGAGATTGCGGGTGCCACTGCTGTTGTTCTGTCCGCCACCGATGCTCATGCTCAGGGCCACCCCCGGCGTACATTGCAGGGTCACGCTGGTGCCGGTGAACGCGGTGCTCACAGGGCCGCTGGAAAGCGCCGAATAGCTGCCGAAGTCGAGGCTGCCGTAGTTACTCCCCCCACCAACCACCAGGCATCCCGCCACCACCTGGGCACTGACCTGGAAGCTGCTGCTGACTTGCGCTGTCAACGGCGCAGGAACGGTCCACACCAGCACCATCATTAGCCCGTGCAACGGACGCAACACGCCTCAGAAACTCAACTCGACGTTCACCGTGTCGGTGTAGACCCCGGCCGGCAGGCCGGCCTTGCCCTTGGCCAGGCCATAGAGGTTGACCGTCTGCGCGACGCCCGTGCTGGTCGGTAGCGTGATCGTGCCGTTGATCGCCAACGGCTGGGTATGCCCTGCATCGGTATAGAAGTCGTAAGGCACGAAGTTGCCAGCACCATCGGCCAGCGCCCGGTTGCCGCCGGCAGACTGAGCGTCGTGCGCGCCGGTGCCGATTTTCACCACCGGCACCGTACCGCTGGAACAGAGGATACTCATCGCCCCGCCACCACCGCCCAGCACCTGGCCCGGCGCCTGGGTGAACAACGCTTCCTGGGTGCCAAAATCCAGTGCACCGAAATTCACACCACTGCTGCCGCTGGCACCGTTGACCTGACAGCTGGCCGTCAACGTCAGGGTGGCATTGATCTGCCCGGTTACGCTCGCCGCCTGGGCTTGCGTACACAGCGCGAGGCCGACGCCGGCGAAGAGCAATCGAGAAATGTAAGGCTGCATGAGTCACTCCTTGCGTGTTACCAGTCCAGGGTCACCATCAGGGTGTCGCGATAGATGCCGGCCGGCAGTGCCTTGGGATGGGCGAGTACCGCGCCGTAGATGGGTATGGGGATCTGCGCGGCACTGTTGATGGCGAAATTGCGCTGCTGGCCAATGCCATAGCGGGCCGCACCCGAGAGGTCGGCCGACAGCTGATAGGGAATCAGCTCGCGGCCATTGCGCAGACGGCGATTGGCCCCATCGCCATTGGCGCCGCCATTGATACTGACGCTAAAGGCCCGTACCGAAGGGTTGCAGCGCACCTGCAGGCTGCCCGCTTCACCCACTTCATCCAGGCGCGAATGCAGCGGGTTGGTCCAGCTCGGGCCTTGGCTGCCAAAGTCCAGCACACCGGCTCCGGAGGCATCGATGCTGCTGCCGGGGTCGCCACTGATCTGACAGGCGGCACTGATCACCAGTCGCGCCTGGATATGCCCGCTCACACCGGCGAAGGCGTCAGGGCTCACCAGTAACAACGGGCCGATACTCAACAACAGGGCTTTTTTCATGCTGCCAGTTCCTTTAGCAGGCACCTCTTGAGCAGGCGACACAGTGGCCTTCACCAGGTGACGGTCACCTTGAGCAAATCCGAATAACGTCCCACCGCTGGCACCTGGGCAAGACTGTCGATGCGGGCATACAACGGAAGCTCCAGCGAACCGCTGGCGGGCACTCGCGCATGCTGTATCACGTTGACCGGCAGCGGCACGCGCCAAGCCGGATCCTGATACAGGCGATACGGGATCGGCCGGGCCGAAGGTTGGGCGTTGGTCAGGTAGCGTACTTCGCCCACGCCGCCGTGTTGACCGGCGTCGACCTGGACCTGGTAGCTGGTGTCAGGGTTGCACTCAAGCCGCGGCGGGCGCTGGCTCAGTAACTGGGCGGTCATGGGGCCGGAGGGCGAGTCCAGCCGGGCCGTGCTGCCGAACTCGAGGGCACCCAGTGCCTGGGCACCGGCTTCGCGGGTCTGGTGGATAAGCATGCAGCCGCGCTGCACCTCCACTTTCACCTCAACCATGAATTGGGCGGCGAGCGCACTGTCAGCCACGACCAGCCCGAGCATCACCGCCAGAGAGCATCCCTTCACCATCACGTCCTTGAATGCAGGATTAATCTGAACTTGAGGGTAGCAGCCGAGAAAAAAGCTGCCAGCTGGCGAGAAAACGTACAAGTCCGGTACAGGATTTTTCGCCAGGCTAGCCCGGTCGGGAATGCTGGCAGCCCTGGAACATATTGGTTAGATTAGCCGCGCTCGCTCAAGCCGGTCCTTGAGCCGCACTAACCTCAAGGAGCCCAGATTGCCTGCCCTGCCAACCTCCTGGATACGTTCGCCGCTGCGTGCCCTGCGCCGACGCCTGGGGGCTGTGGCGGGCGACGAAACCGACTGTGCCGACAGCGTTCGTCAGTATTTTCGCAACAAGGCCGCCGCCCAGGGCTACACCCTGAGTCTCGGCCAGTTGCAGGTTATCGAACACATGGCAACCCAAGCCGCCCGCCTGGACAGCGGCCAGGCCCGCAGCCTGTACCTGCATGGAGCGGTCGGCCGCGGCAAAAGCTGGCTGCTCGATGGTTTTTTCCAGGCCTTGCCCCACACGCACAAGCGCCGCTTGCACTTTCACGATTTTTTCGCCCACCTGCATCAAGGCATGTTCGAACACCGCCATCAGGACGATGCCCTGGCCTGTACCCTGGACCAAATGCTCGAGGCCTGCCAGGTGTTGTGCTTCGATGAATTCCATGTCCACGACATCGGCGACGCGATGCTGATCACCCGGTTGTTCCAGGCCTTGTTTGCCCGGCGCATTTTTGTCCTGGTGACGTCCAACTACGCGCCTGAGGGGCTGTTGCCCAACCCGCTCTACCACCAGCGCTTCAAGCCGGTCATTAGCCTGATCAACAGCCAGATGCAGGTGCTGCAGGTCGATGGCGAGCAGGATTACCGCAGCCTGCCCAACGCCGCCAGTCAGCAGCGTTTTACTCAAGGCCACTACCTCTGCCCTGGCAGCCCGCAACAACGTCAGGCGTTGCGACTGCCTTCGCTGGGTGAGGTCTCGATACCCCTGCAGGTGGGCAAGCGCGAGCTGCAGGCGCGGCTCATCCGGCAAGACACGGTGGGATTTGATTTTGCCCAGCTCTGCGCACAGCCCACGGCCGTCATCGACTACCTGGAACTGGCCCGGCGTTTCGATCACTGGATCCTCGACGGCCTGCCGTGCCTGGAGCAGTGTTCGATCGCCGAACAACAGCGCTTCATCAACCTGGTGGATGTGCTCTATGACCAGGACAAGCACCTGGTGCTGATCGGCGCAGCGCCGCTCGACGAGAGCCTGCAAGGCATGGCCAGCGACCTGGCCCGGACTCGCAGCCGTCTGGGTCAACTGCGCCAGATCGGCTGAGGATATGACACTAGCGCATTGCCCAGGCTGACAACGTGTGGGCGTCGGTGATCTTGCCGGCGCGGATCAGGCCTTTCATCTCTTCCTCGGAATACACCAGGGTACCCTTGGTCTCGCCATCCGTTTGCGTTGTCACCTGCACCGCATCAACGGCCAGGTACACTTCGACCGAGCTGCGGATCAGTGAGGTGTTGGTGTGCACCTTGCCAAGAAACGCCCAGGACTCAGCTTCATACCCGGTCTCCTCCAGCAGCTCGCGCCTGGCGGTCTCCAGCAGGGTTTCGTTCGGCTTGCGGCCACCGCGCGGCAGCTCCAGGGAATCCTGGTCGATGGCACCCCGGTAGTGCTGGACCATCAGGTACTGGCCCTCGGTATTCCTAGCCAGGATTACAGCAGCGTTGACCTCATGCTCTTCCGTCACGATAAAGTACTTACCGCGCTTGATTACGTTGAAGAACGGGGTCTGCAGCAAGATCTGAAAAGCCTGCTCTGGTGCGTTCATGATTTACGCCTTAGTCATCTGACAGTGCCCGGTCAAACTCGAAAATCACTTCCGGTTTGAGCTTGAGGTAAAGGTATTGTGGTCGGCCCATGGCGAGCTGGACGGTTTCGTCAGTCAACGCGATGAGCTGCGCTTCGATCATTTTCTTGACCCGCTGGACGATGCTGGTCTTGCCCTTGGCCGGATTGGCGCCCCTGACCACCGAGAACAAGGTGATCACATCAGTCATGGTGAACTTCATCGGCAGCATGGAGAAACCGATGCTGGTGTAGCGGAATTTACCCGCGAGACGCCCCCTGATTCTGGCGACCAGATCGTTGTGGTCGAACGCCAGCAAGAACTTCTTCTCGCTGACAGCAACCAGGTCTACCCACTGCTTGTCGCCTTCAACCTCCACCGAGTCGTCGACCATGGCCATGTAAACGGTGGTCGTGGCCCAGCCCCTGGGATCACGTACGGCATTACCGACTGTTACCACCTGCTCGCAATGGCTAACGCTAAAACCGACCTTGGGTGAAAGCAGCAGGCGATCGATTGCCGCTTCCAGGCTTTGATCCTGGGTGTCCCCGTTGATGACCAGGCCAGGCAAAGCCCACTGACCGAAATAAGGTTCGTCCGGGTTTTGGCGCTTGTGCAGGAGAATTTCCGCACGGCCAAGCTCGCGATTGAATCGAAGGATCCCGACATCGACCGACTGGATGGCCCCTCTTCGTTCTTCACTCACTTTACGCACTCTTCAACGATTGATCTGACGACATCCGCCCAGTATCGGCGAAAACCCGGTAGTCCGTCATCCGCAGGCCTGGCGCTATCCAGCTTGAAGGGATGTCGCCACCGGCCTTGAGGGCATCACGGATCATCGTGCTGTGGACGTTGATGGTCTCCGGCATGGTGACGACCGAAAACTCGTCCATGATCGCCTGGTAGCCATGAAACGTGTGAAGCACCTTCAGGTTGTCTTCACCCATCACCAGGGCAACGTCTTTTTTGTCCAGGCCGAAGCGATCGGCAATGAACCTGAGCAGGTCAATGCTGAAAATCGGCGACTTGCGCCGGAAAAGTTCACGCTCGCAATCATCGACAACCAGGCGCGGCTCGTTGAAAACACCGACGATTTTTTCCAGCCACTGCACGCGCAAGTCGAAATCCACCATTTGCTTTCCAAACGGGTGGCAGAACGAAGGCACCACCAGCACCAACTCCGCTTGAGGCAGCAGTGCAGCCATCACCTGGGCGTGCCCTGCATGTGGAGGATTGAACGCCCCGCCATATACCGCCAGTTTTGCTTTGTTCATGCCGCCCTCCTTTCGCACATAGTACGTATCACGTATTATGTAGTCAAATATATCATCGAAAAAACTGCGGCATCCCTAGGGCGATAAGCACTCAAGCAGCACCTTATAAAATGGCACTGCATGATCCACCTTCACCTATTTCAACAATTCATGTTGACTACTTAATACGCGTCACGCATTATGTGCTCAAGACGACAGCGGAGGCACTGAGATGAACTTCCCCCAATCCGAAATTGCTAGCTTTGACGTTGATGCACAGTGCGGGTTCAGCCCGCTTTGCCCAGATGAACTCCCGGTGCCCGGCGGCGATGAAATCGTACCGGCACTGAATTTCATGGCTTCGCTCGCCGGCTTTCGAGTGGGCAGCAAGGATGCGCACAGCCCCAATGCCAAATGGGTTGTCAGCTCTCACGCCGAGATGGGTGCCCCGACAGGGCTTGCCCACGCAGACAAAACCTGGGTTCCACACTGCGTCGTTGGCACACCGGGTTTCGAGCTTCTCCCCGGCCTGCCGAAAGTCACTGAATACGGTTACATGGTCTACAAGGGCCTGGAGCTCGACTTGCACCCTTATGGCGCGGTCTATCACGACGATGCGATGACCACCGGCGTTATCGAAGTGTTGCGCGCCAGGGGCATCAGGAAAGTACTGGTCGGCGGGCTTGCCCTTGAGTACTGCGTGAAAATGACTGTGCTGCAATTGCTCGCCGCAGTTTTTGAAGTGGCGTTGTACCTGCCCGCCTGCCGAGCGATCAGTCAGGAGGATGCCGAACAGGCACTGCTGGCGATGAAAAATGCCGGCGCGGTGCTGGTGAACACTGAAGAACAATTGAGCCAATTCGTAAGTGAGGGGAAGTAACATGGAAAGTGTCTTCGACTACAACAAGCCAATCGTCCGCTCACCCACCGACGACGATTTCTACAAGCTGACGATGGGCCAGGCTATCTATCACTCGTACCCTGCAGCTGACTCGGAATGGGCTTTGCGCGTACGCTCGAATGAAGACCTGACGCCTTACATCGGTGAGATCCGTGAGGCCATCGAACAGCTTCAGGAACTGCACAGCACCCAGGACATGCTGCGCCACCTGCGCGCCATCCCGTTCATGAAGCATGACTATGTGGACTACCTGGAAGACTTCCGCCTCAAGCCCCGGTTCGTGAAGGTCGGCAAGGCCAACGGCCAGCTGGAAATCCGCGCGCGCGGCCCCTGGGTCGGTATCTCGCCATTCGAGATCAAGATCCTTGCCATCGTCAGCGAGATCCGCAACCGCCACGTTTACCCCGACCTGTCTCTGGAGCAGGTGCGTGAAAGCCTGTACAGGAAGTTCGACTGGTTGAAGGCCAACGCCAGCGCCGATGAGCTGGCTGATTTCAAAGTGGCCGACTTCGGCACCCGGCGCAGGATCTCCTTCAAGTCTCAGGAGGAAGTCGTTAAAACGATGATGCGTGACTTCCCGGGTGTGTTTGTCGGTACCAGCAACGTACACCTGGCCCGCGAACTGGACATCAAGGCCATCGGCACCAACGCCCACGAGTGGTACCAGGCTCACCAGCAACTCGGCCCCCGCCTGATCGACAGCCAGAAGGCCGCACTCGATGGCTGGGTCAAGGAATATCGCGGTGATGTCGGCGTGTGCCTGACGGATGTGATCAACCAGGACGCCTTTTTGGCTGACTTCGACGCTTACTACGCGAAGCTGTTCGATGGCTGCCGCCACGATTCGGGTAACCCGCTGGCATGGGGGGATCGCATGATTGCTCACTACGAGTCACTGCGCATCGATCCGCGCAGCAAAACCCTGATCTTCAGCGATGGCCTGAACCTGGGCGATCGTTCACTGGAGATCCTGCGTCACTTCCGTGGCCGCATCAACGTCTCGTTCGGCATCGGCACGGATCTCACCAATGGTGTCGAAGGGGTCAAGCCACTGAGTATCGTGATGAAGATGGTCACCTGCCAGGGCCAGCCGGTAGCCAAGATTTCCGATGCACCGGGCAAGTCGCAGTGTGAGTCACCGGAGTACCTGTCGTATCTGAAGCAGGTTTTCAACGTCAAGGAGGGCCAGCAATGAGCACTAATCTGCAATCTGACAACCCGGCTGCTCGCATCGCTCACGACCTCAAGGTCAATCAGTGGACGGATGAGGCAAAAGATGCGGCGCAAGAAATCGCTACCCGCATAGACTTCCTCAAAGAACGCGTACGGGCCACGCACACCAAAGGCCTGGTGCTGGGTATCAGCGGCGGCGTTGACTCCACCACGGCGGGCAAGCTCTGCCAGATTGCGGTTGAGCAGTTACGGGCCGAAGGCTACTCGGCGAAGTTCTACGCAGTGCGCCTGCCCTTCTACGTCCAGCGTGACGAAGAGGACGCTCAACAGGCACTGCGTTTCATCAACCCCGATGAAACCCTGACTGTCGACATTGGTCAGTCCGTCGATGCCATGATGGGTGCGTTGAGCGGCCAGCACACCGCTGATGAGCACGCGATCGACTTCGTCAAAGGCAACGTCAAGGCGCGCGCACGCATGATCGCCCAGTACGCTATTGCCGGTGATAAAGGGTGCCTGGTGGTGGGTACCGATCACGCGGCTGAAGCGGTGATGGGCTTCTTCACCAAGTTCGGTGATGGCGCTTGCGACCTGACCCCGCTGGCTGGCCTGGTCAAAGGACAGGTCCGCCAGATCGCGTTGGTACTGGGAGCGCCTGCAGACCTGGTAGTGAAAACCCCGACCGCCGACCTCGAAGATCTCGACCCAGGCAAGCCGGACGAGTTGGCCTACGGCTGCACTTACGATGAAATCGACAACTTCCTGCTCGGCAGGCCGGTTTCTGCGCAAAGCGCCAAGGTCATCATTGGCGCTTACGCGAAGACCGCCCACAAACGCGCCCTGCCCTATGCTCCCTGACGAAGTCGCTTTCAGTGGCCAGGCTGTACTCCCACCGCTCAACCGGTGCGAGCGAAACTGGCCAGCACTGCTTCGATTTCCCCCAGTACTGCTGGATCGTCCAGGGTCGAGGGCGGTGTATAGGCCTGCTGATCGGCGATCTTGCGCAATACCGCACGCAGGATCTTGCCCGAACGGGTCTTGGGCAGGCGCTTGACCACCCGCACCTGATTGAAGCACGCCAGAGCGCCGATCTGCTCGCGCACGCTCGCCACCAGTTCGCTCTGCAAGGCGGCCTCGTTGATGCCCTGGCCGTCCTTGAGCACCACCAACGCCAAAGGCACCTGGCCCTTGATCTCGTCGTGCACACCAATCACCGCGCATTCCGCCACCGCCGGATGACGGGCGACCAGGTCTTCCATCTCACCGGTGGACAGCCGATGCCCGGAGACGTTAATGACGTCGTCGGTACGTCCCATGATGTAGACAAAGCCATCGTCGTCCAGATAACCGCCGTCGCCGGTGTGGTAGTAACCCGGATAGGCCGAGAGGTAAGCGTCCAGGTAGCGCTGGTGATCGCCCCACAGCGTCTGGCTGCAACCTGGCGGCAATGGCAAGGCAATGACGATGGCGCCCTGCTGGTGGGCACCGAGCAACTGGCCGTCGTCGTCCAGTACGCGCACGTGGTAACCCGGCACTGCGCGGTTGCTTGACCCCGGCCGCGCCGCGCTGCCGTCCAGCCCCACGCAAGGTGCGGTGACCGGCCAACCGGTCTCGGTTTGCCACCAGTGGTCATGGACCGTCTTGCCGCTGGTCGATTCCAGCCACTGATGGGTGCTGGAGTCGAGCTTCTCCCCCGCCAGGAACAACTGGCGCAGTGAGCTCAGGTCATAGCGGCGCAGCAGCTCGCCATCAGGATCCTCCTTGCGGATTGCGCGCATGGCGGTTGGCGCGCAGAACAGGCCATTGACCCGGTACTGCTCGACCACTCGCCAGTAAGCGCCAGCATCCGGGGTGCGGATCGGCTTGCCCTCGTAGAACACCGTGGTGCAGCCATTCATCAGCGGACCGTAGACGATCAGTGAGTGACCGACCACCCAGCCGACATCGGAAATCCCCCACCACACATCACCGGCCTGCATGCCGTAGATATGGCGCATGGCAAAGCCCAGGGCCACGGCATTGCCGCCGTTTTCGCGGACGATGCCCTTGGGTTTGCCGGTGGTGCCGGAGGTGTACATGATGTACAGCGGGTCGGCGGCCGCCAGCTCCACCGGTGGCACCGGGCTGGCAACGGCCACAGCGCTGTGCCAATCCAGATCGCGGCCCTCTACCAGGGTCGCCTGCGCTTGCGGCCGTTGTAGCACCAGCACCCGCTGCGGCTGATGTTTGGCCAGCGTCAGGGCGCGATCAACCAGCGGCTTGTATTCGATCACCCGATCGAATTCCAGGCCGCACGAGGCCGTCAACAACAACTTGGGGCGGGCATCGTCGATCCGCAGCGCCAGCTCGTTGGCGGCAAAACCGCCGAACACCACCGAATGCACTGCACCGATACGGGCGCAGGCGAGCATGGCCATGGCTGCCTGGGGCACCATGGGCATGTAGATGATCACCCCGTCACCCTTCTGCACGCCAAGTTCGCGCAACAATCCGGCCAGGCGCGCCACTTCGTCGCGCAATTGCACATAGGTGAATTGTTGCTGGCTGCCGGTCACTGGCGAGTCATAAATCAGCGCGGTTTGCTCACCACGGCCCTGTTCGATCTGATGGTCCAGGGCCAGGTAGCAGCTGTTGAGGCGACCGTCGGCAAACCACTGATGGGTGCCATCGGCGTTTTCACTGAGGGTCTGCAGTGGCTTGCGGTACCAGGCCAGGTCATCGGCCTGATCGGCCCAGAACGCAGCAGGTTCGGCGATGGAATGGGCGTAACTGTGCTGATAAGTCATCGATACTGAACCCTGAACTTGTTGTTATTTAAAAGGGCGAATGTCGAGTATGGACGCACGTGACGAGGCTGCCATATGACTTAAGTCTTATCGGATGTGCACAAATGCATGCCCGGTCCTCAGGGATGAATGACTGGCACCCAAGTCACCTGCTGCGGACCGATTCCGCTATCATGGCGGCCGCTTTTTTACCGGACCCGCGTTCTCCTCATGCACACCCTCACCGACCTCAAGACAGGCCGACTGGCAGGTATTACCCGGCTCGATCTGAGCGACGAGCTTGAACACTTCCCACGGGAAATCTTCGATCTGGCCGACAGCCTGGAAGTCCTCAACCTGAGCGGCAACCGCCTGAGCGAACTGCCTGATGACCTGGGGCGCCTGCACCGGCTCAAGGTGCTGTTCTGCTCGGACAACCACTTTACCCACGTGCCTGAAGGTGTCGGCCGGTGCCCTGCGCTGGAAATCGTGGGCTTCAAGAGCAACCGCATCGAACAGCTCAGCCCCAACGCCTTGCCCAGGCGTCTGCGCGCATTGATATTGACGGACAACTGCCTCACCGCTTTGCCCGAGGCGCTGGGTGACTGCGCGGACCTGCAAAAGCTCATGCTGGCCGGAAACCGCTTACAGTCGCTGCCCACCAGCCTCGCACGCTGCCAGAAGCTTGAACTGATGCGCATTGCCGCCAACCAGTTGCAGGCGTTGCCGGACTGGTTGCTGCAGATGCCGCGCCTGGCCTGGCTGGCCTATGCCGGCAATCCGCTGCCGGCGCCGTTCTGCACGCCTGAAGATCCCGGGCATTGCCCGCGCATCGATTGGCAGCATGTGCGCCTGGCCCAGGTGCTGGGCCAGGGTGCCTCCGGCGTGATCCATCAGGCCCGCTGGCGGGAGCAGGATGAACCGGTGGCAGTCAAATTGTACAAAGGCCAGATGACCAGCGATGGCTCTCCCCTGAACGAGATGGCCGCCTGCATCGCTGCTGGCGATCATCGGCAGCTGGTGCGTCTGGCCGGGCGTATCGACAACCATCCCGAGCAACTGCCTGCGCTGGTGATGCAACTGATCGACCCGAGCTGGTTCAACCTGGCCGGGCCACCGAGCCTGGCCTCTTGCACCCGCGACACTTACCCGGCTGAACGGCGCCTGAGCCTGTCATCGGTCAGACGACTGGCAGGTGCCATTGCCTCGGTGGCTGCCCATTTGCACGGGCATGGCATTACTCACGGCGACCTGTATGCGCACAACATTCTGTGTGATGAAGCGGGCGACTGCCTGCTGGGCGATTTTGGTGCGGCATCGTTTTATCCGCAGGATGGCAGCACTGCAGCGGTAGCCCTGCAACGGATCGAAGTGTTGGCATTCGGGGTGCTGCTGGGGGAATTGCTTGGATGCTGCGAGGAGGATTGCCAAGCATTGCGCGAGGTGCAGCAGCTATGTGTACAGCCTGAGGTCATGCGGCGACCAGGGTTTGCGGCGATCAGTCAGCACCTTCGCGGCGTCTGAATCGCGGGGCAAGCCCGCTCCCACAGGACCTGTGGGAGCGGGCCTTGAAGCTGTATATCAGCCAGCCAGACCTACATAGACATTCTGCACGTCATCATTGTCATCGATGGCCGTGAGGAAGGCTTCTACTTCGGCCATCTGCTCATCGCTCAAGCCGCTGACCGGGTTCTTCGGGGTGTAACCGATCTTCGCCGAAACAACGGTGAAACCTTGAGCAGGCAGGGCTTTCTGCACGGCATCCAGGTCGGTGGTGTCGGTGATGAACAGGGTCGAGCCCTCTTCTTCACCTTCTGCGAAGTCCTGGGCGCCGGCTTCGATGGCGGCCATTTCCGGGTCGGCGTCGGCCGAGCTCGGTGTGGCTTCAATCAGGCCAACGTGGTTGAAGTCCCAAGCCACCGAGCCCGAAGCACCCAGCTGGCCTTTGCGGAACAGTACGCGGATTTGCGCCACGGTACGGTTGACGTTGTCGGTCAGGCACTCGACGATCAGCGGCACCTGGTGCGGGGCAAAACCTTCGTAGGTCACCGCATTGTAGTTCACCGCGTCGCCATCAAGCCCAGCACCCTTGCGAATCGCCCGCTCCAGGGTTTCGCGGGTCATCGAGGCCTTTTTGGCCTGCTCGACCGCCAAACGCAGGCGTGGGTTCATGTCCGGGTCAGCGCCAGCCTTCGCGGCGATCTGGATCTCTTTGGACAGCTTGCCCATGATCTTGCCTTTGGCGTTGGCTGCTGTTTCTCTATGCTTGGCTTTCCACTGTGCGCCCATCTCGACTCTCTTTGTTTCAGGTGCCGGTTCAGGTAGCGACCGGCAAAGTGGGTGCAGTTTATACGTCCTCGTGGTGGCAATCGACAAAAAAACTACTCAGGCCTTGTCGGCTTTGCCCGCCGCCGCGGCAAAGCGCGCCAGGCGTACGTCCAGGCGGCGCGGGCGATGCCCGTGGTCTTCGGCCTGCTCCTTGCGACGAATGGCATTGCGCACCATCAGCGAGCCCAGGTAACGGATCGGTTCAGGCGGGAAATAGCCCAGCGGACCGTTGACCAGCGGCGAGCGGGTCCATGGGTTATCCAGCCCCAGCGACAGCGACGAAAGGATCTGCCCGCCCATATGACACGGGCCGACACCGCTGCCCGAATAACCGAAGCCATAAAACACATTGCCCTGGCTGCCCAGACGGCCGAAGAACGGCAAGCCGGTAACCGAACGGTCCGAAGGCCCATTCCAGGTCGCCGCCACCGGTACATGGGCCAAGGTCGGGAAAAAGTCCCCGAGGCTACGCCGCAACAGCGCCTCGTAAGGCGACGGCTGGTCGAACACCGGCAGCATCCGGCCGCCGTAGGCAAAGGTATTGCCACCCTTGCCGAGCATCAGCCGGCCATCGCTGGTGTTGTGGTAGTAATGCACGAATATCCGCGAGTCCAGGACGCTGACGCCGCTGGTCAAGCCGATCTGACGCAGCAGCTGCGGCTGCGGTTCGGTGATGATCATGTCGCTGGAGACAATCGCCACGCTGCGTTCGAACTGCGGGAATGCCCGCGCCATCCAGGCATTGAGGGCCAGCACCACACGGCCGGCGCGGACCGTGCCACCGGCGGTTTCCACCCCGGCCTGGGGCCCTTCCTGCAAACCGGTCATGGCCGTGCCTTCGTGGATGCGCACACCTTTTTGCAGGGCAACCCGGCGCAGGCCACGCACCAGCTTGCCCGGTTGTACCGTGGCGGCGGCCGGCGAGAACCAGCCTTCCAGGTGCTTGGCCGAGCCCGCCAGGCGTTGTACCTGCTCCACCGGCAAACGCTGGAACGAGTTGATGCCCTGGCGCTCCAGGGCGGCAATCACCCCATCGGTGGCGCCCATCTGGGCGCGGTTGGTGGCGGTGTACAGGGTGCCGTCCAGACGGTAGTCGGCATCGATGCCATGGGCCCGGCAAAAGTCACCGATGGCATGGATGCTCTGTTCCGAGGCCTTGACCAGGCGCACCGCCTCCTGCATCCCGAACAGGCGTTCGAGGGTGAAATACTTGGCCGACCACGACAAGGCACAACCGCCATTGCGCCCACTGGCCCCGGCACCACAGATGTCGGCTTCGATCAGCACGACGTCCAGCGCCGGGTTGTGTTCCTTGAGCATCAGCGCGGTCCACAGGCCGGTGTAGCCACCGCCGACAATGCACACATCGCAGTGGGTGTCAGCGGCCAGCGCCGGACATGCGCTGGCGTGTTCCTGATCCAGCGCCTGTTGTAGCCAGAAGGGTCTCATGATCGGCTTCCTTGAAGGTTTCAGGTACGCAGCGGTTTGATTGCCATGGCGGTGTTCGGGGCCACGGCCGGGGTATGCTCGGCCGTTGCCGGTCGGCTGTTCCAGTGCGGCACCAGTACCAGCGCCGAGAACAGCGCGCAGCCGGCAAAGACGATGAACACCGTGACACCGTCGAAGTAACCCGGCAGCAGCCCACCGAGAATCGCCCCCACCGAACCACAGCCGTTGACGAAACCGGCCGCCGTGGCACCGGCCTTGGCCGTACCGAAATCGATGGCTGCCGCGCCGCTGATCATCGAGTCCGGTCCGTACAGGGTCAGGCCCATGACAAACAGCAAGGCCACCACCAGTGCCACACTGCCGCTCTGCATCGCGCCCATAAACAGCGCCAGCACCACCGTGAGCACAATCAGGCTGATCACGCAGGCCGGCATGCGCCGGGCGCCGAAGAGTTTGTCCGACGCCAGGCCGATCATGATCGGCCCCAGCAGGCCGGCCAGTTCGAAAGCCGTGGGGATGATCGCCGCACCGACTTTGCCCACCGAAGGCATCTGTTCAAAGACGATCACCGGGCCCCACAGCAGAATGGCGTAACGGGCTGGCTTGAGCAGGAAGTACGCCAGGCCCAGGGTCAGCACGGTGCGATTGCGCAGAATCTCGCGCAGCGGCGCCCAGATGCTGCAGATCGTGGTGCCAGGTACCATGCTTTCAGGCTCCGGTTCCACCGCCGGCAGGCCGACATCTTCGGGCTTGTTGCGCTGCAGGAAGAAGAACAGCACGGCCACCAGCGCCACTACTGCGGCACTGGAGAAGAATGCCGCATGCCAGCTGCCGATCAGGGTGTAGGCCCACCAGCCGGCAAACGGCGAAGCGACCAGGCCGCCAAAGGCGTAGCAGGAACTCCACAGCCCCAGTACCCGCCCGCGTTGCGATGACGGAAAGAAACTGCCGATGTTCTTGCACAACCCCGCCCAGCCGGTGGACTGCGCCAGGCCCTGGACCAGCATGCAGGTGGCGAAGATCGGGAAGGTCGCGTAACTGCCCATCACCAGGGCTGCCGCCGCCGAGATCACCAGGCCGCCGAGCACCACCACCCGTGGCCCGAAGCGGTCGGCGAGCATGCCCCAGGTGAACTGCCCTACCGCATAGGCCGCCAGGTAGATGGCGTCGAGGTTGGCCATGGCCATTTTATCGAGGGTGAAGCTTGGGTCTTCGCCGATGCCCAGTTTGGCAACGGAGAAAGCTTTGCGGGTGAAGTAAAACGCAGCGTAGGCAATCCAGGTAATGGCAAAAATCTGCACGCGCCAACGCTTGATATCTGCAATGTGTTTATTCATGGTGACCCTGACCTCGGAGCTTGAGTGTGCCGGCAGAATTTGAAAAAACGCCTGTTTTGTTCTTGTGTTGCGCACTGCGTGACGGCCGGTCAGGACCGTCACCTGGTCAGATGGAACCTGGAGCAAGGGGTGTTGTTATGCCTTGTCAGCCAGCTCCATGACCCACCGGTCACTGCAGGTGACGTGGCGGGCTGGAGGAGATAGAAACAATTACTGACTGATAAATAAAATCGATTTATCGTATTTCACAAATAAGCTCAGCTTGTAACAGGTGCTGCGATGTCGGTTTCCCATGCTCAGTTGAAAGCTTTTCACGCCGTTGCCCTGCATGGCAGCTTCACCCGTGCCGCCGAACGGTTGTTCCTGACCCAGCCGGCCATCTCCGATCAGGTGCGCAAACTGGAGGAACGCTTCGGCGTATTGCTGTTTCACCGCAACAAGCGTTCGGTGCAATTGACCGATCTGGGTGAACGCTTGCTGGGCATTACCCAACGCCTGTTTGCCGTAGAGGCCGAAGCCCATGAGTTGCTCCAGGACTCACGCGCCTTGCAGACCGGCACCCTGGTGCTGGCGGTGGATGCGCCGGTGCACGTCCTGCCGCAAATCGCCCGGTTCTGTCAGCAGTACCCCGGTATCAGCGTCAAGATCGAGACCGGTAACACTGATGAGTCGCTGCTACGGCTATTCAATTATCAGGCCGACCTGGCCCTGCTCGGCCGTGATGTCGATGACGAGCGTCTGCTGTGCGTGCCGATGCGCAGCGATCCGATGGTGGCCTTTGTCTCGCATAACCACCCCTGGGCCAGCCGCGGCTCGATCAGCCTGGCCGATCTGGATGACACGCCAATTGTGCTGCGTGAACCGGGCTCGGTGACCCGCCAGACCCTGGAAGAAGAAATGCAACGCGCGGGCCTGCGCATTCGTCCGGCGATTCAGGTCGAAGGCCGGGAAGCGGCGCGCGAGGCGGTGGTGGTGGGGATCGGCGTCGGCGTGGTGTCGGCGGCCGAGTTCGGCGCCGATGCGCGGGTGTGTGCGTTGCCGATTGTCGATTGTCAGCGGCGCCTGACCGAGACCCTGGTGTGCTTGCGCGAGCAGAGTTCACGGCGTCTGGTGGCGACGTTTTTGCAGATGGTGCGGGATAGTCTGTGAGTTCGCGGTGCAGCCATCGCTGGCAAGCCAGCTCCCACAGTTGATTGGCATACATCCACCTTGTGGGAGCTGGCGTTGCCAGCGATGAGGCCCTCAAGCCTTAGGCCGCTTCCCTCCCCCGCGCCACCGCCTGCGCCGCCGCCAGCATCGCGCGCAACAACACCGCGCAGCCATCTGCCAGGTCCTCCGGTGCGGCATTCTCGATTTCGTTGTGGCTGATCCCGCCTTCACAAGGCACGAAAATCATCCCCGCAGGCCCGAGTTCGGCGAGGAAGATCGCGTCATGCCCGGCGCCACTGACGATGTCCATGTGTGACAACCCCAGGCCCTGAGCAGCGCTGCGCACCGCCTCGACACAGCCCTGTTCGAAGTACAGCGGCGGGAAGTCCGCAGTCGGGGTCAGGGTATGGCTCAGCCCATGCTGCTGGCAGGTGCTGCTGATCACATCACGCACCTGGGCGATCATCGAGTCCAGCCGTTCCGGCTGCAGATGGCGGAAGTCCAGAGTCATACGCACCTCGCCTGGTATGACATTGCGCGAGCCCGGATACGCCTGCAGACAGCCGACAGTGCCACAGGCATGCGGTTGATGTTCCAGGGCCACACGATTGACCGCCGCGACCACCGCACTGGCGCCAACCAGGGCGTCTTTTCGCAGGTGCATCGGCGTCGGCCCGGCGTGCGCCTCGACACCGCGCAAGGTCAGGTCAAACCACTTCTGACCAAGGGCGCCAAGGACCACGCCGATGGTCTTGTGCTGATCCTCCAGGATCGGTCCCTGCTCGATATGCGCTTCGAAATACGCCCCCACCGGGTGACCACTGACCGGCCGCGGCCCGGCATAGCCGATGGCGTTGAGCGCCTGGCCGACGCTGATGCCCTCGGCGTCGGTCTTGGCCAGGGTTTCTTCCAGGGTAAATTTCTCTGCGAACACCCCCGAGCCCATCATGCACGGGGCAAAGCGCGAGCCTTCCTCGTTGGTCCAGACCACCACCTCCAGCGGCGCCTCGGTTTCGATCTTCAGATCATTGAGGGTGCGCATGACTTCCAGCCCGGCCAGCACCCCAAAGCAGCCATCGAACTTGCCGCCGGTGGGCTGGGTGTCGATATGGCTGCCGGTCATCACCGGCGGCAATAGCGGGTTGCGGCCCGGACGCCGGGCGAAAATGTTACCGACGCCGTCGATGGTCACCGTACAACCCGCCTCCTCGGTCCATTTGACGAACAGGTCTCGGGCCTGACGATCAAGGTCGGTCAGCGCCAGGCGGCACACCCCGCCTTTGACCGTGGCGCCGAGCCGGGCCAGATCCATCAGCGACTGCCATAGGCGTTCGCCGTTGATATGCCGATGGGTCGATTGCAGAACGTCCTGTGCTGTTTGCATGCTGTTCTCCTGCATCTGCTGCCTGGCCTCTGCGGGCCATAGGCGCTACACGGTGGGTTTGAAGTTGGCCGCACGGGCAGTCTTGAGCTGGCCGAGCGCGTAGTAGATCAGCCCGCCCAGGGCGGAGCCGGTGAACCAGCCAAAGTCGTAGAACCAGCTGAAAACCTGGCTCTGCAGCGACAGCAGGGTCAGCGCCACCGGCACCCCGAAGGCAATGAAGCCGGCGGCATTCCAGGCCGGGTAGACGTCATCGCGGTACAGGCCGGCCAGGTCCAGGGTCTGTTTGCGCAGCAGGAAGTAGTCGACCACCATGATCCCGGCAATCGGCCCGAGCAGGCTGGAGTAACCCAGCAGCCAGTTGGAATAGACACTCTCCAGGCTCACGTCGCTGACGATCAGCCCAAGCTTTTTCAGCAGCTCATGCGCCATCAGCAACAAGCCGACCAGGCCGGTGAGCAGCACCGCCTTGGTGCGCCCGATCCACTTGGGCGCCAGGTTCTGGAAGTCGTTGGTGGGCGAAACGATGTTCGCCGCAGTGTTGGTCGACAAAGTGGCGATGATGATCAGGGCCATGGCCAGGGCCACCCACACCGGGCTCTGGATATGCCCGATCAGGCTGACCGGATCGGACACAGTCTGCCCCACCAGCGACGCCGAAGCCGCAGTCAGTACCACACCCAATGCCGCGAACAGGAACATGGTCAGCGGCAGGCCGAAGATCTGCCCGAGGATCTGGTCTTTCTGGCTTTTCGCGTAGCGGCTGAAGTCCGGGATATTCAGCGACAAGGTGGCCCAGAAGCCCACCATGGCAGTCAGCCCGGCAAAGAAGTAGCCATAGACGCTGGCCCCTTCCGGACGTTTGGGTGGCTGAGCCATCAGCTCACTGATCGAAACGTTGGGCAACGCCCACACCAGCAGCCCGGCACCGACCAGTACCAGCAACGGCGCCGAGAGGGTTTCCAGCCATTTGATCGACTCGGCGCCACGCAGCACCACCCACAGGTTCAGGCACCAGAACAGCATGAAGCCGATCACCTCGCCGGTGCCGCCCAAGGCCTTCCAGTCCGCCGACAACGACCCGAGGAACAGGTGAATGGCCAGGCCGCCGAACATGGTCTGGATGCCGAACCAGCCACATGCAACCAAGGCACGAATCAGGCACGGCACGTTGGAGCCGATGATGCCGAACGAAGAACGCAACAGCACCGGAAAGGGAATGCCGTACTTGGTCCCGGGAAAGGCATTGAGTGTCAGCGGAATCAGCACCACGGTGTTGGCCAGCAGGATTGCCAGCAATGCTTCGCCCACCGTCAGGCCGAAGTAAGCGGTCAGCACCCCGCCCAGGGTATAGGTTGGTACACAGATCGACATGCCGACCCACAGCGCGGTGATGTGCCATTTGTTCCAGGTGCGCTCCTGTACCTTGGTTGGAGCGATGTCGTGGTTGTACCGGGGGCTGTCGAGGACGTCGCTACCGGCGTCGAGTTCATACAAGCCATCACGTTCACGCACTTGCGATCGGGTCTGCTGCATGGCCACTCCACTGTTCTTGTGTTTTTGGAGGTACTTGCACGGGCATGAGGGCAATCACGGGTGCCCATGAGAAATCTTGACCATTTCCACAACCTGTCAAGAACGACAAGACCACTGGTCGTTTTGTCAGAACACCAGAACAGCTATGAATATGTTTAATTTCATACAGTTACATCAGCTATCAGCTTATAAATTTATTATTTGCCGATTTCCTGAAGCCCTACTAGATTCATTTCCTGACAGCGATGACAGGTTTTGACCTACGCTGCAAAAAGAACAAAACCTAGAACCGGTATCAACCGGTCAAGCCTGCGAGGAGCCTCTGATGACGCTTATGATTCGTGGTGCCACCCTGATTACCCATGAGGAAAGTTATCGTGCCGACGTGCTCTGTGCCGACGGTGTGATCAAGGCCATCGGCACCGACCTCGACCTCCCCAACGGCTGCGAGATCCTCGATGGTAGCGGCCAGTACCTGATGCCCGGCGGCATCGACCCGCACACCCATATGCAGCTGCCCTTCATGGGTACCGTGGCCAGCGAGGACTTCTATAGCGGCACCGCTGCAGGCCTTGCCGGCGGCACCACCTCGATCATCGACTTCGTCATTCCCAACCCCCAGCAATCCTTGCTCGAAGCCTTTCATCAGTGGCGCGGCTGGGCTGAAAAATCCGCCTCCGACTATGGCTTTCACGTCGCCATCACCTGGTGGAGCGAGCGGGTCCGTGAGGAAATGGGCGAGCTGGTAAGCCAGCACGGCGTCAACAGCTTCAAGCACTTCATGGCCTACAAGAATGCGATCATGGCCGCCGACGACACCCTGGTCGCCAGCTTCGAACGCTGCCTGGAGCTGGGTGCGGTGCCCACCGTGCATGCCGAGAACGGCGAGCTGGTCTATCACCTGCAGCGCAAGCTGCTCGCCCAGGGCATCACCGGGCCGGAAGCACATCCATTGTCGCGCCCCTCCCAGGTTGAGGGTGAAGCGGCCAGCCGCGCCATCCGCATTGCCGAAACCCTCGGTACACCGGTGTACCTGGTGCATGTGTCGACCCGCGAAGCACTGGACGAAATCGCCTACGCCCGCGCCAAAGGCCAGCCGGTCTACGGCGAAGTGCTGGCCGGGCACTTGCTGCTGGACGATAGCGTCTACCACCATCCCGACTGGCAAACCGCCGCCGGCTACGTCATGAGCCCACCCTTCCGGCCGCGCAAGGACGGCCACCAGGAAGCCCTGTGGGGTGGCCTGCAGTCGGGCAACCTGCACACCACCGCCACCGACCACTGCTGCTTCTGCGCCGAGCAGAAAGCCGCGGGCCGCGATGACTTCAGCCGTATTCCCAACGGCACCGCCGGTATCGAAGACCGCATGGCGGTGCTCTGGGACGAAGGGGTGAACAGCGGCAAGTTGTCGATGCAGGACTTCGTTGCGCTGACGTCCACCAACACCGCGAAAATCTTCAACCTGTTCCCGCGCAAAGGTGCTCTGCGCGTCGGGGCCGATGCCGACCTGGTGCTCTGGGACCCGAAAGGCACGCGGACCATTTCTGCGGCGACGCATCATCACCAGGTCGACTTCAACATCTTCGAAGGCAAGACCGTGCGCGGCATTCCCAGCCACACCATCAGCCAGGGCAAGCTGGTCTGGGCCAATGGTGACTTGCGTGCCGAGCGAGGTGCCGGGCGCTATATCGAACGGCCGGCATATCCGGCGGTGTTCGATCTGTTGAGCAAGCGTGCCGAGCATCAGCGTCCGGTAGCGGTAAAGCGCTGAGTTCTTGAAGAGCATCGCCGGCAAGGCCGGCTCCCACAGGGCCCCTCTGTGCACAGGCCTTTGTCGGAGCCGGCCTTGCCGGCGATGGAAGGCACAGCCTTCCCAAAAAAAGAAAAAAAGAGGAAACCACCGTGATCGAGTCCCTCAACCACCTCCCCCGACCGTCCACCGACAATGCCGCCCTCGCCGAGCACTTCAGCGACCTGGCGCCACCGCTGAACGCACGTCAGGCCGCCGTGGAAGCCTCGCGCTGCCTGTACTGCTACGACGCCCCGTGCGTCAACGCATGCCCCAGCGACATCGACATTCCCTCGTTCATCCGCAACATCCACCAGGAGAACGTCCAGGGTGCGGCGGAAAAAATCCTCTCGGCCAACATCCTCGGCGGCAGCTGCGCGCGGGTCTGCCCGACCGAAATCCTCTGCCAGCAAGCGTGCGTGCGCAACCATCACCAGGAGTGCGCCCCGGTACTGATCGGCTTGCTGCAACGTTATGCCCTGGACCATGCCGAGTTCAAAGAGCACCCCTTCCAGCGCGCCGCCAGCACCGGCAAGCGCATTGCCGTGGTCGGCGCCGGGCCTGCCGGTTTGTCCTGTGCCCATCGCCTGGCCTGGCACGGCCACGAGGTGGTGATCTTCGAAGCCCGGCCCAAGGCCGGCGGCCTGAACGAGTATGGAATCGCCAAGTACAAAGTGGTCGATGACTTCGCCCAGCGCGAGGTGGACTTCGTCCTGCAGATCGGCGGGATCGAAATCCGCCAAGGCCAGGTGCTCGGCGAAAACCTCAGCCTGGCCGAGCTGCAACAACAGTTCGATGCGGTGTTCCTTGGCCTTGGCCTGAACGCCAGTCGCCAACTGGGCCTGGCCGACGAAAGCGCCCCCGGCATGCTCGCCGCCACCGACTATATACGCGAACTGCGTCAAGCCAGCGATCTGACCACCCTGCCCGTGGCCGACCGCTGCATCGTCCTCGGTGCCGGCAATACCGCCATCGACATGGCCGTGCAGATGGCCCGTCTCGGTGCTCGCGATGTCAATCTGGTGTACCGCCGTGGCTTCGAGGACATGGGCGCTACCGAGCATGAACAGCACATTGCCAAGGAAAACCAGGTGCGTTTGTTGACCTGGGCGCAACCTGAACAAGTGCTGCTCGACGAGCAAGGCCGGGTACGCGGCATGCGCTTTGCCCGCACGCAAATGCTCGACGGTCGCTTGCAGTCCACCGGAGAAACCTTCGAACTCGCCGCCGACGCCATTTTCAAAGCCATCGGCCAGGCCTTCGACGGTCAGGCGCTGAGTGACAGCAGCGCGCAGACACTGGCCCGCGACGGCGAGCGCATTCGCGTCGATGAACACATGCGCACCAGCCTGCCCGGCGTGTACGCCGGCGGCGACTGTACCCACCTCGGCCAGGACCTCACCGTCCAGGCCGTGCAGCACGGCAAGCTGGCCGCCGAGGCCATGCATGCGCAACTGATGCTCAATGTGGAGGCTGCATAATGGCTGACCTGTCGATCGAATTCGCGGGCATCAAAGCGCCCAACCCGTTCTGGCTGGCCTCGGCGCCGCCTACCGACAAGGCCTACAACGTGGTCCGTGCGTTCCAGGCCGGCTGGGGTGGCGTGGTCTGGAAAACCCTTGGCGAAGACCCGGCCGCGGTCAACGTGTCGTCGCGCTACTCGGCCCACTACGGGGTCAACCGCGAGGTCATGGGCATCAACAACATCGAGCTGATCACCGACCGCTCGCTGGAAATCAACCTGCGCGAAATCACCCAGGTGAAAAAGGACTGGCCCGACCGCGCGCTGATCGTGTCGTTGATGGTGCCCTGCGTCGAAGAGTCGTGGAAGGCCATCCTGCCGCTGGTGGAGGCCACCGGTGCCGACGGTATCGAACTGAACTTCGGCTGCCCTCACGGCATGCCCGAACGCGGCATGGGCGCGGCGGTCGGCCAGGTGCCGGAGTATGTCGAACAGGTGACCCGCTGGTGCAAGACCCATTGCTCGCTGCCGGTGATCGTCAAGCTCACCCCCAACATCACCGACATCCGCCAGTCCGCGCGTGCTGCCCATCGTGGCGGCGCCGATGCGGTGTCGCTGATCAACACCATCAACTCGATCACCAGCGTCGACCTCGAGCGCATGGTCGCCCTGCCGATTGTCGGCGACATGAGCACCCACGGCGGCTACTGCGGCTCGGCGGTCAAACCGATTGCCCTGAACATGGTCGCCGAGATCGCCCGCGACCCGGCCACCCGCGGCCTGCCGATCAGCGGCATCGGCGGCATCGGCAGCTGGCGCGACGCCGCCGAGTTCATTGCCCTGGGCTGCGGCGCCGTGCAGGTATGCACAGCAGCGATGCTGCATGGCTTTCGCATCGTCGAAGACATGAAAGACGGCCTCTCGCGCTGGATGGACAGTCAGGGCTACCGCAGCCTGCAGGACTTCAGCGGTCGCGCCGTGGGCCACACCACCGACTGGAAGTACCTGGACATCAACTACCAGGTCATCGCCAAAATCGATCAGGACGCCTGCATCGGCTGCGGACGCTGCCATATCGCCTGCGAAGACACCTCGCACCAGGCCATCGCCAACCTCAAACAGGCCGATGGCAGCCACCGCTACGAAGTGATCGACGCCGAGTGCGTGGGCTGCAACCTGTGCCAGATCACCTGCCCGGTGCAGGACTGCATCGAGATGGTGCCGCAGGACACCGGCAAGCCGTTCCTCGACTGGCAGCATGATCCGCGCAACCCCTACCGCGAAGCCTCCTGAGGCGCGGCCACAAACAACGAGGGAGGATCAGTGATCCTCCCTCGTTGTTTGTCCTCAGTGCATATCGCTGCGTCGATACAGGCTCAAGCCCACCGCCAGCGCCGCCAGCATCCCGGCGCAGCTGCGGTTGATCCATTGCATGGTGCGCGCCGAAAATCGCCGCATGGCATGCCGGCCACCGTAGGCATAGACCGCCATCATCACCCCGTCGAGGGCAGCGCTGGTGATCGCCAGCACCAGGTACTGTTCGGCCACTGGCTGGTCGGGGCGAATGAACTGTGGCAGAAATGCCGAGAAGAACAGCAGCCCCTTGGGATTGGACAAGCCAACGAACAGCGCGCGTAGAAAGGCTGAACGGCCACTGGCGCCGGTATTCATCGGCACCCGCTCCAGGGCATTGCTCGGCGCGTGCCAGAGCACCCAGGCCAGGTACAGCAGGTACACCGCACCGACCCATTTGACCAGGCTGAACAGCTGTTCGGAGGCCTGCAACAAGGCACCCAGGCCACAGCCAACGGCAGCGATCAGCAGCAGGTCGGAGAGCATCGCCCCGGCCATGCCGAAGCCGGCCACGCGCATGCCGTGAGTAGCGCCGTTATTGAGCGCCAGAAGCATGGCCGGGCCCGGGGTGATCATCACCGCACCGGCGGCGATGATGTAGAGCAAAAGTGTGGAAGCGTCCATGGCGGTTTCCGCAGACAGAAAGGCGCCAGCATGCCTGTTCGATGCGCTCAGGACAACGCCTGTCATCAGGCCGCGACGGCCCTTGGCGGTTTGCCTCTATCATGGTGCGTACAAGGAATGTTTGTCTCGAGGAAGCCGCTGCCATGCTGTACCGCCTGAGCGCCGATGGTCTGGTGCTGTTTCACCTGTTGTTCATTCTGTTCGTGCTGTTCGGCGGCTTGCTGGTGCTCAAATGGCGCGGGGTTTTGTGGTGGCACCTGCCGGCCGTGTGCTGGGGCATCGCGGTGGAATTCTTTCACCTGTTCTGCCCGCTCACCGACTGGGAGAACCACTTGCGTCAGGCTGCGGGCCAGGCCGGTTACGAAGGCGGTTTCATCGAGCATTACATTCTGCCGGTCATCTACCCAGCGGGGCTGACGCCGGGTATTCAGGTGTTGCTGGGCTCGGTGGTGGTACTGGTCAATGCCCTGGTTTACCTGCAGGTAATCCGCCAGTGGCCGCGCCGGCAGCCCAGCCGCTGAAGCCGGCCTTCAGCGCGTAGCGACAATGAACAGCCTCGGGAATGGCAACAGCACCTTGCCGTCAGCCGCTGGCGGGTAGTCTTTCTCCATGGCATGCAGGTAATCCGTGAGGAAGCCCTGCTGTTCATCGCCGTCCAGTGCCGCCAGGTACGGACGCAAGGCGGAGCCCTTGAACCACTCCACTACCGCCTGTGCCCCGCCGGTCAAAGGATGGTAATAGGTGGTACGCCACACTTCGACCTGGCGGCAATGGGGGCTGAGGATGTCGTAGTACTCGGCGGCGGTATGCCGTGGCGGATGCTTGATTGCAGCGATCTTGTCAGCCCATGGGCCTTGGCTGGCGATCTCGCGGGCCCGGCGATGGGCCGGCTCGTCGAGATTGTCCGGGGTCTGGATGGCCAGGCTGCCGCCCTCGGTCAGTTGCCTGACCAGCTGCGGGTACAACTCGGCATGATCGGGCAGCCATTGCAGCGAAGCGTTGGCGAGGATCACATCCACACCCTCGGGCGCGGTCCAGCTGGCAATGTCACCCAGGGCGAAGTCGATAGTTGGCAGGCGCTGGCGTGCGGCCCGGAGCATGTCCTCGGAGCTGTCGATGCCACTGACTGCTGCCGCCGGATAACGCTCGGCCAGGACCTGGGTAGAATTGCCCGGGCCGCAGCCCAGATCGACGGCCGTGCGGATGTTCTGCTGCACCAATGCCGCCACCAGGTCACGTACCGGTCGGGTGCGCTCGTTTTCGAAGGTGCTGTACTGCGTCGCGGACCAGCTCATTGTTGAGTCCTTGTTCGTCAGTGAAAAAGTCGCAAGCAGCATAGAATGCCCGGCACAATTCGCCTATTGCCACGCGCTTGCCTTTAACATGAGCGCCATCAGTCCAGCTGCCGGAAGCCTGCCATGACCTTGCACATCCGCCCTGCCCGCCGCGACGACGCGGCCCAGATTCTTGCCTTCATCACCGAGCTTGCCGACTACGAACGCGCCCGCCACGAAGTGATCGCCAGCGTCGCCGATATCGAACGCACCCTGTTCGACGACGGCGCCAAGGCCCTGAGCCTGATCTGCGAGCGTGACGGCAAGGCCATCGGCTACGCGGTGTACTTCTACAGTTACTCGACCTGGCTGGGACGCAACGGCATCTACCTCGAAGACCTGTACATCACCCCCGACCAACGTGGCGGGGGTGCGGGTAAACAGCTGTTGCGCCATATCGCCGTGGAAGCCTGCGAAAACGGCTGTGGCCGCCTGGAGTGGAGCGTGCTGGACTGGAACGAGCCGGCAATCCAGTTCTACCGTTCGCTGGGAGCCCAGCCGCAAGACGAGTGGGTGCGCTATCGCCTGGAAGGTGACGGGCTGAAGGCATTTGCCGGGCGTTAACGATGAGGCAGCCTACTTGGCGGCCACTTTATAAAGCACCCCGGAGTCAACATGCTCGAAGGGTTCACCGTATACATGCAAACTTATTGTCTGTGTGTATTTCATCGTCGAACCCGTGATATCGAAGGTCATGGCGAAGTTTGTCGTCTTGTCATTCTTCGTCATATAATCTGATTCAGCAACACCCCTGGCCATTGCCTTCAACTCCATTTTTTCGCCGGCCGTTCCCTCAGCAACTACACACACGGCGCGCGGAATGCAATAAGAGTTGTACACCATGTTTCTTTTCTTGTCATAGATCAAATAACCGCGCTGATCGTGGATTTTTGCATCATCTCTTTTTCTGAATACTTCCTGCTTGTAATACATGGCCACCAGGTATTGATCGCTGGCATTCTCGGCATCTGCGACCGGTTCGAATGTCCTGATTTCATAGAACGGCTCTACGGCAACACCGCCCTTGCCTACCAGAGATCCGGTTTTTCCTGGCGCGATGTCGACCCCACCCGCTTCATCACTTTTCCAGGAACCGGCGAACTTCGCCAATGGGCCAAAATCAAGACCATTGATGATTGTGCTCTGGGCGAATGAAACAGAGGGCGCTGCAAGAATAAGCGCAAAAGCGAGTGACCTGGCTTTCATGAGGATTACCTGTTTGATATTGAGTTTTCGAAGTACTTATTTGCTTTTGCCGATTATCGTCTCAATACCCACAGTGCTTTTGACACAAGTCAAATCACACCAGAACCCCGCGATAAGTTAAATGCATCAGCCCCATAGATATATTAAATTGGTAACTACTGCGCACACTAATTAGTGCTAACCATGCGTCACGAAATTGGCACTTCGGCAAGACAATAATTACTTGGGTTCATGGCTCCAGACCGATCCCGCGCAAGATCACACTGGTCACCGTCTGCACTGCTCGCTCGAACTGCAGGTCGGTGAGCGGCTGGTGGTCGTTGAGCAAGCCGACCTGATGGCTGAAATCGGCGTAGTGCTGGGTCGACGCCCAGATCATGTACAACAGCCCCGAGGGCTCCACCGCGAGGATGCGGCCATCGTCGATCCACTGGCGGATCTTCGCTTCCTTCATCTTGGCCCAGTCATACAACGGGTCGTCCAGCGCCGCGCCGAGGTTGGGCGCGCCATGGATGATCTCGTTGGCCCAGACCTTGGAACCATAGGGACGCGTGCGTGAATGGTTCATCTTGGCGCGGATGTAGCTGCTCAGCACGATGCGCGGATCGTCGTAAAGCTCAAAGCACAAGGCATCCTGCTTCCATACTTCAAGCAGGCCGAACAACACCGCCTGGTACAGCTCGGCTTTGGTGCTGAAGTAATAGTGCACATTGCTGCGTGGCAACTGCGCCGCCTCGGCGATGTCGGCCATGGCAGTACCGGCGTAGCCCTTCTCAGCAAAGACCTGCTCGGCGGCCAGGAGGATATTGTCGACATTGCGTTGGCGAATGCTGAGCTTGTGCTGGGTCATGACCAGATCCATTGCGACTGACGCTGCAAGGCTACCACCAGGCTCTGCCGATTCGTGCGTCGGCGGCAAAAAAGTTGTGTCGGCGCAGGGATTTTTCCTCAGGCGCGCAGTCGCAATACTGCACGCCTCATTTCAACAGCCCTTCACAAGGAGCCTTCCCATGTCCATTCCCCTGCTCGGCCTCGGTACCTTTCGCCTTAAAGACCAGGTGGTGATCGACTCGGTCAGCCAGGCCCTGGAACTCGGCTACCGGGCCATCGACACCGCGCAAATCTACGGCAACGAAGCCGAAGTCGGCAGCGCCGTTGCCGCCAGCGGCATCCCACGCGACCAGCTGTTCCTGACCAGCAAGATCTGGATCGAAAACCTCAGCGCCGACAAGTTGATCCCCAGCCTAAAGGACAGTCTGAGCAAGCTGCGCAGCGACTACCTGGACCTGACCCTGATCCACTGGCCATCGCCCAAAGGCGCTGTTGCGGTCAGCGAGTTCATGAGCGCCTTGGCCGAAGCCCGTGACCAGGACCTGACCCGTCAGATCGGCGTGTCCAACTTCACCATCGACCTGCTGCGTCAGGCCATCGACGTGGTCGGCAAAGACGCCATCGCCACCAACCAGATCGAACTGCACCCCTACCTGCAAAACCGCAAGCTGGTCGAGTTCATGCACAGCCAGGGCATCGCCGTGACCTCATACATGACCCTGGGTTATGGCAAGGTTCTGCAAGATCCGGTGATCCAGGCAATCGCCGGGCAACACAACGCCACCCCGGCGCAGGTCACCCTGGCCTGGGCCATGCAGCTGGGCTATGCGGTAATCCCGTCCTCGACCCGCCGCGAGAATCTCGCCAGCAACCTCAAGGCCCGCGAGCTCAAGCTCAGCGATGCGGACATGGCGAAAATCGCCGCCCTCGACAGCGGCCTGCGCCTGACCAGCCCGGAAAGCCTGGCACCGGCCTGGGACTAACCTTGATCGCTGCAGGCCAGGGCCAGCTTCAGGTACTGCAGGGTGTGTTGCCGGCCGGCCGAGTCGATATAGACCATGCTGGCCTGCACCACATCGCAGAGGTCGGTTTCAGGCTCGCTCATGGCCACCACCCGAGCGATATCCAGCGGCATGCCGTAGTGATACACAGCGATTGATTCGGCGGCTTGGGCGCTGGCTGTAAGCAACAGCCCCAGGCCCAGCAGAGTTCGCAGGTACATGGCGACGCTCCTGTGTGCGCAAGAGGTTCGCCGACGTGCCGGAGAACCCCGACTTCTAAAGTGTGGCGCGCCTGCGCCAAGGCGTCGGCCGAGGGGATCAACGGCAGTTTCAGGGTAAATCGGGTAATCTCGATGCCAGTCAATGGCGCACGGATTCACCCCAGCATGGAACTTCACATCAGCCTGCAAGGCAGCAAAGGTCTGGCCGAACAGCTCTACCAGCAACTGCGCGAGGGTATCGACAGCGGGCGCCTGGCCGCCGGCACGCAACTGCCGCCAACCCGGCTGCTGGCCGAACAATTGGGTGTGTCACGCAAGACCGTGGCCGAAGCCTACTCGCGCCTGACCTACGACAACCTGCTCAGCGGCAAGGTCGGCAAGGGCACCTTCATTACCCCGGCCTCGACCCGTTTAGCACCCGCAGGCCCCGCCATCCCCCTGGCAAGCGCCGCGACCCTGGCCAAATGGCGTTCCCGATCCAACCTGCTGGCTGACCTGGCGCCAAGTACCTTGCGCTACGACTTCATCGGCGGTGCTTCGAGCAAGGCCCAGTTTCCTTTCGATGACTGGCGCCGCTGCAACCAGTACGCGCTGCGCCAGATCCGTCGCGGTAGCGCCCGCTACGCAGCCCATCAGGGTTTGCCGGAGCTGCGCGAAGCCATCGCCCGGCATATCGCCTTCGCCCGCGGTGTGCGGTGTCACAGTAGCGATGTACTGGTGTGCAACGGCGCCCAGCAGGCCCTCGACCTGATCGCCCGGATCCTGATCGAGCCTGGCTGCCGGGTGGCCATGGAAGACCCCGGCTACACCCCGGCACGCCAGCTGTTCCTGTCTCAGGGCGCGCTGCTGCAGTACGTGCCCGTGGATGACCAGGGCCTGTGCGTGGAGCAGATCGCCGAAGGCACCCGGCTGATCTACGTCACCCCCTCGCACCAGTTCCCGCTGGGCATGCCGATGAGCCTGGCACGTCGCCAGGCCTTGCTGGAACGCGCTGCGGCATTGGGCGCGATCATCATCGAAGACGACTACGACAGCGAATTCCGCTACGAAGGCCGGCCCACCGATTCGCTGCAGAGCATGGACCGCCATGGCCTGGTGGCCTATGTCGGGACCTTCTCGAAAACCTTGTTGCCGGAACTGCGTCTGGGCTACGCCATCGTCCCCGAGGCCCTGCGCGAAGCCATCTGTGTTGCCAAGCAACTGACCGACTGGCACACCCCGACCCTGAATCAGTGGGCCCTGGCCCGCTTTATCAGTGAAGGCGCGTTGCTCAAGCATATCCGCCGCGTGCATGAGGTCTATGCCGCGCGTCGCGAACGGATCCTGCAACGCTTGCAGGGCGACCTGGCGCCCTGGTTCGAGGTGATTCCGGCCACTGCCGGCTACCACCTGAGCGCCCTGACCAAGGGTGGTCTGGAAGTGGAGTTCCTGATCAACATGGCGCGCAAGGTCGAAGTCGGGCTCTACTCGCTGGCGCCCTTCTATGCCCAGGCACCGGTACGTTCCGGGCTGTTGTTGGGTTTTGGCGCGATCGAGTTACTGGACATCGACCCGGCCCTCGACCGGGTGCGTGACACCTTGCAGACCCTCGGTTGATTGGCCTCCTGAGATTCACCGCAATTGGCTATTCGAGCATCAGCGCAGCGGCGCTAAGGTAGTGCCATCGCCGCCTGATGCGGAACTTACCGGAGAACAGAGATGAGCAATCGTATCGAATGGGCCAAGCACTCGCCTGAGGCCTACAAGGCAATGGTCGGCCTGGAAATGGCCCTGGGCAAGTCCGGGCTGCAAACCTCGCTGCTGGAGCTGATCCGCCTGCGCGCTTCGCAGATCAACGGCTGTGCCTACTGCGTCAACATGCACGCCAATGATGCGCGCAAGGCCGGCGAAACCGAGGCCCGCCTGCAAACCCTGAGTGTCTGGGAAGATACTGCTTTCTTCACGCCCCGTGAGCGTGCGGCCCTGGCCTGGACAGAAAGCCTGACCCGCCTGCCTGACCGCCATGCACCGGAACACCAGTACCGCGCCCTGCTCGAACACTTCAGCGAAGCCGAGGTGGCCAACCTGACCCTGGCCATCGCCACCATCAACGCCTGGAACCGTTTCGGCGTCGGCTTTGCGATGATCCCCAGCTAATCAGAGTTTGCGGGCAACCTGTGGGAGCCGGCCTTGCCGGCGATGAGGCCAGTGCAGCCAGCACATCGAGCGCTGGCTGCACTGCGACCGCTTCGCGCCCGATCGCCGGCAAGGCCGGCTCCCACAGGATTTGCAGGGTGCTCGGGGTTAGTGTCGATCAGCCGGCCGGCGTCGGCATCACCGGTGGCGTGTATTGCAGTGTGGTACCGAGCAGCCACAGCAGGAACAGCACCAGCGGAACATGCACCAGCAACTGCACGAAGGAGAAGCCGATCAGGTCGCGCGCCTTCAGGCCCAGCACCCCCAGCAGCGGCAGCATGTAGAACGGGTTGATCAGGTTCGGCAGCGCCTCGGCGGCGTTGTAGATCTGCACCGCCCAGCCCAGGTGGTACTGCAGGTCATTAGCCACCAGCATCACGTACGGCGCTTCGATGATCCACTTGCCGCCACCGGAAGGAATGAAGAAGCCCAGCACCGCCGAGTACACGCCCATCAGCAGCGCGTAGGTGTCGTGGGTAGCGATCTGCACAAAGAAAGTCGAGATGTGATGCGCCAACGTTTGCGCATCGACCCCTTGAACCTGGGTCAGGATTGCCGCGATCGAGCCGTACAACGGGAACTGGATCAGCACCCCGGTGGTGGTCGGCACCGCGCGGGCGACTGCGTCGAGAAAATTGCGCGGACGCCACTGCAGCAAGGCACCGAGCATGATGAACAACAGGTTGTAGGTGTTCAGCCCGGAAATCGCGGTGATCGCAGGTTTGGTCGTGAACTCGTTGTACAACCAGCCCGCCGCCAGCGCTACCAGCAGCAGGATCAGGATCGGGCTGTATTCCAGCCACTCGCCCGGCCGGGTGCGTTGCGGCGGCGGTGGTAGCGAAAAACTGGGGTCGATGCCGCAATCCTGAGCGCTACGGGCACTGCCCGGCCCCGGTGCGGTGGCGTAAGCCACGACCAGGGAAACCAGTACCAACGCCAGGAGCATTACGCCCGACTGCCAGAGGAAAATGGTTTCGGTGAACGGGATCACGCCAGTGATGGCCAGAATCGACGGTGGCAGGCTGGCCGGGTTGGCCTGCAACTGCGCCGCCGACGACGACAGGCCCAGGGCCCAGACGGCACCCAGGCCCAGGTAAACGGCAGCGCCAGCGGCGCGGTAGTCCATGCGCAGGTCGGTGCGGCGCGCCAGGGCGCGTACCAGCAAGCCGCCGAACACCAGCGACAGGCCCCAGTTGAGCAACGACGCCAGCATCGAGATCAGCGCCACCCAGCACACCGCCGAGCGACCGTTTTTCGGGAGCCGCGCCAGGCGGTCGATCAATTTGACTGCGGGGGGAGAACTGGCCACCACATAACCGCCGATAACCACGAAGGCCATCTGCATGGTGAAGGGAATCAGGCTCCAGAAACCGTCGCCAAAGGCCTTGGCGGTATCGGTAGGCTTGCCGCCCATGGCCAGGGCCGCAACGGAGACCAGTATGACTGCCAGGGCGGCAAACACCCAGGAGTCGGGGAACCAGCGTTCGGCCCAGCTTGAGCAACGCAGGGCAAAGCGAGCGGAGCGGCTGTCTTGGATTTCAGCGGCCACGGGGTTTTCCTTTTTTTGATTTTATCGGAACGACACAAGGCCCCATCGCTGGCAAGCCAGCTCCCACAAGGTCCTGGGTACACCGAACCTGTGGGAGCTGGCTTGCCAGCGATGAGGCCAGAAAAATCTACAAAAAACTCAAATCAGAAGGTCATCTCTTTGACATCATCCGGCACGATCAGCTTGCCGGCGGTCTTCTCGATGATTTCCTCCACCGTCACCCCCGGCGCGGTCTCGCGCAGGATGAAGGCGCCGTTTTCGATCTCCAGGTAAGCCAGGTCGGTCAGCACCTTGCGGATGCAACCGGCACCGGTCAGCGGCAGGCTGCAACGCGGCAGCAGTTTCGACTCGCCGTCCTTGGAGGCGTGGGTCATGGTGACGATGATGTTGTCGGCACCGGCCACCAGGTCCATGGCGCCGCCCATGCCCTTGACCAGCTTGCCGGGGATCATCCAGGAGGCGATGTTGCCTTCCACGTCCACTTCGAAAGCGCCCAGCACCGTGAGGTCAACGTGACCGCCACGGATCATTGCGAAGGATTCGGCGGAGCTGAAAATCGACGCGCCACGGCGGGCGGTCACGGTTTGTTTGCCGGCGTTGATCATGTCGGCATCGAGCTGCGCTTCGGTCGGGAATTCGCCCATGCCCAGCAGGCCGTTTTCCGACTGCAGCATCACGTCCATATCGGCCGGGACGTAGTTGGCCACCAGGGTCGGGATGCCGATGCCGAGGTTGACGTAGTAGCCGTCCTGGAGTTCGCGGGCGACGCGCTGGGCCATTTGTTCGCGGGTAAGTGCCATGGTCAGGATCTCTTTGTTGTTCTGTTCGGGGACGGTTCAGGCTTTGAGGGTGCGCTTTTCGATACGCTTCTCGAAGGTGCCGACAATCACCCGGTCGACGTAGATACCCGGGGTATGGATCTCGGTAGGCAGCAGGACACCCGGCTCGACGATCTCTTCGACCTCGACCACGGTGATCTTGCCGGCGGTCGCGGCCAGCGGATTGAAGTTCTGCGCGGTGTTGCGGTACACCACGTTGCCGTAGTGGTCAGCCTTCCAGCCTTTGACAATGGCGAAGTCGCCGGTGATGGCTTCTTCCATAATGTACTTGCGGCCATTGAACTCGCGTACTTCCTTGCCTTCGGCAACCGGCGTGCCGTAGCCGGTGGCGGTGAAGAACGCCGGGATGCCGGCGCCGCCAGCGCGCATTTTCTCGGCCAGGGTGCCTTGTGGGGTCAGTTCGACTTCCAGCTCGCCGCTGAGCAGCTGGCGTTCGAATTCGGCGTTCTCGCCGACATAGGAGGCGACCATCTTGCGAATCTGGTGGTCCTCAAGCAGCACGCCCAGGCCAAAGCCGTCGACGCCGCAGTTGTTCGAGACCACGGTCAGGCCCTTGACGCCACGGCGCTTGATTTCGTTGATGAGGTTTTCCGGGATGCCGCACAGGCCGAATCCACCGGCCAGTACCGTCATGTTGTCGGTCAGGCCTTCAAGAGCCTGTTCATAGGTTGCTACGCGCTTGTCCAGTCCGGCCATGCTGATCCGCCTTTTGTAGTTGTTGAACCGACAGGGGTGTCGGTAAGCGTTTGACGCATCTTCACCCCAACCGACTTATTTGTTAATTTTGTTTTTATGATTGTTTGATTAATTTTTCAAAAGAATAGATCACACCGATGAACGTCAAGCAGTTGCGCGCCTTTGTCACCGTTGCCAAATACCAGAGCTTTGCCCAGGCCGGCGAGCACCTGCATCTGTCGCAACCGGCCCTGAGCCTGACCATTAAAGCCCTGGAAGACAACCTCGGCGGCGCCCTGCTCAGCCGCACCACCCGCAGTGTCAGCCTGACCCCGGAGGGCGAAGTGCTGCTGCCCCTGGCCCGGCAGTTGCTGGCCGACTGGGACAACACCGAAGAACTGCTGCGCCAGCGCTTCACCCTGCAGCTGGGGCGGGTGTCGATTGCCGCCATGCCGGCCTTTGCCGGCAACCTGCTGCCGGCGGTGTTGAAGGTGTTTCGCCAGCGCTACCCGCGGGTCAATGTCACGGTGCATGACGTGATCAACGAGCAGGTGCTGGAACTGGTGCGCCATCGCCGCGTCGAGCTGGGCATCGGTATCGAACCCGAGGCCAGCGCGCCGATGCTGTTCAAGCCGCTGTACCTGGACCGTTTCGTCGCGGTGGTGCCCACCGATTCACCTTTGGCACAGCAAGCCCAGGTCAGCTGGCGCGAGTTGCTGGCGCAAGACTTCATCGCCCTGCAGCGGCCTTCGGCGGTGCGCTTGCTGCTGGAGCAGGCCCTGGCGGCCGAGCATGGCAAGCTGGCGGTGGCCTTCGAGAGCCATCAGCTGTCGACCATCGGCCGCATGGTTGCCAACGGCCTGGGCGTCAGCGCCGTTCCGGCCTTGTGCATCGGCCAGATGCAGGAACTTGGCGCCCGCTGCGTGCCACTGGTCGAGCCGATCATCGAACGGCGCATTGGCGTCTCCCTGCTGGCAGACCATAAACTCTCGGCAGCAGCCCAGGCGCTGCTCGATGTACTACAAGAACAAGCCCGCCCTCAGGAGATGACATGCGTACAGTGAAGTTTGCCGGCCAAAACGTTCCAGCCATCGGCCAGGGTACCTGGTACATGGGCGAAGACCCGAGCCAGCGCAGCCGCGAAGTGGCGGCGCTGCAGCAAGGTATCGAGCTGGGCCTGACACTGATCGATACAGCCGAGATGTATGCCGAAGGCGGTGCTGAGCAGGTGGTCGGCCAGGCCATCGCCGGGCGTCGTGATCAGGTCTTCGTGGTCAGCAAGGTGTACCCGCACAACGCCAGCCGCAACGGCATCCCGGCAGCCTGCGAGCGCAGCCTCAAGCGTCTGGGCACTGACCATATCGACCTGTACCTGTTGCACTGGCGCGGCCAGTATCCGCTGGAGGAAACCGTCGAGGCCTTCGAACGCTTGCGTGAAGCGGGCAAGATCGGCCGCTGGGGCGTGTCGAACTTTGACACCGACGACTTGCGCGAGCTGCAAAACCCCGACTGCGCCACCAACCAGGTCCTGTACAACCCCGCCCAGCGCGGCATTGAGTTCGACCTGCTGCCCTGGAGCCACAAACGCCAGTTGCCGACCATGGCCTATTGTCCGCTGGCCCAGGCCGGGCGTTTGCTCAAACACCCGACCCTGAGCGAAATCGCCGAGCGCCATGGTGCCACCCCGGCCCAAGTCAGCCTCGCCTGGGTGACGCGTCAAGACGGTGTGATCGCCATCCCCAAGGCCGTGGACCCGGAACATGTGCGGCTGAATGCGGCGGCGGCCAGCCTGACCCTTAATAGCGAAGACTTGCGCGCTATTGACCGGGCCTTTCCGGTGCCGACGCGCAAACAGCCGCTGGCGATGCTCTAACGAAAATCCCGACTGCGCACATCCAGCCCCTGCAACAGCGGGCTGAGGTCTTCCAGGCGCTGAGCAATCAGGTGGCGTACCCCGCTTTCACACTCAAGCCGTCCGCTCACCCGTAACAACTGTGAGCCGACCAGGGCCCGGCGCTGACGCTCGGCCAGGTCGCGCCAGACCACCACGTTGACATTGCCGAACTCATCCTCAAGGGTGACGAAGGTGACGCCGCTGGCGGTCTGCGGGCGCTGGCGGCCAGTCACCAGCCCCGCCACGCTGACCTTGTCGCCATGTTCGGCGCTCTCCAGTGCCTGTGAACTGCGACAGCCCAGCACGTCGAGACGGCGGCGCAACAAGGTCAGCGGATGCGGGCCCAGGGTGGTGCCGACGCTGGCATAGTCGGCGAACATATCCTCGCCGATCGATGGCTGCGGCAAGCTCACAGGCGCCTCCTCAGGAGCATCGACCCCGGCGAACAACGGCAGCTGCGCCTGCACCGCTGCCACGCTCCAGCGCGCCCGGTAACGGTCGCTGGCCAGCCCGCGCAAGGCACCGGCATCGGCCAGCAGTTCGCGCGCCCGGGCATCGAGTTGCGCACGCAGGCAGAGATCGCTGACATCACGCCAGGCAGCCGCGCTCCGGGCCTGTTCGATACGCCGGGCATCGTCCTGGCGAAAGCCGCGAACCTGCCGCAACCCCAGGCGAATGGCCAGCGCCTGCCCTGCCCCCGGTTCCAGGCTGCAGTCCCAATCGCTGTGGCAGACATCCACCGGACGGATCTCGATGCGGTGACGACGGGCATCCTGAAGAATCTGGTCGGGACTGTAGAAGCCCATCGGCCAGCTGTTGATCAACGCACAGGCGTAGATCGCCGGTTCATGGCACTTGAGCCAGCAACTGGCGTAGGTCAGCAAGGCAAAACTGGCGGCGTGGGATTCGGGAAAGCCATAACTGCCAAAGCCCTTGATCTGCTCGAAGATCCGCTCGGCGAATTCGCGGCTGTAGCCATTGCCGAGCATGCCGCTGATCAGTCGTTCGCGGTGTGGTTCCAGGCCGCCATGACGTTTCCAGGCAGCCATGGCCCGACGCAACTGATCGGCCTCGCCCGCCGAATAGCCGCCCGCGACCATGGCCAGCTCCATCACCTGCTCCTGGAACAGCGGCACGCCGAGGGTGCGCTTGAAGACTTTTTCCAGCGCCGGTGATGGATAAGTCACCTCTTCCAGTTTCTGGCGCCTGCGCAAGTAAGGATGGACCATGTCACCCTGGATCGGCCCGGGGCGAACGATCGCCACTTCGATCACCAGATCGTAGAAGTTCTCTGGCTTGAGCCGCGGCAGCATGGCCATCTGCGCCCGCGACTCGATCTGGAACACGCCGATGGTGTCGGCGCGGCCGATCATTTCATAGGTGGCCGCGCAATCGGCGGGGATCTGCGCCAGGCTCAGTTCACGGCCGCGATGGCGGTACAACAGGTCAAAACAACGGCGCAAGGCACTGAGCATGCCCAAGGCAAGGATATCGACCTTGAGCAGGCCGACCAGGTCGAGGTCGTCCTTGTCCCACTGGATGACCGTACGCCCCTCCATCGCGGCGTTCTCCACCGGCACCAGGGTGTCCAGCGGCTGCTCGGAAATCACGAAACCGCCCGGATGCTGGGACAGGTGGCGGGGAAAGCCGATCAATTCGCCGGTCAACGCCAGCACCCGGCGCAGCAACGGGCTGTCGGGGTCAAAGCCGGCTTCACGCAGTTGCTCGGGCGGCGGCAAGCGATCGCTCCAGCGTCCGCAACAGTCGGCCAGCGCGTTGATCTGCGCCACCGGCAAGCCCAGCACCCGGGCGATATCGCGCACCGCGCCGGCAGCATGGTAGGTACTGGCCACGGCGGTCAATGCCGCGCGGTGACGGCCGTAACGGTTGAACACGTACTGCAGGACTTCTTCACGGCGCTCGTGTTCGAAATCGACATCGATATCCGGGGGCTCATCGCGCTCGCGCGACAGAAAACGCTCGAACAACAGGTGGCTGCGCATCGGGTCCAGCTCGGTGATGCCCAGCACGAAACACACCACCGAATTGGCCGCCGAGCCACGGCCCTGACAGAGAATGCCCTGGCTGCGGGCAAACTTGACGATGTCGTGAACGGTAAGGAAATAGCTCTCGTAGTTCAGCTCGGCAATCAGCTCAAGTTCGTGCTCCAGCGCCTGACGGGCTTTCTCTTCGAGACCGTTGGGCCAGCGCCAGCGCTGGCCCTGTTCGCACAAGTGGCGCAACCAGGCGCTGGCCGTCTGCCCGGCGGGCACCAGCTCGCGGGGGTACTGGTAGCGCAGCTGGCTCAGGTCGAAACGGCAGCGGGCGGCAATGCGCAGGGTTTCATCGAGCAACGCCTGCGGATACAGCTCGGCCAGTTGCGGCAGTGGACGCAAATGACGCTCGCCGTTGGCGAACAGGCGTTGCCCGGCCTCGGCCACGCTGCAGTGATGACGGATCGCCGTCATGCTGTCCTGCAAGGCACGCCGCCCTCGGGCATGCATGTGCACGTCGCCCGTCGCTACAGCGGGAAGTTCCAGGGACGCGGCCAGGGCCAGCAACTGTTGCAGACGCAGCCCATCGTCGGCGCCACGGTGCAGCTCGACCGCCAGCCACAGGCGCTCGGCGAAGCGCTCACGCAACCAGTGGCCGACAGCCAGGTCCTGCTCGCCTTCATCCGGCAGCCACAGGGCCAACAGTCCCTCCAGCGGGGTATCGAAGTCTTCACGCAGCAGCTGGTAGGCGCCCTTCTGCGCCCGTCGCCGGCCCAGGGTGATAAGCCGGCACAGGTGCTGGTAACCGAGCAGATTTTCCGCCAGTAACACCAGCTTGGGCCCATCATCCAGGCGTACTTCACTGCCGACGATCAATGGCAGCTCCACCGCCCTCGCCGCCTGCCAGGCCCGGACGATTCCGGCCAGGGTGCACTCGTCGGTGATGGCCAGGGCCTGGTAGCCCTGCTGACGGGCGCGGCGGAACAACTCCTGGGCGCTGGAGGCACCGCGCTGGAAACTGAAGTTCGACAGGCAGTGCAGTTCGGCGTAAGCCACTGGCGTGTTCATGCAAACCAGCCCTGCAGCCACAACGGCCCGTCTTCACCGAGGTTGCGGTAGGCCCAGGCATACAGCCCGGTGGGGGTCTGCACCCGGTAGTAGTCGCGGCGCACATCGCCACCATCCCACCAACCGGACTCGATCCGCTCGGCGCCGGTCAGCAGTTGCACGCCCACGCCCGGCAAGGCCTGGGGCTCAGCCAACAGCCAGCCCGGACGCAGCGCTGCCGGAGCAGCCGCTGCCAGGGTGGCCGGATTATCCAGGCGCCAGGCGCACTCCGGACGGTGATCGGCCTGGGCCGACAGGCTATGCACCGCCGTGTCGCCCAGACGCGCGCGCAGGCGTTCGCGCAGTTGTTCCCAGGGCTGGTTCTGCTGCGGGCGTGGCTCGAACAGTTCGCGGTGCTGCGGGACAAAGGCCGGCAGGTCTTCAGCCAGCAAGCGCAGGTTGCGTACCGCGGCCCTCAGTTGCAGTTGCTCAAGGCGCCCACGGGCCAGCTCGAACAGCATCAGCGGGTCACGCTCGGCGGCCAGCAGACCAACGGCCACATCGGTATCGGCGCCCTCGGCGTGCTCCAGGTGCAGGGTAAAACGCTGCACGCCACTGTCACGGCCCGCCAGGAACGCGGCCAGATCGTTGATCAGACGGCGCAGCGGAAAGAGCAAGGCCTGGTGCGACTCGACATCGAAATTCAGCTCCAGACGGGCATCGAAGCGGTCCGGCGGCAGGTAGAAGGTCAACGCCATGGGCCGTAAGCCCAGCAGACGGTCCAGGTGCAGTTGCACCGCCGCGGCAAAACGCCGGGCCAGAGCCTCGCGGGGCAGCGCCATGACCTGGCCGAGCCGGCGCAGGCCCATACGGGTGAAGGCGCTGGCCGCCTCCGCTGGCAAACCGACCCGTTCGATAGGTAATTGCTCAAGGGCGGCGCGGGTCTGCTCGGGACAATCGAGCGCCAGGCCATCGTGGCAGTTGGCGAGCATACGCGCGGCCACCGGGTTGCTGGCCAGGACGATACGGTGGCGAAACCCCAGGGCGCTCAGCTCGGCGCGCAAACGCGCTTCGAAGGCAGGCCAGGGGCCGAACAGACCGAGGCTGGATTCGACTTCCAGCAACAGTACCCGCGGGTAATGCAGGCTGACCTGGGAGCTGAACTGGTAAGCCCAGGCGGCGAGCAGTTGCTGCAAGGCGTCGATGGCGGCCGGGTCATGGTCGACGCAAGTGAAATTGCCCGCCAGCGCCTGAGCCGTGGTCAACGGCTGCCCGGCACGCAGACCGAGAGCCGCCGCTGCCGGGTTGACCGCCTGCAGCAGACGGCGCTGGGGCGGGCCACTGAGCAGCACCAGTGGCGTGTCGGGGTCGGCGCGCCCGCGCAGCACAGCGTCGAGCGCCAGCTGCGGCAGCAGGATACAGGCCCAGAGCATGATCCATCAGCCTCGCCCGGGGCAGGCAATGGGCAGCGCCGGGGCCAGCCCGCCCCGGCATTTGAGTACCCGCCACTGGGCCGGGCGGGCATCAATGGCAATGCGCAACGCCGCCGGTGACGGGTTCAACGCCGCCTGCAGAGGACGCAAGGCAAAGGCCAGGGTCTGGCCACTTTCGGCCGCTACCTGCAAGCGGCGCAAGGCGCGGTCGTCGGCCTTGTGCGGCCAGCACAGCACAGCGCCACAACTACCTGAGCGCAGGCATTGCTCTGCGGCCCAGAGCGCATCGGCCGGTGCCGTCTCGACCAGGGTCAGCCACTGCAGGTCGACGCCCGCCGCCTGCCAGGCCGGTGCATAGGGAATAAACGGCGGAGCAATCAGCACCACCCGCTCAGCGCTGGCGGTCAGGCGGGCCAAACTGGGCCAGAGCAATTGCAGCTCGCCGCAGCCCTCAACGCTGAGCAGCACCTCGGTGAGCGCGCCGGGCGGCCAGCCACCGCCCGGCAATGCCGTATCCAGCGCCGCATGACCGGTGGGCTGCAGGCCCTGGGGCTGGGCCTGGGGGCGGCCCTTCCAGACCCGTTGCTGGTCGAGCAGGCCCTCGAGGCTGAGCACCGCGCCCATCAGCCGCGCCTCACCAGGCCGCAGAACACGCCCTCGATGACAAAGTCCTGACCGGGACCGACCTCGATCGGCGCATAGGCCGGGTTGCGTGGCAGCAGACGGTACTGCTGGGCACTGACCCGCTCGAAACGCTTGATGGTCACCTCGCCATCGAGGCGGGCGACGATGATCTGCCCGTCACGGGCTTCTGCCTGCTGCTTGATGCCGACCAGGTCGCCGTCGAGGATGCCGTCATCGAGCATCGAGTCGCCACGTACCTTGAGCAGGTAGTCCGGCGAACGGCTGAACAGCTGGGCGTCGAGCATGAGCTGCTCGTGGATATCAACGTCCGGGCCGATGGGCCGCCCTGCGGCCACCTGTCCCAGCACCGGAATTTCCAGGACCTCGGGCCGACGCAGAGCCCCGGCCAGGCGAATGCCGCGGGCCTGGTTGCGGGTGACCTCGATGAAACCGGCCTCGGTCAGGGCCTGGATATGCTTGCGCGCCACACTGCGCGAGGCAAAGCCGAAGGCTGTGGCGATGTCGGCCAGGCTCGGCGGCTGGCCATGATCGGCAATCCGCTCACGGATGAAAGTGAGGATGGCGCTGCGTTTGGGCGATAATCTGTTCATGGAGTACATTTGTACTCTTTTCGGCGCGCACTGACCAGCCCCTGTGATCCGGTTATGATGAGCGGCCATTGCAACGGATGCCCGGAATGCTTGAAGCCTTGCTGTTCGATCTCGACGGTACCCTGACCGATACCGACAAACTCCACCTGCTGGCCATGCAACAGCTCTTGCTGGAAGAAGGCCGGGTGTTGACCGAGGCGGAGTTCGATGCTCACGTCAGCGGTCGGGCCAACGCTGATCTGTGCCGCTACCTGTTCCCCGAGCGGTCAGTGGCCGAGCACCAGGTTTTTGCTGACCGCAAGGAGGCGCGTTTTCGCGCACTGTCACCGACGCTGCAGCCCACCGCCGGGCTGATCCGCTTGCTCGAGCATGCCGAACAGACAGGCCTCGGCATGGCCGTGGTGACCAATGCGCCACGGGCCAACGCTGTGCATATGCTCAATGCCATGGGCCTGGGCGAGCGTTTCAAGCATGTGCTGGTGGCTGAAGAGCTGCCGCGGGCGAAACCGGATCCACTGCCCTACCTCACCGGCCTTCAATGCCTGCAGGCGCGGGCCAGTCATGCCCTGGCGTTCGAGGACTCGGTGCCCGGGGTGACGGCAGCCAGCCGCGCCGGGATCTTTACCGTTGGTCTGTCCACCAGTCAGGCGCCCGAGGCCCTGCTCGCGGCCGGAGCGCAGCTGGTAGTGGCGGATTTCGAGGATCCGCGGTTGTGGGCGCTGATGGGACAAATGAGTGGGGTAACTATCTGACTTAGACATCGCGGGGCAAGCCCGCTCCCACCGATCCGGTGGGAGCGGGCTTGCCCCGCGATGGCATCAACGGACTCACCCGGAAATGCAGCGCGTCGCCGCAGTCTTCACGTCACCCAGGCGCAGGGGGAAGTTGTTCAGGCGCTCGTACAGCTTGATGCTGCTGCCGCTGCCACGCTCATTGATGTCCACCAGCGCAGCAGGCCCGGCACCGACCTTTTGCGGCACGACCAGGCGCAGGCCGTCATGGTGCGGCTCAACCTCAAGAGGGCCACGGGTTTCAGCCAATTGTTCCTGTACGCAGGTGGCGTACTCCTGGGGCTTCTTGCCGGAAATCACGTTCAGGGTTTCCGGCGAGCTTTCAAGCTCCGAGACGCTGACGCAACCACCCAGCGTAACTGCCAACGCTGCTACAACCCACTTCATCAAGCTACACCTCCACCACGGAAAAAGACTCTGACCGCGCCCAGACCATTTTGCTCCCTTGATTGGCAGATTTATCGTGGGTCGGGCACGAAGGGCGACAGTGTAACCGTTGATCATGGTATCGTTTTGATTTGCCCAAAGATCCATTGCGGAGAGCAACATGAAATTCGTACACCAGCGCGAACACCTCAATGAAGACGACATCGTCGTCATCGAGTGTTCCCAGCGCTGCAACATCCGCCTGATGAACGACGCCAACTTCCGCAGCTTCAAGAATGGCGGGCGCCACACCTATCACGGCGGCGCTTTCGTCGATTTCCCGGCGAAGATCACTGTGCCCAGCACCGGTTTCTGGAACATCACCATCGATACCGTTGGTCCGCGTGCGTTGTCGGCAGTGACCAAGCCGACCTTCACCCACAAGATCAAATTCATCCGCCGTTCGTCGTCGAAGCTGAGATAAGCCATGAGCCAGACCACCAAGTACGTCATCAAGTACAAGATCGATGGTGAGCGTCGTTTCGACTTCGCCCAGATGAGCAGCGACGCCCCTGAAGAAGTACAAGCCGCCCTGGAAAAACTCCACGGCGAAGACGCGAAAAAGATCACCGACATCAAGGTCAGCAAAGCCCTGTAACGGACACAGCGCAGAAGGAACCCCAGGCATGAGCCCATGGCCGGACACCCGTCTTCTCGATCTGCTCGGCATCGAACTGCCGATCCTTCAGGCGCCCATGGCCGGTTCCACCGGCTCGGCCATGGCCATTGCCGTGAGCAATGCCGGCGGCCTGGGCTCGCTTCCTTGCGCAACCTTGAGCCTGGAGCAGATCCGCGCCGAGCTGCAGGCGTTCAAGCAAGCCAGCGACGGCCCGCTCAACGTCAACTTCTTCTGCCATCAGCCACCGCAGCCGGACCCGGCCCGCGATGCGGCCTGGAAGCTGGCGCTCAAGCCCTACTACGAAGAGCTGGGCGCCGACTTTGATGCGCCGACGCCAGTGTCCAACCGCGCACCGTTCGACGATGCCAGCTGCCAGCTGATCGAAGCCTTCAAGCCGGCAGTGGTCAGCTTTCACTTCGGCCTGCCGGAGGCAAGCTTGCTGGCACGGGTCAAGGCCACGGGCGCGAAGGTGCTGTCCAGCGCCACCACCGTCGACGAGGCGATCTGGCTGGAGCAACACGGCTGCGACGCGATCATTGCCATGGGCTATGAAGCCGGCGGGCACCGCGGGATGTTCCTCAGTAGCGACCTCAATTCCCAGGTCGGCACCCTGGCGCTGGTGCCGCAAATCGTCGATGCAGTGCAGGTTCCGGTGATTGCCGCTGGCGGCATCGGCGACCATCGCGGCATTGTGGCCGCCCTGGCGCTGGGCGCGTCGGCGGTACAGCTGGGTACCGCGTACCTGTTCTGCCCGGAAGCCAAGGTCTCGGCGGCCCACCGCCAGGCCCTGCACAGCGCCAAAGAAAGCGACACGGCCCTGACCAACCTGTTTACCGGGCGTCCGGCCCGCGGCATCAGTACGCGAATCATGCGTGAACTGGGGCCCATCACTGCGCTGGCGCCGCACTTCCCGCTGGCCGGCGGTGCACTGATGCCGTTGCGGGCGATCAGCGAACCACAGGGTAACAGCGATTTCAGCAACCTCTGGTCAGGCCAGGCGCTGCGCCTGGGGCAAGCCCTGCCGGCCGCCGAACTGACCCGCAAACTGGCTGCAAACGCCCTCGCCCAGCTCAAGCGCTGAAGCAGTGCTTTCCGTTTGTCGGGCAATCGCTATATATTCACGTATATAACGACTACCCCTCAGCCCATGGAGCTGTGTTTCATGAGTAAGTGCGCACCGCGTTTCGCCCTGGCCGCCCTGGCCACCTTCATGACCTTCAACAGTGCCTGGGCCGATGAGGTTCAGGTGGCTGTCGCCGCCAACTTCACCGCACCGATCCAGGCCATTGCCAAGGACTTCGAGAAAGATACCGGTCACAAGCTGGTCGCCGCCTACGGCGCTACCGGCCAGTTTTACGCGCAGATCAAGAACGGCGCGCCGTTCGAGGTGTTCCTCGCCGCCGATGACAGCACCCCGGCCAAACTGGAAAGCGAAGGCGACAGCGTCAAAGGTTCGCGCTTCACTTATGCCATCGGCACCCTGGCTTTGTGGTCGGCCAAACCTGGTTATGTCGACGCCAAGGGTGAAGTGCTGAAAAAAAATGAGTTCAAGCACCTGTCCATCGCCAACCCGAAAGCTGCGCCTTACGGCCTGGCTGCCACCCAGGTGCTGGACAAGCTCAAGCTGACCGAGGCCACCAAGGCCAAGATCGTCGAAGGCCAGAACATCACCCAGGCCTTCCAGTTCGTGTCCACTGGCAATGCCGAGCTGGGCTTTGTCGCCCTCTCGCAAATCTACAAGGACGGCAAAGTCACCGAAGGTTCGGCCTGGATTGTCCCGGCCAGCCTGCATGAGCCGATCAAGCAAGATGCGCTGATCCTCAACAAGGGCAAAGACAACCCGGCAGCCAAGGCCCTGGTGGACTACCTCAAAGGTCCGAAAGCCGCTGCATTGATCAAGTCCTACGGTTACGAAATCTGATGCCACTGGATGCCAGCGACCTGGGTGCCATCTGGCTGACCTTCAAACTGGCCAGCCTGACCACGTTGATCCTGTTGCTGGTCGGCACGCCCATCGCCTGGTGGCTGGCGCGCACGCGCTCGTGGCTGCGCGGGCCGGTGGGCGCGGTGGTGGCCTTGCCGCTGGTGTTGCCCCCTACGGTCATCGGCTTCTACCTGTTGCTGGCCCTGGGGCCCAACGGCTGGATCGGCCAGACCACCGAGGCGATGGGGCTGGGCACCGTGGTGTTCAGCTTCAGCGGCCTGGTGATCGGCTCGGTGATCTACTCCATGCCCTTTGTCGTGCAACCGCTGCAGAACGCCTTCAGCGCTATCGGCGAGCGCCCGCTGGAAGTAGCCGCCACTTTGCGCGCCAGCCCCTGGGACACGTTTGTCCATGTGGTGCTGCCGCTGGCCCGGCCCGGCTTCATCACCGCCAGCATCCTCGGCTTTGCCCATACGGTGGGTGAATTCGGCGTGGTACTGATGATCGGTGGCAACATTCCCGACAAGACCCGCGTGGTCTCGGTACAGATCTTCGACCATGTCGAAGCCATGGAATACCTGCAAGCGCACTGGCTGGCCGGCGCCATGCTGGTGTTCTCGTTCCTCGTGCTGCTGGCGCTGTACTCCAGCCGCCAGGGCAAATCGGCCTGGAGCTGAAGCATGCACAAGATGATTCATGCCCGGCTCAAGGTCGCCCGTGACGATTTCGACCTGGACGTCGACCTGCAATTGCCCGGTCGCGGCATCAGCGCCCTGTTCGGCCACTCAGGCTCAGGCAAGACCACCTGTCTGCGCTGCCTTGCCGGCCTGGAACGGGCATCCGAGGCCTATATCGAAGTCAACGGGCAGATCTGGCAAGACTCGCGCCGCGACCACTTCATCGCCCCGCACCTGCGCCCGGTCGGCTACGTATTCCAGGAGCCCAGCCTGTTCCCGCACCTGACTGTCCACGGCAACCTGACCTTCGGCTGGCGCCGTATTCCGGCCCAGGCGCGCAAGGTCAGCCTTGAACAGGCCTGTGCGTTGCTGGGCATCGAGCACTTGCTCGAGCGCAAGCCCGCCACCCTGTCCGGCGGTGAGGCGCAACGCGTGGGCATCGCCCGGGCCTTGCTCAGCAGCCCGCAACTGCTGCTGATGGACGAACCCCTGGCAGCCCTCGACGGCCCGCGCAAGCGCGAGATCCTGCCATACCTGGAGCGCCTGCACACCGAGCTGGAGATCCCGCTGATCTATGTCAGCCATGCCCAGGATGAAGTAGCCCGGCTGGCTGACCACCTGGTACTGCTGGAGCAGGGCAAGGTCCAGGCCAGCGGCCCGATTGCTGCCACCCTCGCCCGCCTCGACCTGCCGCTGGCCCAGGGTGACGAAGCCGGGGTGATCATCGAAGGCCAGGTCAGCAGTTACGACACCCGCTATCAGTTACTCGGCCTGCAACTGCCGGGCAGCAGCCTGGCGCTGCGCCTGGCCCACGAACCACTGGCTCTGGGCACCTCATTGCGGCTCAAGGTGCAGGCCCGGGATGTCAGCCTGAGCCTGGTCGAAGATACCCACTCAAGCATCCTCAACCGCTTGCCGGTACGGGTCAGTGGTCATCAGCCGGCGGATAACAGTGCCCATGTCCTGGTCAGCCTCGATGCTGCCGGCAGCGTACTGCTGGCCCGGATCACCCGCTACTCGGCCGACCAGTTGGGCCTGCACAGCGGCCAGCAACTGATCGCGCAGATCAAGTCGGTGGCACTGCTGGGCTGAGCGCGCAGGAACGCAAAGGGCTGGACGCCGGAAAAAGGTGCCTGGTGTTGATCCTGTAACGTCGTTAGCCCCTTGAAAGTCGATACAAAAGACCTCAGTTCTCATATCATGCAGAGAAATTTCCCATATTCGCTCAAGCCCCCTATGCTTGCCGGTGTGAGCAGCGTTCGCTGCTGTGGAACGCTCAATCGCCCCTACCGGCACCTGCGACTAAAGACTCACAACAGAATCTGTGTTCGGCGGAATTAATATTTCCCGAAAGCGTCTTTAATGAAGGAAAAGAGGAACGCGTTCCGCGTGTTCCCGGCTTGCGCGGGCGCGGCCTGCAAAGCAACTTACGTTACCAAGGAGATATACATGCTGATACTCACCCGCAAGGTTGGCGAAAGCATCGTCATCAACGATGACATCAAAGTCACCATTCTGGGCGTCAAAGGTATGCAAGTGAGGATCGGCATCGATGCACCGAAAGATGTTCAGGTGCACCGCGAAGAGATTTTCAAGCGCATTCAGGCCGGCAGCCCGGCACCGGAAAAAGGAGACCCTCATCACGAGTAACGCTCCCTGATTCAAGCCGCACGGATGCGCTTGACCCCGATCGCGTCAGCCCTGGTGGCGGGCCGCAATGGCCTCATGACGACGTGGGTGGGCGGAGCAATTGGTTAACCTTGGCAATCAACTTGGGTATATCGAAGGGTTTGTCGAACACCGCTGCGAACAACTCCGGACAGTCCCACCCCTCGTGCGCCTGGGCGCCGCTGATTAAAATTATCGGCAGCGGCTGCAACTGCGGATTTTCGCGGATTTTAATCGCCAGGTCCTTGCCATTGAGCTTGGGCATCATGTAGTCGGTGATCACCAGCTCCACCCGCGTACGCGCCAATGCCTCCAGCGCCATTTCGCCGTTGCCGACCTTCAAGACCTCAAAACCCTCATCTTCCAGAAGAAAGCCGAGAATATCGGCAATCAGGTACTCGTCGTCGACGACCAGAATCGTGCTCATGACTGTCCAGCCTGCAGGCTCACGTGCCCGCCACTGGCGCCGGCGTGCCGGAAAGCACTGCGGTGGCCTGAGTGAACGCTTTTTTCAGATCGATGCCGTGCTCGCTGATGATCACCTCCAGTAATGCAGGGTCGTAATCACTGTCGCGCACCTTGAGAATCGACAGCAAGCGCCTGAGCTGCGCGTCCAGTTCGACAAAGCGCATTAGCAGCAGGTTATCGACAATGCTCGACAGGTCCGGCGCCGGCGCATTGATTTCCGAGCCAAAGATATCGCGCATCTCCCAGGTCGCCATGACACTGACATCGCGAGCGCGCAGCTCTCCGGTCAGGGCCCTGAAAAATTCGTTGAGCCGCGCCGGATGGTTAGCCAGGCGGGTGAAAGCGCCCAGGCTATCGATCAGCACACGTCGAATACCATGCGCCTGAACCTGACGCAGCAGCCGCGCGCCCACCTCATCGAGTGCGCCCTCGGTGGTCGGCTGCCAAGCCAAATGCAGTGCGCCACTGCGCTCCATGGCCGTGAAATCATGCCCCAGGGCGCTGGCTTTCACGCGCAAGCGCTGGGGCGTTTCATAAAAGCCGAAGTGCAGCCCCGGCTCCTTGACCGACGAGGCGGCGAGAAAGCTCACCCCTAACGACGTTTTGCCGATCCCTGAAGGCCCCATCACCAAGGTCACCGAGCCGCCGGGCAAACCGCCGCCAAGCAACTCATCAAGGGCCTTGATCCCGCTGCCGATCCGGCTCAATTCGCCACTGCCCAAACCGCTGGGATGGCTGTACAGCGACTCCAGCCGCGGGAAGACCTGCAAGCCGTCGTTGTTGATTTCGCATTCATGCAGCCCCGACAAGGCACCACTGCCACGGGTTTTGCGCAGTTGGACAGTGCGTACCGAACGACTGCCCATCAGTGCTTCACCCAGCTCGATCACACCATCGACCATCGTGTGTTCAGGACTGCCTTCCTCCAGTCGCGAGCTGGTCAGAAACAACACCGTGCAGCCGGCAAATCCCGCATGACTTTGCAGCGCGGCGATGAATTTCTTGGTGTCCAACGGCGTTTCAGCACGCGACTTGGCTGTCAGCAAGCCATCGACGATCAACAGCGACGCCTGGTGATGACTGATTTCGCCGCGCAACAGCTTGACCACCTGATCCAGCCCCTCGCTCTCCAGGGTATCGAAAGCGCTGACGAACTGGATCTGTGCACCGACCACGCCGGGATCGAAGAAACTCAAGGTTGCCAGGTACTGGAACAAACGCTCATGAGACTCGCTCAACAGGGTGGCGACCAGTACCCGTCCGCCCTGAGCGACATGATTGAACGCCAATTGATTGGCCAGAATGGTTTTTCCCGACCCCGGCCGCCCTTGAACGATATAGGAAGCGCCGACAATCAGACCGCCCTTGAGCAGTGCGTCAAGCCCTTCGATGCCGCTGGCAAGGCGTTTAAGTGATTCCACGATACACGCACCTGTTCAGTTCGATGTAGTGGTGACCGGCGCAAACACCGGCAGGTACAAGGTCATGCACGTCCCCTCGCCAGGCACACTGGCAACGCTGACCGCACCATTGCTCTGCCTGATAAAGCCATAGACCTGACTCAACCCCAGTCCAGTTCCCTTGCCAAACGCCTTGGTGGTGAAAAAAGGCTCGAAGATCCGCGGCAACACACTGGGGTCAATGCCCCGGCCATTGTCACTGATATCCAGCCGCACGAAGACGCCGTGCAGATCTTCGACTCCGCCATCCAGCTGACAGTTACAGCCCATCAGTCGAATCACCCCTTCATTACCCACGGCATCGCGGGCATTGAGAATCAAGTTGAGTAAAACCATCTGCAATTGCCCGCCATCAACTGCGATGTCCTGCAATCCCTCCTGCAGCTGTACTTGCAGCTCGACGCCCTTTGGCAAGGCATGCGCCACCAGCAAGCGAATCGACTCGATCAATGTCACCACCTGTACTCGCCCCTGCTTCAACGCCTTGTGCCGAGCAAAGCTGAGCAACTGCTGGGTCATTTGCGTGCCGCGCTCACCGGCATCGAGAATGTGCTCAAGCAAGCGCTGGCTGCGCTGCGGATCTTTACTGTTAAGGGCCAGCCTCGCCGAGCCGATGATGATGGTCAGCAAGTTATTGAAGTCATGGGCCATGCCACCGGTCAACTGGCCGAGGGCTTCGAGCTTCTGTGCCTGAAACAGCTGCGCGCGCATCGCATCAAGCTGCAGGGCGGCCTCGCGACGGTCGGTGATGTCACGGGTGATCTTCGCCAAACCGATAATTTCGCCATCCGCTGAGCGGATCACATCCAGCGCTGCCAGCGCCCAGAAGCGCGTGCCGTCCTTGCGCACACGCCAGCCTTCGTCTTGTGCAACTCCGGTGCGCAAAGCGCGTTCGAGCAGCAACGCCGGCTTGCCTTCGGCGCGATCCTGTTCGGTGAAAAACTGCGAGAAATGCTTGCCGATGACTTCGTCGGCAGTCCAGCCTTTGATTCGCTGCGCACCGGCGTTCCAGGAAACCACATGACCACCCGGATCGAGCATGTAGATGGCGTAGTCCACCACCGCCTGCACCAGTTGCTCGTAACGATAGGCGTGCATGGCGTGCAAATCCGAGCGATCAGAAGAACTCATAACAGCTCCACGCAAACAGCAGTCGTAATCAAGCATAGACAGCCAGCGCTACGCACAATTCCAAGTGTTTGGCATTGCTGTTGAAAGGGCTCGCTGCGTGCGTCGAAGAAGGCCGGTCCAGACCCTTCCTCGGCGGTTGACTCAAATATAACGATGAGTTATAAAGCTCGCTTGATTGCGGAGGCAACGCGTTTTCTCCAGGGCTTCGATCCAATAGCGCGCCCGGTCGCCAGACCCTTTCAAACCTGTGCGAGTGTGGTGGAATTGGTATACACAGCAGACTTAAAATCTGCCGGCGTGAGCCTTGCGGGTTCGAGTCCCGCCACTCGCACCATCTTCTGAAAAGGCGCCTTACAGGCGCCTTTTTGCTGTCCGCGATTCACCCCGCCCAACGCAAAGGCGGCAAGCAACTGCTAAGGTGAAATTGCCCGATAACAAAGGAAGGTGGCCATGCGTTATACCTTGTTCGACAACCAGCGTGATGTAATCATTTTGCTCGCCCGTATCCTGCTGATGATCCTGTTCATCATGTCTGGCTGGAGCAAACTGACCGGCTTCGACGGTACCGTCAGTTACCTGACCTCACTCGGCGCACCCATGCCCACCGTCGCGGCCGCCGTTGCGGTGATCATGGAGTTTTTTGTCGCCATCTTGCTGATCGTGGGGTTCTACACCCGTCCGTTGGCGTTTCTGTTCGCCTTGTTCGTGATCGGCACGGCAGTGATCGGCCATCCGTTCTGGACCATGGTCGACCCGGAACGCGCGGCCAACAGCACCCAGTACTTCAAGAACCTGAGCATTTGTGGCGGCTTGCTGCTGCTGTCGGTGACAGGTGCCGGCAGATTCTCGGTGGATGGGCGATAACGCGGCGACCTGCAGCTACAGGTCATCAAGCGGATCGACACCCTCGTCCCAGTCGATTTCATCCAGGGCGTCGGCTTGTTCGTCGTCGTCCTGCGGATCGAACAACGGGTCGACTTCATCCTGCTGAACAGGCTCGCCGTCATAGAACTCATGATCGAGCAAGTGATCGTGTTCAGGTTCGTGAATATCCGGCTCGTCGTGCATCATCAGTTCCTGCAGCAGCGCTTTTGGCAATAAGGGACGCCTGTATAAGCCAGGGGCTGCAAATCGTCAACGCCAGGGAGCGCCAATGAAATACCTGCTGATTTTCATCCTCAGCCACCTCGCGACCTACTGTGCCATTGGCGCGGTTGTTGACGCTCGCCTTCAAGGCCTGGCCGAAGACCTGCGCCATTACCCCCATGCACCCATTCAGGCCCAGTACTTTGAAGATGTGCGCCTGCATGCGCAGCATTCGAAGATCGAATACTGCGCGGTGCTCGGCACGCTACTGGCCGCGCTTCTATCCCTGCTGGCATGGGGACTGAGCTGATCGGCAGGGACACCAGAAAAGCTAACCTGACTGGCGAAGCAAGGCAGCGTTGGCCTGACGCACCATATCCAGCCATTCACTGGCACTGACCGAACCCGCCCGCTCCAGTTGCTCAGCAGCCATCAATGCCTGGTCATAGGTTGCTTCCTGCAGCACACCCTCGCCAAGGAAACGGGTACGCCATTGCACAATGGCTACGGCCCCTTTCTTGTCTTCCATCCCCATCCCCACCTAGCACCGGTTACGGGCAGCAAATCGGCTTGCCGCCCAAGCGGCGGCGAGATTACACGACAGCTACAAGCTTGAGAATAGTTTGCATTATCACCGTTACAACTGAATAGACAGACGGTCAGTAGCCCCACAGTCAATCGAAACAAACCACCTCAATGATTTCCGTACAATCGCCACTGAACCAAGCATGGAGGCGCAAATATGAAAGCAATCGGTACATTATTGTTAGCGATATCACTAACAGGCTGCGGGACGATAAACACCGTATTCAGGGACGACAGTGTGGCGAGCAGCAAGCTTGCCCAATGGCAGTCGCATTGCGACACCATCCCACGGGTCTACAGCGGCGTCGCCCTGGATTTCTGCGCATTGCATGCCGAACCCCCGCAAACCACCGACACCACCGGCCAACCTTCAGCAGTGTCGATGCTGGTGGACCTGGCATTGTCGGGCGTGGCCGACACCATTGCGTTGCCCTACACAATCTACGTGCAACACAGAGACGGCAATATTCCGAAGACCCGACTGCAGTAGTGGCGAGGAATCTACATACCTCTGGTCGCCTGCCTTACAGCTTTGTTGCAGCTACCCAAATGGATGACTAATAGTTAGTTGTCTGCCTGGGGAGGCACAAAAAATGCAACCAAGATTCGTTATCGTTCCGGCGGTGCCAATAGAGCAGGAATCCTTCCGCGCTGGCACCCGCTTCTACGCTACAACCGTGTCGGGCGGCTTCGACATCTACGACAACCAGGAAAAAATGCGGCTCAAGCCAAGCTACCAGGGCAAGGAAGAAGCAATGGCGCATTGCGCCCGAATGAACGCCGAAGACAGTTCAAGCCCAGTGAACTGTCCCGCTTACCTGATGCAGACCTAGCCAAGCAGTGCCCAGCGTCACGTAGCCATGAGTGCGGGCATCGTGACGTTGGGTTGTTTGCGCCACCGACCCTGACGCTTCGGGATGCTCAAGCCGAACCCATCCAGTCGCTCAGGCCTTTTGTGTTGAATCTGCGATTGCCTGCAAAATCCTGGGCAAATTTCCAAAAGCTGACTGTCGGGCTTGAGCAAATCGATTCAACACTGCCAGCTTTTCAGGATCGCCCTCCTGCAGGCTTCTCAGCACTGACGGCAAAAGGTGCAAACGGCACTGCGCAAGCCAGTTGGACAATCCCGCGTGGTGCTTCCATTGCCGTTGATTGTCGAGATAAGCGACCCACATTTTGATCCAGTCCACCGGTGAGTGTGGCACCGGGACAACTCCACAGAGTGCATTCATCTGCACCTGATCGTTGAGGTGGCTTTCCACGTAGGCGATCACTGCGGCACTGAACAGGATCTGATAACTGCTCACGGTCACCAGGTTGATGCGATCGCCATCGAACGCCTTCACGCTTCCTTCCGGAATGGAGGGGATAGCACTCGCGCTGCAGTCGATGTAAAGGGCGTCAGAATTGCCTGCGATGCTGCCCTTTTCGAGCGATATGCCGTTGGTTTCAATCGCGCGAACCCGCCCCAAGTGCACGACATCGCTTATGCCTCGTAGCGCATGCAACTCCCCCTGCGACACCGTCGCAGCGCGGAATGCGGTGGGTTCGATGGTTTTGTCGATGCGCAGTAGTTCGCCAGCATTCTCGAGCCTGAGGAACAGATCGGGGATCGAATCGGCAGCGCCTATGGCTTCGAACTGGTTCGCAAGGCTGCCGATCGTTCGGACAAAATTCTCCGGGCCCGGCTGAATGTTGGCGCGATCCAACAGCCAGGAAGTGTTTGGAACGATCCACTGAATCCTGTTTGCCGCCACCCCGTTCTGCAGTAGCCACAGACAGGCATCGATGCCGGTCTTGCCTCCCCCCACCACCACGTACCGCAAGTAAGGCTGGCTGATCTTCGGCAGGTCGTTCAGCGGTATGCAGCGTATACCCGGCGCTACCCGGTAATGCGGTGAGTGGGTCGAAGGAACGGCTGTCTGGGCAATAGTCGCATCCACCAGCTTCCTGCGCACCTGGACAGGTTTGCTGTCGCCGGTGAGCAAGGATGTGATGCAATGGCTATCGCTGCGATTACCTTCGTAGTTGTGCATCGGAAAGTAATGCACCCGACCTGACGGCAAGAATCGCTGGTGCATCAGCTGATCGAAGTAACTGACAATCTCGGCGCCTGAGGCCAGCTCATACAAGCCCCCGCCCCATTCGGATTCGTCCATGCGACCGGAGCCAAGCACGCGGGAGTTAACGCCATAGAAGGCAGACGGCTGGTGCAGACGGACAAACGGGTAGGCATCGTTCCAATGTCCACCCGGTTGAGCATGTCGATCCACCATCAGCACATTCGCATCCGACTCATCGAGTAGCGTATCGACGAAGGCCATAGCTGTTGCCCCCGCGCCGATTACCAGATAATCCGTCGCTATACTGCTGGTGTTCATAGGCACACCCTTACTACGCTTGAGTATTCTCCTACTTCATCTCAGGCTAGTTCTTTTCTGCATGCCGCAAGAGAACAGTTGTTGCTAACCTACATAGCCAACAGCTTTAAAAGCGTAGACCTCGCAATACACGCCTTGCGAAGAGCGGATTTCAACTGCAAAACTTTCTGCTATAAAATCGGAAGAACCACCATAGCGATTACAAGTACATTTCTTTTCAAAACCATCTTGAAATGATGCGCTGGAACGCGGGTACCCGGGCTCAGCCTCCAGCGGTAAGCGCTCCACTTTCTCCGCACTCATCAGGGACAAGTAACGCCCTCAGCGCCTGAGGAACTTCAATAATTTTTCTGGTAACCGGTGAGACGCACACGTGTGTCAGGCTAGCGGTAAATGCCTTGATATCTGGCGCTACATTTCCCTCGACTAGAAATGTAAACGAGTGAAGCGAAACACTGGAAACGCTGACCGTCATGGAAAGTTCGTCATCCCAGGTGAGCGGATGAAGAAACTCCAGCGAAAATGCCCTTGCTGGAGGCAGCAAATCAAAGCCTAACAGGGTTCTTAATCCAGGACCGGACAGCCAAACTGAAAGTGCATCATGAACGGCTTCAATAACGAAGTACGAAAATCTGGGTGTATAAACAATCCCTTCCGGGTCACAGTCACCGAACAATACCTTTCTTTTGACAATCACTGAATTCGGCACAAGATCAATCCTTAATATAGAGTGACAAAGCTCTGACAGCCGCCTTACAAGGCCTGGTTGTCCAGGGTAGACGGTACCTCCCTCTTATCTCCATTGCATAGCCACCAGCGTGGCAGAAGATAGAGGTGTACCCGGGGACGTTATTGGACAGCCAGTAGTTGATGGCAGCGGTCTCCAACAGTACCTTGCGCTCGCCCTAAGGTGACGGAGGGCGGCGCATGCATAGTGAAAGCCATGAGCAACCCTCAGGCCTAGTGCGCGATTCCCATGGCACCAGCTGAGGTCTTCCTGATCAGCGCCACGTCGACGTGATAGTTGGAAAAATCACTCGACCTGCCGTCAGTTCGCAAAGTAGCGCTCAAGACAACGTCCTGTTCCCTTGTCAGCTGCTGCAGGGCACTGGAGAACTGGTGTTCGTGAACGAGCAGCAACAGAGCGCTCTCCGCGCCTTCAGCAAGCTTCTGCTTCATTTCCGAAACGCTGAACACCAAGGCAACACCGCGCTGGTAAGAGGCAACAAGATCACGGGTGGATTCGATATCCAGATTCAGTACACCGTCAACTCGACGAAGGTTGGCGACCCGTGACTGGGTTAACACATGGCCACAAGCTTGCAAAAACAGCGATTCATACCACTCCACAACGATCTCCTTGAAATAAACGCGACATCAATACCCCACTTAAACGAATCACGCCACCACGAAGAGGGCGGCGCCTGCCTGGAGATTGCCGTGAAGCTACAGATCAAGGCTGTTTACAAGTGCGGATCCTGCGACGAGGTCCACGCCCATGGAGATGCTTGAGCAACATGCGCTCCTCCTCCAGGGAGAGAACGAGCAGCTGCAGCACGACCTCTCCCGGGCACGGAAGAACATCGAGAAGCTGGTGGTGATCACCCTCGGCCAGGCCGAGCAGGTCGCGCAATTGAACGGCAGGGTCAAGCAGCTCACTCGGGACCTATCCAGCGCCTACGTGGAAATCACGGACCTGAAGAATCAACAGCTGACTGGCCGCTCATCTACCCCAGGCGGCACGGCCTTTGGACTCGTTGTATCGGCAGAGCGCATCCATCGCCTGCCGCATCAGCGGCTCACCAGCGGCGATCTTTTCGTCCAGGTCATCCATGATTCAGCTCCCTGTTAATTGGTCACCTCGCACACAGAACCAACCGTGCGAATTTGGTCGACAGCCCACGAGAGGAAATAGCGGAACCTTACTATTAGCACTGCATCTCTTATAAAAAATAGAAGCTCGTAAAGAGTATCGTCACCCTTAAATTTATCGCGAAATACAGGAGATTTCGCTCGGCGCACTAGCCAATTAAAGTGCAAAGTGAAACTTCCCCACCTCATCAAATAAGAAATAAATTGTAACAAAGACCTCTTGAAATACTCTAAATACCAAGAAACCAACATTTACTGAGCAAGAATGAGAAACCTTGCCTTTTATAGCTGGATGGAAAGCCAGTACATTAAAGCCCCACCCAATGGTAACGTATGCTTTCGCATTGCTCAGCACAAGAAACAACATGAGCAAACTTGTTGGTTGAATAAAGGATTAACGAATGACTATCGAGCGAGAGATTTTCTCGGCCCTTATCGCCCAGAACGCACTTCAAGGTGAAAAGCCGAGCGTACAAAGCTACGCCCAGCTAGCCGTCGACAAGGGATTTAGAGCGCTTTCGTCAAAGCAACAGGCAGTGGTAAGCCCCTTCCTGCAAAAAAAATGCGAGGGTATGAAAAAACCAAATGAAAAACATAACAACTGCCAAAATATTATAAGCGGTCGTGAATTGGTCACAGCCCTTGAGAAATCCGAGCATTATAAAGGATGGCGCTGCGAGAGCTGCCGAAGTGCATCTGAAAAATAATGAAGCGATCTAAAGATAGTAACAATCTAAAAACCTATAAAAACAACCAGAAAAATTACTATTGCTCGCGCTACTCCTGAACGTTATTGCAGCAGGCCACCACAGGCCTGCTCGCAGGTCTTTCTTTTCTTTAGGCCCTGCTCAATCCACCCATCAAATCGCCGTTCACTCGTCACGCACTTGAGCACTTCGGAAAAATTTTTCACGACGCAGCCAAATCCTTCTGCGTGACTGATTTTTTAAGGCCCCGACTACAACAGCTTCGACGACGACATTCCCTTCGCGCCGCTACGTCACTTGGCCGGCTGGGGAAGCCAGCCCGAGTCTGACTCAGCGCTTCGCTGCGCGCTGGTACACGCCGTTGAAACGCACGTTCATGCCACCGCATTCGGCGTTGTCGGACACTACCAGGGCATCGCCCAACCAATGCACGTCCATGTGGCAAATGTCGTCGCGCAAGGTAATGGTGGCGCCCTTCGGTGTGGCCGAGGCCTCGATCTCGCCGAGGTGTGTCGAAGGCCAATCCGCAGGATTGGCGGATGGCCAGAAGGCATTACCCTTAACATACAGCTGGCCGCCACGCGCGCGGATGCGCAGGTTGTTGTCGCCGTTGTGCCAGTCGCCAGCCCAGTCCTTCAGTTTCGGTGTGGCCAACGGCAGCGGCTGTAGGTGTGTCTTGTCGACCCAGCCCGAACTGCCGCCCCCCTTGTTCGGGAAAAACGCACAGCGGAAGCGACCTATGTCGCGGCCGGTTAGCACCGTATCGCCGCTGATCACGTAGCTGCGCTGTCGGCAGGCTGGTTCGCCCTTGGCCGGGCAGCCATCCATATCGCCGAGTAGAAAGAGACGCGGTGTGCCGACCACCTTGGCCAAGGCGAAATCGCTTTGCTCGGAAGGAAATGCACCGTTGCGGCAGGACATCGGGTCGACCATTTCGCTGGCAATCGCAGCCGTGGAAAGCAGTGTAGAGAGCAGGAATAGTGGCCGCAGAAGTGTTGCTGAGCCCCCAGAACCGGCGGCGCGCCGCCACCGTCCTGATCGTCGCCGTACTGCAGGGCGCAACGCTGCGGTAATGCTCTGGAGCAAGGCATCCAGCCGTGTGTGTAGTGACTCGATGGTTCGGGAAGTAGAGAGCATGTTATGGGAGTCCATGGTGTTTGGTGCCTCGTAGCGTCAGTTGATGGCAGCACGACCTTGTGAGAAGTGGTCAACCCCAACACCATGTGTACGAACGTGGCATGTGGAATGTGCCGGAAACTCTAGTGCCACTAACTTGAGTCACTCAGTATCCAGCTCAGCCTGTATGCGAGCGGCTACCGATGGAGCCCAGTTCTGCCCCGTCAGTTGATAGGTAGAGCGAGTCTTACTCACGATGTGGATCTTGTAGCTATCGGAGAGTTTGTTCGTTGGAGTGATGAATAGCCCAACCACCTCTCCCCATGTTGCCATTCCGGCAGGAACTTCAATCACCGCTACCACTGCTACTAAGCGTGGCCTTCGGCGCCATCCGCAGAAAATTCAGCTTCCGGAGCCAGCTCAGCAGCCTCCGAATCCATATAGTAGGCCTTCCGTACTAACTGGCTCGTTTCGTATGCGCAGTATCCGCTGATGGTAGATGCCGTGGTTATGGCCAGCCCGAAAACCACCATAAGTACTCTGTTGCTCATCTGGCTCTCCTGCCAATCGAAAAAAAGCCCGGACTCTACCGAACCACTCCCCTCAACGCCACCCCGCAAGACGGATGGCGCCTGCCCCCAATCGAATCAAGCCACCCCGATATGGTCGGCGCCAGCAATGGATCAAACTGCCGTCCGCCTTGAGCTTAACGCCAGAAGGGCTTTCTTTGCTTGCTGAGGCCGTCAGCGACTGTGGCGCTATCGATTCAAGCAGAGCATGAGCCGGCGTGGAAACTGCCACGACAATGCACCGATGGAACGGTTGTTACGCAGCCTGAAAACGGAATGGGTACCGACCGTGGGCTACATGAGCGCTTCGCTAGCACAGCAGGATATCGGCCGGTTTTTGATGCAGCGCTACAACTGGCAACGGCCACATCAATTTAACAGCGGGCTGGCGCCCGCTGTGGCCGAGGAAAAACTTAACGCAGTGTCCGGGATTAGTTGACCACTACAAGGGAGATCTCAGGCGGCTTTGCGACGCCGAACACGCCGAAGCACACCAAAAGCGATATTCGGCAACATCATGATGGCGAACATGCCCCAAAACTCTACCTTGCCTTGTCCATGAAGGTAGCCACCCAGTGCGATGAAAGCCAACGTCAGCAAGAACTGAAAAGACACGAATTTCTCTAGGCCTCTCACCCTAACTCCTCAGATTCATTAATAAATTTCAAACGATTCTACAGCCTGCAGCACGGGCATGGAGAGCTATTGCCATGACGAAACAAGATTTGGTCGGCCTGCCCGAGAAGGTCCGACTCGCCATCGAGGCAGGCAAGGCTGCCGCGGCGGCCTGCAGCAACGATGGCGGCAGCGCCAACCTTGATCGCGTCGTAATCCCGGTACCGGGCCTGCGCGCAAGCCAGCTGCCCACCCTGCCCGGTTATGTGCAGAAGAAAAGCCGCTATCACCAGCAAGGAGTACGGCTGCACGCGGTACCAGTACAAGACGAATTACGGCATGACCACCGATGGCGAGGCTCCAAAGAAATCGCTGACCGAGACGACCTGACCTCTGTCAGGACCAAGATCGTGCCAGACAAGAATGCGATTTCCGCGAAGCTCAAGGCCGAGCGCGTGCACAACGAAGCCGTGCGCAAACGCATGGCTGCGGGCGAAGACTGTGAACACGAACTCATCCCCGAACCTGCCTGGGCTCACCTGGAGCGCGGCGAGAGTTCGATTCGCATCAAGTGAGGGGGACTCATGACCAACAATCAAATCCTCGTCGGCGCCCAGCGCCAGGCACAACTGGAGGCAGCGAAAGCTGCCTTCTTCGCATCTGGAGGTCAGGCAGTCGAACTGGCCGGCTTCACCTACAAGCCCCTGCCCTTTCGGCGGCACCCAGAGCCCACCCAGAAAATCCCGAAGGGTGTCCAGCAAGGCGCGAGACAACAACGCTCCAAAGAACGCGTGGCCCTGATTGCTGGCATGGCCAAGACCATGACGTGCCGCGAGGTCTCCCAGGCCTTGGGAATCTCCCAGAACACACTCTGGACTATGTCCCAGCGGGAAGAATTCACGTTCGTCCCTGGCTGCCAGGGAAAACGAAAGACTCCCTACACCAATGCGGCAGCAGACGCCACGCTGGCTGAACGAATCACCGCGCTGCGGGACATTGGCCTGACTCGCCACCAGGTGGAGAAGAAGATCGGAATCGGTAACGGAACACTGGTTCGAATCCTCAAGGCATTCGAAATCGACTTCCCCAAGGCGACAGGCAAGCGGAACGGCTGAGGATGATCCATGAACAAACACGACGCTAATGATTCATCATGTGGTCGCGCTGGAAGGACCCGCCCTGCTGCAACTGCTGCACCACGAAATGGCAGGTGGTGAGGTTGCGCTGCGGAACGAGGTGATCGTTTCAACCCTTAATAGGTGGCCGCGGTCGACCAACCTTATTTCACATTTCTGGCGTTTTCGGAGCAGAACTTGAACCAGTCATTGGCCGCTTGGGTGGATTCAGCATTAAGTATTTCGTAATCCTCAACAGCTCCAGGTCTGGATAGGCTAGGGTCAGCCTCTCGGAACCTCTGAGCGACCTCAAGGTGCTTATCAAGTTTTGCCTTTAACGCAACCGCTTTCAGTACAAAATCGTCTCTAGTCATAAATTGCCCTTTACCCGGCCCCATGCCGGTCATCCGTAATACCCCATCCCAAACCAAATTGCCACCATGCCGCATCCAACCTCGGATGCCCCGCTTCAGGGCAAGCCTTGCCCGTACTTGGGTGTCATGGCTTATGTCTCAGGTAGAAGATCAGAGCTACCACATCTGCCGCCACCACGACTGTGACGATGAGAAGCATTAACCAGCGATCCATCGGAAGCATCTGTTCATTCCCCGCAAGATGGGACTCCTGAGGCAAGAGCAATTCTCATTCCAATTTACCATGCCGCATCCGGTCACGGAGGGCGGCGCATGCATGGGGAAAGCCATGAACGACTACATCTGCGCCTAAGGTGGGGAAATGGTCAGCACTGTAGATCCAGAGAAAGGACCCGGCTCCACGGTTCCGTTGCTGGTCAGCGTTGACTTGATGAAGATAGGAGTAGGCATACCTTCTTCAACTTTGATTGGAACACCATTTGCCGGGGCTTTACCGTCAATCGTGAGCTTGGAGTACAAGCTGCCATCTGCTCTGAGCTTAACGCCCGAGGCGCTTTCTTTGCTGGCGGAGGCAATTACGCTAGAAGTTCCAGTGCAGGTCAATTGAAGAGTGACTGCCGCTTCATTACCATCGATAGCAGCATCACTGACATTATTATGGTTAATTGTAGTATTACCTTTTATCTCGCACTGCAGCGCTGGTTTTATAACCTTCGCACAGGGACCGACAGGCGCAATCAGCCCCCCTGCCCCGACATATCTGAATCCTTGAGCAAAACTGATGCAAAAGCTATCACTGACCCTTTTTTCTTTCGGAACAAATAAGTCACCTTTAAAAGGAATTGAAAAACCACGCATTTGGTTGCGTACGGTTGTCATGGAAGTGCTTGGCCTTATTTCATACCATCTATGCGTACTGAATACCATGGCCTGGTAGTCGCCAGGCGCCTGCGCACCAACCAAATACAAAATACATTCAGTAGCCGTGGTGTCGCTACAAACACTATGACCGCCACCCTCCCAGCTAGTTACCGTAAAATAGTAGCGAGCCCCACCAGGCTCGTACTGACTTTTGTTAAATTCGATAGAAATGGCATGTGCGGCATTGACTACGAAGCAGAGTAGAAACAAAAGCGCAGCCCAATAAGATTTATTACTGTTCAACACATTCAGTCCTGCTTACAAAGAAAAGCAGGAATGGTATGTGCCGCTTGTTGGTATTGATCTAGGAATCTGCCGTAGCTCTTGTAGGAATTTTCCGAGAGCACACTGGCGACCCTTGCGGCCAACAGGCAACCACCCTCCCACTTCAACGAATCACGCCACCCCGGCGAGGAATGGGCCCTCACTCTTCGAGAAGAGCCCACCGTCACCTTCTTCTTCCGCCCCCCTTGCTGGTTAAGGGTTCAAGAGTTGTAGGGGTTGGAGGAGCTGGTTGATCAACTCGATCATCACGGTGATCAGTACTAGCCATTTAGTCAGTCTTGCCATCGGCATCTCCATTGAGCCTTGGGGAAATCCCTTTTGGAGATGGATAACGCACGCCTATAAATCGCGATCTGATCAGCTCATCAGCATCGCTCTCGAGGAACTCTCATGCCCACAGCAATCGACCTATTCGCCGGCCTCGGCGGATGGAGCACCGGCGCGCGCGCCGCAGGCGTCCAGGTTCTCTGGGCGGCAAACCACTGGCCTGAGGCAGTGAAATGGCACGCAGCCAACCACAAGGACACCGAGCACGTTTGCCAGGATCTGCACCAGACCCGGTGGGAGCAGGTGCCGAAGCATGACCTGCTGCTGGCTTCTCCGTGCTGTCAGGGTCATTCGAAAACCCGCGGCAAGGCATCGGGCAACCCGCAGCATGACGCCTCTCGCTCGACAGCCTGGGCCGTAGTATCCGCCTTGGAGTTTCACCGGCCGAAAGCGGCGCTGGTGGAGAATGTCGAGGAGTTCACTGACTGGGCGCTCTACCCGGCCTGGGTAGCTGCTGTGCACGCCCTCGGTTACCAGGTCGCACCGCATGTGATCGATTGCGCCGATCTGGGCGTGCCGCAGCACCGCGTGCGACTGTTCCTGGTCCTGACCCGCAGCAAAGCGCCACTGATGCTCGAGCTGCACCAGCGCCAGCATGTGCCGGCCGCCAGCTTCCTCGACTTTGACGCAGGCAAGTGGACTTCCATCGAGAAGCCAGGCCGTGCCCAGGCAACGCTGAATCGCGTGCGCAATGGCCGGGCGCGCTTCGGTGACAGGTTCATCATGCCCTACTACGGCAAAGGCTCCGGTACCACCGGGCGCGACATCAACCGCCCGGTCGGCACTATCACCACCCTGGAGCGCTGGGCCTTGGTCGACGGTGACCGCATGCGGATGCTCAGCGCCAATGAGGCCCTGGCCGCGCAGTCATTCCCGGCTGACACCCTGCGCCCGAACAACCACCGGCTGACCATGCACATGGCGGGCAACGCTGTACCGCCGCTGGCCGGCCAGAGGTTGATTGAAGCGCTGTTGAAGGCGGCTTAACCACTCACACCTATTGCGCCGAAGCATCGGCCTCGTGTGAATTTGGTTTGATTTCCGTATACCAGTGGGGCGGCTCACCTACCCCCCAGATCACGATATTGACCTTTTGGCAGTGCTCACACTGGAACTCAAACTCAGGCCTTGGGTCATCGGGGTCGAAGTCCATTGCCTCCCCGCAGCCCGCACAGCCCGACATTAGCGACTCTTTATTGTCACGCTCGCTCATAACGCGCACCTCTCTGCAATACGTTAAGCGTAGCCAACTCCAACGCCACAGAATCACGCCAGCCCGGCGAGGTATCCCCATGCCCACAGAAAACCGATCCAGCAACACCGAACAGATGGTCAGCGTGCCGCGCGATGAAGTTGAGCGCCTGGTGAAGTTGCTGCAGTACCAAGCCCATCCATCCCCGTCCCCACACGCTGAGTTCTGGCAGGGCCTGCTTGATGCTCCAGCTGCCCAGCATCAGGTGGATATGATCGAGCAGCAAAAAAATCTGATAGTCAGCCTTCGCGCAGAGCTTGCTGAGTCGCACCGCATTGACGCCCAGCACCAGGGCGAGCCGGTGGCGTATCGCTGGGAGCAGCTAGGCGGACAAGGCTACTGTTATGGCGAAAATCTCCCCGCGATCTTCCTCGGCGCCTGGCAGGAACTCTATACCCACCCACCAACCGCAGACGTCGCCAGCGCCGAGCAGATGGCAATCCAGGGCACCGACGGCTACCGGAACGGGATCAAGGCTGCAGCTGAGCTTGCCGCAGATTATCCGGAACTGGCCCAGGCCATCCGCGACTTGCCGCTGCCGCAGTAGCTTTTGACCCATGGAGTACATTTGTACTCCACCCGCCCCCCCTATCGAGCAGACGCAAAAAGGCCGAAGCATTTGAGCTTCGGCCTCAATAGTTACGCTGTCTGGAGCGATGGAACAGAATTCTCGCCGATGGCGAATGCCCTTGCCCGGCCAACGCCCCAGGCCAAAGCTCGAGTCATCGTTTCATTCGGCCTGGTTTGATAGGCCTCTTCTACTAACCGGGCGCCGCTTTTGGCATACACCCCAATAAAAAGCTGCGTCTCACCTGTTCGTGAGAGACGGGTTTGCACATCAATCTTGGTGCCGTCATCAAGGATTTCATCGTGATGACGATGGTGAAGGCTCGGGTCTGCCCAGTCCCAAAATAGATCTCCGCGGTAGTTCATATCGATCTCCTCTGATTTCTCCAGTAGGCGCTGCCTTCAGTGAGATAGATATGCACTTCGCTGATTTGCGACCACCGGTGCAACAACGATCATTTACTGGCCGATAAGCCACCGAAATGCCCATTACCCCATTAAATTTCAGCCGCTATATGACGGCTTTGGAGAAGTCATGCCTGAAGAAAAGGTGATGCCATGAAGGCCCGTATCGAGAAGAAGCTGAGCAAGCGCTTGCCCGAGATTGCCCCCTCGCAATTCCACGGCGCATGGATCGACAAGGACGAGCCGAGCGAATTGGCTTACGAGCAGAACACCCGGGTCAGCCACGTTTGGAGCGTTGGAGGTGGTGTCGACTACTGGGGTGAAGGCTGCGATGCCTACACCGTTTGGGAAATCTGGAAGATGAACTGGTGCTGGCATGGGCCGTTCAAGGCCTATCCGGAAGGTCACCGGCTGGAGGGGTACCCAAACACTGATAGCTTCCGCCCTACCACGATCAATCTGCTGAAGCTGGCCGCTAACTGCGAGCTCACCTGCAAGGAGGCACGCCGATGACCCGCCTCGCCCTCTGCCTCCCGCTACTGGCCACCAGCGTCAGCGAAGCACTGACCAGAAATACCCAAAACAATAAATATGCCATCCAGAGCATTTTCCGCAACCTTTAGGCAAATAATGGGGCACCCCGCCTCCACTATTTAGCCTGAGGGATACCTCAGACTAATTAATAACTGGAGCAACTTGTATGGATTATCGTATTTTCGTAGCCGTCGCTGTAATCGTAGCCATCGGCCTGTTTGGGGGCTGCGTCGGATAACCGCACCCACCAACCGCTCATTCACGTCATTCAGGCGGGAATGAGCGGTTCATCGATAAAAACTTTCCGCATGCGAAAACAATTCGCGCGCTAGGAATCGTTTGAGTTCCATTCAGCTTTAACCCCTCCCCCTACAACAACTCAAGCCTGCCGGTAGGCCCATTTCCAGAAACTTCAGCCTGCGCGGCTTAGGCGAATGTACCTGAAGGCAATAAGAGCCAGATTTGGCAGCAGCATGATTGCGAGCATTCCCCAAATACCTACTACACCGGCGCCATAAAGGCCTCCGCCTACCGCAGCTGACAGGAACTGAAGCAGCGCGCCTGGGCGCCCTGCTCGACCGCATCATGCGACGAACAAGCCAGCACCTGTCGCCGTTTTTTATCGTCAACGAGCATGGCAAGCGGATGAGCTGGCCGATGCTACGTAACAGGTGGGGCGGATGCGCGTGAGGCTGCCCGGGTGAAGGCCGAAGTGGAGAAGAAGCCTGACCTGGCCAACCGAATCGCCCAGTTCCAATTTAGGGATATCCGACCGAAGGCTGCGTCGGAGATCAACGATCTGAGCGATGCGAGCGTACTGCTCGGCCACTCGAAGGAGGGAATCACCGAGCGCGTTTACCGTCGCGTCGGCGCCATCGCAAAGCCTTCCAAGTGAGGAAGTTTTGGGACTGCCATCTAATTGTTTTGGGACTTACGCACTTTCGAGCGCGCAAAGAAAAACCCCGCAGACGTTAATCTGCGGGGCTTTCAATAATGGAGGCCGAGGTCGGAATCGAACCGGCGTAGACGGATTTGCAATCCGGAGCATAACCACTTTGCTACTCGGCCTCAAATGCCCGAGACCCTTGAACAAGCGATCTCCAACATATACAACTCTTTAAGGAAACAACTCAATAAAATCGCTATCCCCTTGAAAACGCTAAGCTTTTCAGCTGCCTCGTTTTCGATGGACGCAATTATGGACTCATTCGATTGAGCTGGCAACCCCTTGAATTCAAAAAGTTTATTTTTTTCTGCAAGGAGCGCCAAGCGCCTGTAGAACCCGGGTCCAAACGCAGGGTTCGGGGTGACGCATGCCCGCAAAAGCGCCTTATCATACAGTTCATGCCCCCTGCCCGCGCCATAATCCGTCGATGATGCAAACCGAACTGGACCTGTTCAATCCTCAAGATCCACTGCAACCGCAATGGGTCGGCAATCAAGCGGTGCTACTGCCAGGCTTTGCCCTGCCCCAGGTTCAGGCGTTGCTGCCGGTACTGCGTGAGGTTGTTGCCCAGGCGCCGTTTCGCCATATGGTCACACCCGGTGGGTTGAAGATGGCTGTGGGGCTGACCAATTGCGGGGCGCTGGGTTGGGTGAGTGATCGTCAAGGCTACCGCTACAGTCCGGTAGATCCCCTGAGCAATCAGTCCTGGCCGGTACTGCCCGAGGTGCTGCTGGAACTGGCCAACCGCGCGGCCGCCTTGGCCGGGTTCAACAACTTTCAAGCCGATGCCTGCCTGATCAACTGTTATCGCCCAGGCAATCGCTTGAGCCTGCACCAGGACCGCGACGAACGCGACTTCACCCAGCCGATCGTGTCAGTGTCGCTAGGGCTGCCTGCGGTGTTTCTGTTCGGCGGGCACACCCGTAAAGAACCCACCCAGCGTATTGGCCTGCGTCATGGTGACGTGCTGGTCTGGGGTGGCGAGGACCGCTTGCGCTACCACGGGGTACTGCCACTCAAGCCGGGGGCACATCCGCTGCTGGGCAATCTGCGGATCAACCTGACCCTGCGCAAGGCCGGATAACACCCCGCCTGAATTGCACTCCTCAGACTCAAACTATACAGTCTTGCCCGCAGCCCAATCCGTAATGAAAATTGTTTCCCAGCCCGACAGGAGTCGCGGTGTAGATGCGATGGATCAAAGCACTTATTACAACTCTGGCCGTCGCCTTGCCGCTGACCGCCAACGCATTGCCTGACGAGACCTCGGTGCAGGTTCCAGGCCCCGAGGGGCCGTTGGCAGGCAGCCTGCTCACAACCGAGCGCAACGCGGCGGTGGTGATCATCATTCCCGGCTCCGGCCCTACCGATCGCAATGGCAACAACCGTCAATCAGGTCTCACGCCCTGGACCTACAAGATGCTTGCCCAGGACCTGGCCGAACATGGCATCGCCAGTCTGCGTATCGACAAGCGTGGTGTGCGCGCTAGCGCCGGGGCGATTGCCGATGCGGACCAGGACACCATCGACAACTACGCCACCGACGTGAAAGCCTGGGTAGCCTTGTTGCAAAAGCGCTTGCCCGACACACCGATCTGGCTGTTGGGCCATAGCGAAGGTGGCACGGTCGCCTTGCGGGCTGCACAGAGCACCCCCGACATCCATGGCCTGGCCCTGGCCGCCGTTGCAGGTCGCCGCCTGGATGCAGTGATCCGCGAACAGCTGCAACAGCTCCCTGATTACGCCCCACTGGTCGAGCCTGCTTCGGCACTGCTGCGCCGTCTTGCGGCGGGTGAAATGGTGGACAATCAGCACATCCCGCTCGCACTGCAGCCGATCCTCGGCCGCGAGGTACAAGCGCTGCTCATCAGTGAGCTGGCCCTGGATCCGCTGAAGCTGATCGCCGATATCAACCAGCCGATCCTGATCCTGCAGGGCGGCCAGGACCTGCAGATCACCGAGGCCGACGCCCGTTTGCTACAGGCAGGTCAGCCCAATGCCCATCTGGTAATGCTGGAGCACGCCAACCATGTGCTCAAGGACGTGCCCGCAGGTGATCGGCAGGCCAACCTGGCCGCCTACAGCAACCCGCAATTGCCCCTGGCAGAAGGCCTGATGCAGGCGCTGAGCAGCTTTATCCTCAAGCAACAACCCGCTAACGTTCTGGAGACGCCTCACCCGTGAATAACAAAGCCTTGAGCCAGGCTCAGTATCACCGCGCAGCCCTGCAAGTACAGGTCTACCCGCATCTGATCCAGGCAGTGGAGCAATCAGGCTTGACCGCTGGCAGCATCGCTGTGGACGTTGGTTGCGGTGCCGGCCGCGATACCCGTTACCTGCTGGAGCAAGGCTTCGTCGTCCATGCCTTCGACCAGGATGCCAACGCCCTGGCACATCTGCAGGACTTGAACGAGCACCCTCGACTTGCCGTGCGACAAAGTCGTTTCGAAGACTTCGATTACCCGCAAGCCGACCTGATCAGTGCGTGTTCCAGCCTGTTTTTCTGCCCGCCTCAAGCCTTCGAGCAAAGCTGGCGCAAGATCGTCAGCGCCTTGCGTCCTGGCGGCGTGTTCTGCGGCCATTTCATGGGGCCGGAAGACAGCTGGGCACAACTGGAGCGCGGCGATCTGAGCATCCATTCAGCTGAGCAGGTCAAGCAACTGTTCAGTGAATTCGACGTACTTGACTGGCATGAACACAATCAACCGGGACAGACCCTGCTCGGTCTTAGCAAACACTGGCATACCTGGTCAGTGTTAGCGCGAAAGACGGGTGCCCGCTAGCAACACATTAACTGTATATGCATACAGATAAAGCTTGCCAGCCCCGTCAATCCTGCGCATTCTATGCCTCACTCCAGCCATAGAATGACACCCAGCCGGCATGCGTCTGTTTCTCTGCGAAAAGCCCTCCCAGGCCAAGGACATCGCCAAGGTCCTCGGCGCCAACCGCCGCGGCGATGGCTGCTGGGTGGGCACTGACGTCACGGTCACCTGGTGCATCGGCCACCTGCTCGAAACCGCCCCGCCCGACAGCTACGACGCCCGTTACAAACGCTGGGCACTGGCTGACCTGCCGATCATCCCGAGCCAGTGGAAGATGCTGGTCAAGCCGAAAACCGCCAGTCAGTTCAAGGCGGTCAAACGTCTGCTCGGCGAAGCCCGGGAACTGGTGATCGCCACCGACGCCGACCGCGAGGGCGAGATGATCGCCCGTGAACTGGTCGAGCACTGCCGCTACCGCGGGCCGATCCGCCGCCTGTGGCTGTCGGCCCTGGACGATGCCTCGATCCGCAAGGCCCTGGCTGCGCTCAAGCCCGGCAGCGAAACCTTCAGCTTGTATCACTCGGCGCTGGGCCGCTCGCGCGCCGACTGGCTGATCGGCATGAACATGAGCCGCCTGTTCACCCTGCTCGGACGCCAGTCCGGCTATCAGGGCGTACTGCCGGTAGGTCGGGTGCAAACCCCTACCCTGCGCCTGGTCGTGGATCGCGACCGCAGCATCGCCGACTTCGTGCCGGTGGCGTTCTGGGCCATCGATGTTCTGCTCGACAGTGCCGGAACCCGCTTCAGCGCACAATGGCGCGCCGCCGAAGACACCTGCGACGACCAGGGCCGCTGCCTCAACCAAGCCCTGGCCCAACAGGCCGCTGTGGCTATCGGCAATGCCGCCAGCGCCCGTGTGGTCAAGGTGGCCACCGAGCGGGTACGTGAAGCTGCGCCCCTGCCCTTCGATCTCGGCACCCTGCAGGAGCTGTGCTCGAAAAAGCTCGGCCTCGGTGCTCAGGAAACCCTCGACATTGCCCAAGCGTTGTACGAAACCCACAAGCTGATCACCTACCCGCGCAGCGACTGCGGTTACCTGCCGCTGAGCCAGCACGCCGAGGCAGCAGCCATCCTTGCCGCGCTGCTGCGTGCCGACGCCAGCCTTGCACCACTGCAGGGACATCTTCAGGCCCAGCGCCGCTCACGCGCCTGGAACGATGCCAAGGTCAGTGCCCACCACGGTATCATCCCCACTGCGGCGGCCAGCGACCCTGCGCGTTTGCCGCCCAAGTACAAGGCGGTCTACACCCTGATTCGCGCCCGCTACCTGGCGCAGTTCCTGCCCAACCACGAATACGACCGCACCCAGGCCGACTTCGACTGCGCCGGCCAGGCCCTGCGCGCGGTGGGTAAACAGATCGTCGAGCCGGGCTGGCGCCGCGCCCTGCCTGAGGCGCTGACCCCGGCCAAAGGTCGTGAGGCTCCGGTCGCGCAAGTACTGCCAGCCTTGCAGCAAGGGCAGGACTGCGCCGTGGCCGAAGTCAATCTCAAGGACCTGTGGACTCAACCGCCCAAACCCTTCACCGAAGGCGACCTGATCAAGGCCATGAAAAACGTCGCCAAACTGGTGGACGACCCACGCCTGAAACAGAAGCTCAAGGACACCACTGGCATCGGCACTGAAGCTACCCGTGCGGGGATCATCCAGGGTCTGCTGGACCGTGGTTACCTGATCAAGCAGGGCAAGGCACTGAGTGCCACGCCAGCAGCCTTCAGCCTGATTGACGCCGTGCCCCGGGCAATTGCCGATCCGGGCACCACGGCAATCTGGGAGCAGGCGCTGGACATGGTCCAGAGTGGTGAAATGAGCCTGGAAGACTTTGTTGCCAAGCAGTCGGCATGGATGAGCAAGCAGGTGGAGCGCTGTGCCGGGTTGAACCTGACCATCAGCGGTCCGGCGCTGCCGCGTACACCGTGGAAGAAGAAGCGCAAAAGTAATGCGGGTGCGGGTAAGCGGGTGCGGGCATCATCGCGGGGCAAGCCCGCTCCCACGGCTTCGCGATAAAGCTACATAGCCTGCTTGATCGCCTGCAAGGTGTAGCTCAACGGCAGCCGCCAACGGTCCTTGTCCAGCGACCATTCCCCTTGCGCATTCTTGCTCATCTGCCCCGGCAAGGCCTCCCAGGGGATGCTGTCGTGCTCCACCAGTGCGCTGATCTGCAAACCATGGCGCAACAGGGCACTGACGACCTCGCCCAACCCATGGTTCCATTCATGGGTCACCGTGTGGCTGAGCGCGGTGTCCGTCTCGACATAGGTCTGGTCACTGTCCCAGACCGTCGGGGCTTCGCGTTCGAAATAGGGATACTCGATCAGCAGTCGATCCTGATGATCTTCGTTCACCGCCAGCAGCATCGGATGACCCTCGCGCAGGAACAAGCGGCCACCTGGCTTGAGCAAAGCCGCTACCGTGCGCGCCCAGCGATCGATGCTCGGTAACCAGATCAAAGCACCGATACCGGTGTAGACCAGATCGAAACTACCGGGAGTCAGTACCTGGTCAGCGGCATAGACATCCGACTCGACATAGTCGATTGACGTGTCACAGCGTTGCGCCAGGACACGGGCCTGGGCCAGCGACTGCGAGGAAAAATCCAGTCCGCTCATCCGCGCCCCCAGCCGTGCCAGCGACAGGGTGTCGGTACCGATATGGCACTGCAGATGCACTGCGCGCAAGCCGCTAATGTCACCCAGGCGTGGCAGGTCGAAACGTACAACTTCGGAGAGGTGCTGCGGATCGGCAATGAACCTGTCCACTTCATAGTCAGCGGACGCCGCATGCAGTGACGCCCGCTCATCCCAGCTGCGGCGGTTGAGTTCCTGCGAGTCGCTCATCATCAGCCTTCCTTTGGCAAACACCTGAACGCGCGACTATAGCCCGCTCACAGCGCCAGGTTCAAACTGACCATCAGATTGCGCGGCTCGCCCGGCAGGTTCCACACCGCGTTGTAGCCGCGCTCGTAGTATTTGCGGTCGAACAGGTTATTGAGGTTCAGGCCGACGGTGGCGTGCTCGCTGACCTTGTAGTGGGCCAGCAGGTCGAGCGTGCTGTAGCCCGGCAGGCGAAAACTGCTACCGGCCTGACCGGAGCGATCACCGACATAGTTGGCCGCCGCGCCGATATCCGACCCCTGCAGCACGCCCTGCTGAAACTCATACACCGCCATCAGGCTGCCGCTGTGCCAGGGAATGCCAAGCAGGTCGCTGCCCTCGGGCAGGCTGGCATCGCCCTTGGTCACCTCGGCATCGATATAGGCATAGGCACCGATCAGGCGCACGGCATCACTCAGCTGGCCACTGAACTGCAAGTCGACACCCTGGCTGCGGGCCTTACCGGCAGCAACGCTGTCGCCGAAAGCATCAGTGGTGATGACGTTTTCCTTGTCGATCCGGAACAGCGCCAGGGTCGCGCCCACGCGGCTGTCGAACAGATCGAACTTGAACCCGGTTTCATAGCCCAGGCCCTTCTCCGGCTTGTACACCTGACCCTGGGTGCCGATGCTGTTGGGCTTGAACGAGGTCGAGGCGTTGGCGAACACACCGACTTCAGGGGTGAGTTGATACAGCAGTCCCACTCGCGGCGTCGCCACGTCTTTTTCCTGCGTGTTGCCGACCTGGCTGCTGCGGTTCTGTGCAGTCTGCTCGATATGTTCCAGGCGCACGCCGATCAGGCCGCGCAGGCGCTCGGTGAAGCTGATCTGGTCTTGCAGGTTGAGGGCGTAGCTCCGCGTGCGTTCAAAAAAGTCATTGGGCTTGACCAGCGCTGGCTTCGGCTTGCCATACACCGGGTTGTAGATATCCAGGCCATAGGCCAACGAAGTGGCGCTCTGCGGGTACTTCTGGCTGTTGCGGTAGTTCTCGTACTCCAGGCCGATCAGGCTCTGGTGTTGCCAACCGGCGAAGTCGAACTGGCCATGCAGTTCAGCCTGGCTGATGTTGTCGTTCCACTCGAAATCCCGCTCGCGGTAGAAACGGCTGAGGGTGGTGCCGACTAGGCGTTGGGGCTCGGAGCTGTTGCCCTTGAGTCGGCCCTGGGTGTAGTGATTGGCCAGGCGCAGCTTCCAGCTGTCATTCAGGTAGTGCTCCAGGGTCAGGTCCAGGGTCTGGTTGTCGTTGCGGATGCGCCCGTCGTTCGGTTCGCCGAAGAACGTCGAGCGGCTGACCGGGCCCAGTTCGTTGTTTACCGCCGGGACCCCACGATCAAACACCGACTCGGTGCGTGAGAACTCGCTGTCGATCGACAACAGCGTGTCCGGGTTCAACTGCCAGCTCAGCGATGGACTGACGATACGCCGCTCATTGCCAACGTAGTCGCGAAAACTGCCGTTGTCCTCCACCGCCATGTTGACCCGCGACAGCACGCGGCCGTCTTCGCTCAGTGGCGTGTTCACATCCAGGCTGCTGCGATAGCGGTCCCAGCTGCCGGCGCTGGCCTTGAACTGCGTGAAGGTTTCGGCCTGGGGACGCTTGGTGACGATGTTCACCAGGCCACCTGGATCCCCCCGCCCGTACAGGCTGGCCGCCGGCCCCTTGAGCACCTCGATGCGCTCGATGTTCGAGGTGTCTGGGGCGCTGTAACTGCCGCGGTTGACGGCAAAGCCATTCTTGTACAGCTCGCCGGTGGTGAAACCGCGCACGCTGTAGTTGAGAAAGGTCAGGCCACCGAAGTTGTTCTGCCGGCTCACCCCGCCGGCAAAATCCAGGGCCCGATCGATACGGGTGCTGTTGAGATCTTCCAGCACCTGGCTCGGCACCACGACGATGCTCTGAGGGGTGTCACGGATGTCGGTGTCGGTCTTGGTCGCAGTGCTGGAGCGGTTGGCGCGATAGCCTTGCACCGGACCTGTAGCGGACTCTTCGACGTGGCGCTCACTGACGGTCAGGGTATCGAGCAACACAGGCTCGGTGGCGGCAGCGGGCAGCGCCAACAATGAGGCAGACAGGCCGAGAGATAACCTTCCTGGGGGGTAGTTCATGGGGGCTCCTTAATGATTATGTAATAACATAACAATTAATGGAGCCATTTGAAAATGATTGGAAAGCTTCATCGCGGGGCTAGCCCCGCGATCAAACCTCAGGCATGCACCCAACGCCGATGCAGCCCACGCGCCAGCGCATCGAGCATGAACCCCAGCACCCCGATCAACAGCACCATGGCCATCAACTCCGAGTACGCCAGGCGGTCACGGGTATCGAGGATGAAGTAGCCCAACCCGGCACTGACCCCGAGCATTTCGCACGGCACCAGCACGATCCACAGGATGCCGATCGCCAGGCGCACACCGGTCAGCACATGGCCGATCACGCCAGGAATGATCACCTTGCACAGCGTCTCCCAACGGGTGGCACTGAGGCTGCGGCTCAGTTGCAGCCAACGCGGGTCAAGCTGACGCACACCAGCCGCGGTATTGAGCAGAATCGGCCACAACGCGGCAAAGGCCAGGAGGAAGTAGATCGGCTGGTCGCCCACGCCCATCAGCATTACCACCACCGGCATCCATGACAGCGGCGAGATCATGCGCAGGAACTGAAACGCCGGAGAAGTGGCCGACTCCAGATGGCGATAGCTGCCCACCAGCAAACCCAGCGGCACGCCAATCAGCAACGCCAGCAGCAAGCCGATCAGGATACGCTTGAGGCTGACCCAGACATGCTCGTAGACCTCAGCCTGCCCCAGCAACTCGACAAGACTGGCCAGGGTGGCCTCAGGCGAAAAACGTGCCGACAGCCCATCAGCCTCACCAAACAGGTGCACACCCAACCACCACAGCAGTAGCAATCCGAGCAAGCCGGCTGCCCCCAGGGCGCCATGCAGTACATGCTTACCCATCAGATCGCAAACTCCTCGCTACGCTCGAAGCTGTCCGGCAAGCCGAAGGCCTTGAGCCCACCCACCGCCTCGATGCTTTTACGCACAAAACGGTCATCGACCAGGTCGCGGGCCGTCTGTTGCGGGTCGAGGCCGGCAAGGAAGCCCTTCTCACCTTCAATCAGGGTGTTCTGCAAGCGACGCACCAGCTCCTCGGTGTAGCTGGGGAACGGATACGGCTGGAAGTCGATGCGCTTTTCATCCCACTGCGCATGCTGGATCGCGCCACTGGCAATGTAGGCCGCACGGTCATCGGCAGACGGTGCCAGCACCTGGCTCAGCACCTGCGGGGTATGCGGGGTGTAGCGGTTGGGACCGGCCTTGGACAGCAGGGCGGCGGCTTCGGCACGGTGATCGCGAGTCCACAGCTGGGCTTTGACGATGGCGTTGACCACCTTCTGCGACCATTCCGGGCGGTTGTTGAGGTCATGCTCGTGCATGAATACCACGCAGCAGGCATGGTTACGCCAGATATCACCGGTAAAGCGTTGCACGCGGCCGACCTTGAGGTCTTCGGCCAGGGCATTGAATGGTTCGGCAACGATGTAGCCGGCGATGCGCTTGCTGGCCAGGGCTGGCGGCATGTCCGACGGCGGCAGTACCACCAGGTTGACCTCGTTGGCGGCCAGCTGCGCGGTGGTCGGCTTCGAGACCGGCGTCAGGCCATGGTCGCGGAACAGCTGCTGCACCACCACGTTGTGAATCGAATACCAGAACGGAATCGCCACGCTCTGCCCGCCCAGCTGCTTGACCTCGGTGATGCCCGGGGCCACGGTCAGGCCCGAGCCGCCGACATGGTTCCAGGCCACCACCTTGGCCGGGACCTTGCTGCCGTAGCGCGCCCAGACGGTCATCGGCGAGAGCAAGTGAATGACGTTGACCTGGCCGGAGATGAACGCCTCGATCACCTGCGCCCAGCTGCGCAGCAGCACCGGCCGCTCGGCCTTGATGCCTTCGGCTTCGAACAGGCCATTGTTGTGGGCCACCAGCAATGGTGTGGCGTCGGTGATCGGCAAGTAGCCGATGCGCACCGGGGCATCCGGATCGCTGGCGGCGCGCGCCTGCAAACTGCTCAGCAGCGGCATGGCGCCACCGGCCGTCAGCAAGGCGCTGAGTTTGATGAAATCACGACGAGTGTGGGTAAAGTCGTCCAGGCACATGGGCAGTCTCCAACGGCAGCGGCAAGGGTTCAGAATCAGGTTCAGGAGTGCGGCTGGCCCGCCGAAGGGTTTTGAGGATGTCGATACGCAGCGCGCCCAGTTCCTCGACCCGTTGCTCGCGCGGTTGCGGCAGGTCGATGTGCCATTGGCCGAGGGTGCGCGCCGGGTGATTGCCCAGTAGCAGCACGCGATCGGACAGCAGCAGGGCTTCGTCGATATCGTGGGTGATCAGGACCGCCGCAGTGTTGTGCCGGGCGATCAACTGCAGCAACAGCTGCTGCATGTCGGCGCGGGTCACTTCATCCAGCGCGCCGAAGGGTTCATCGAGCAACAGCACCTGCGGCTGACGCGCCAGGCAGCGGGCCAGCGCGGTACGCTGCGCCATGCCACCGGAGAGCTGCGCCGGGTATTGCTCGCGAGCGTGCTGCAGGCCGACCGCCTCGATGGCGTGGTCAATCCGCGCACGGCGCTCACTGGCCGCCAGTTTGGGCTGACGGGCAAAATCGAGGCCGAAGGCAACGTTCTTTTCCAGGCTCAGCCAGGGCAACAGGCTGGGGTCCTGGAACGCCACTGCCAGGCGCGGATGCGGCCCCTGCAGCGGCTCACCGAGCAGGCTGACGTTGCCACTGCGCGCTTGCTGCAGACCGGCCAGCACCCGCAACAGGCTCGACTTGCCGACACCGCTGGGGCCGAGGATAGTGATCACCTCCCCCGGCGCCAGTTGCAGGTCGAAGTCTTCCAGCACGCTCTGCCAGCCTTGTTCACGCGGGTAGCCAAGGCTGATTCCGCGGGCTTCAAGCAACACCTGGGTCATGCTGTCGACGCCTGCCGTTGCAACTCGGCGCGCAACTGCACCAGGCTTGGCGTGACGATCGGCACGAATGCCGACTCGCGCCAGCGCCGCGCGAAGCCTGCGCCATAAGCACTCAGGTAGGCCTTGCCACCGCTGGCCTGCAACTCCAGTTGCACGGCATCGGCAGCCGTCTCGGCCAAGGTGATGCGCAACTTGAACAGTGCGGCGGGCTGGGTCAGGAAGCGCCCCTCGAGCAGGCCCTTTTTCAATTCGGCAACGGTGTTTTCCAGGCGTTCGCGCAACACGCTCAACGCTTCGCCGAGGAACGAACGCACACCTTGCAGGTGGCCTTCCACTTCGTCCAGCGAACGCCGCGCCAGGCCGATGGCCATGCCACATTGCAGCCCAAGGAACGAAGGGCGAACCGCAGGCAGGAACTGCTTGGCGTTCTCGTGCAGCAGCCAGTCACGACTGAGGGCGACCTGCTCGAAATTCAACGCTGCGGTATTGCTCGATTGCAGCCCCATCAGTTGCAGGTCGTCCGAGCGGGTGAGCCCGGCAGCGTTATCCGGGATCGCCAGCACAAACGGTGAAGCGCCCTCTTCTTCAATCGCTGCCGCCACGACAAAACCACCCTTGCGCAGATTGGTGACCCAGAACAGGCGTCCGTCGAGGGTCCAGCCCCGTGCATCGGCAAGGCCTTTGACTTGCAGCGCTTCGATGCCGGACAGGTATTTCATGGCGTTGGACAGCCCGGTAGCGCCGGCCAGCTCACCGCTGAGCAGTTTCGGCAACAAGCGCTCGCGCAAGGCGGTATTGGGACTGTGCAGCAGGTATTCGATAAAGGCACGCTGGCCCCAGAATACGAAGGCAGCGGCCAGGGAATGACTGGCGACGTTGGCCACGGTTTCCACCGCGTCGGCGACCGTGCCGCCACTGCCGCCCAGGGTTTCGTCGATACCGACGCGCAACACCTGCGCTGCGGCCAACTGCCCCAACACTGCCTGCGGGTCGCAGTGGCCCAGATCGAGGGCTTCAGCCTCGGCATCCAGCCAGGTGACCAATGCAGGATCGAGCATAGCGTTTACTCCTTTAAAAAAGCGCCAGCCTGCGCCGGCGCCAAGGGTTCTTATGCCGAAGGCTGCCAGCGGTACTTGCTCAGCTCGTCATTGAGCGGCGTCTGGGCGAACACATTAGCAAAGTTGCACAGGGTGGCGAGGCTCACACCGAGAATCACTTCCAGGGCGTGACCTTCGCCATAGCCGGCTTCACGTAAGGCGCTGTAGCCGGCATCGCTGACATTGCCACGGGTGGCGATCACTTCACGGGTGAATGCGGCCAGGGCTTCAAGCTTTTCCTGCGGCAGTTCGCCGCGGGCGCGCAGGGCGTCGACCACCTCTTGCGGCAGCTTGGCCTTGTTCAGCGCCACGGCGGTGTGACCGGCCACGCAGAAGTCGCAGCCATGATTGGTGGCGGCCACCAGCTGCACCACTTCGCGCTCGGCCAGGCTCAGCTCGGCCGTGCCGTTGAGGGCCGAAACGGTGACGTAGGTTTCCAGCGCGGCCGGGGCATTGGCCAGCACGCCGAGCAGGTTGGGAATGAAACCCGAGTTCTTCTGGGCGTTTTCCAGGAAAGGACGTGCGGCTTCAGGGGCGCTTTGCAGCGTGTGTAGAGTAACGCGCGACATGGAGTGGACTCCTGCATACTAGGGTGTCGCACAAGTCTGTTGGTTATAAGAAATACCTTCCATATTCTAGAGTCGTTATTACTTGCTCCTGAGTCTTTCCCTTAGATGATTTCCTCCAGCCCACTTGTCGATTGGTTATTAGAAAGCCTTGAGCTAGACGCCAGCCTGTTCCATGTCGGGCGTTATTGCGGTGGCTGGCACGCCAGCACCCAGGGCCTGGCACGGGCCAGTTTTCACCTGGTGGTGCAGGGCCATTGCTGGCTGCACATTGCCGGCCAGCCCCAGGCCATTGCCCTGGAAGCGGGTGATGCAGTGTTCCTGCTGCGTGACCTTGAGTACCGGTTGTCTGGCACCGCCGACTGCGAACTGGCCCGCCAGCAACCGCGCATGGCCATGCTGCCGCTGGAGCATGATGCCAGTGACGGCGTCGGCCTGGTGTGCGGGTTCTTTCATTTCCAGCCGGGCCTATCGTCGCTGATTATCGAAGGCCTGCCTGACTGGCTGATCCTGCGTGCCGGCGACCCGGCCCTGAGCGCCGCCACCGCGCTGTTCGAGCTGATCCTCGCCGAATGCCAGCGCCAGCCTGCGCCCTCCTCGGCCTTGCTTGAGCGTCTGAGCCATCTGCTGTTTCTCTACGTACTGCGCCAGCAGGTGCAGGCAGACCTGCCCATGGGCGGCCTGGTGTCATTGGCCCGCCACCCGCAATTTGCCGCCCTGGTCGAGCAACTGATCAAGCATCCCGAACAACCCTGGCCGCTGGAAAGCATGGCAGCCTGCACCGGACTATCGCGTTCGGCCTTCTTCAAGCGTTTCAGCGAGCTGGCCGGGCAGTCCCCCGGGCAAGTGCTGCTGGCCCTGCGCATGCGTCACGCCTGCCGCTTGCTCAAGGCGCACAACACCGTCGAACAGGTGTGCGCTGCCGTCGGTTACCAGTCCATCGCTGCCTTCACCCGCGCCTTCAGCAAGGCCATGGGCGTGCAGCCAGGTGCCTACCGGCGCCAGCATGAAGGCCGTTGAGGCAAACTGCGGGCGGTAATCGAACACAAGCGAATTCCAGCCCTCAAGTCCATCCGGGCAGACTCCGATAGCAGACCACCCACCGCCGATTGCTCGGTACAGCGTGGTGCTGATAACAATTAAAAGGAGTACTGCCAGCATGTTCGCCGACCTGAAAATTCGCACCGGAATGTTCTGGGTGCTGTCGCTGTTCAGCCTGACCCTGCTGTTCTCCACCGTCAGTGCCTGGCGCGCGGCGGTGGGTAGCGATGAGCAGATCACTGAACTTGACCTCACCGCGCATCAATCGGACCGTTTGAACAACGCCCTGTTGATGGCGATCCGCGCCAGCGCCAACGTCTCCTCCGGCTTTGTCGAACAGAGTGGCGGCCACCACGACAGCGCCAACAAACGCATGGCGCTGTCCGCACAGCTGATCGACAACAGCCGCAGCCTGCTCGACGAGCTGGTCAGTAATGCCCGGGACCCGGCACTCAAAACCCTCGCCGTCGACCTGCAAAACACCTTCGGCAAATACGCCGAGGCCGTCGCCGGACAACGCGAGGCGACCGGGCAGAACGACCTGCAACGCTACTTCATCGTCAACACCGAGGCTGGTAACGCCATGGCCCGCATGCAGGCCCTGCGCCAACAACTGGTGGCGGCCTTGAGCGAGCGCAGCCAGCTGATCATGCTTGAATCCGAGCGCCGCTTGAGCGCCGCCAAACTGCAGAGCCTGGCACTGGTCGTGGTCACCCTGCTGCTCGCCGTGCTGTGCTGGGGCTTTATCGCCCGCCGCGTGTTGCGCCCGCTGCTCGAAGCCAGCCAGCACTTTCAGCGTTTTGCCCAGGACGACCTGAGTGTGACCGTACAAGTCACCCGCCGCGACGAGATCGGCGAGCTGTTCGCCAATCTTGCCCATATGCAACAAAGCCAGCGCGCCACCTTGAGTCAGTTCACCGGCTACGCCACGCAAGTGGCCCAGGCCGCCCAGGTGCTGGAGAACATTACCGAACAGAGCACCCACAGCCTGCGCCAGCAGGACCAGGAACTGGAACAGGCCGCCACCGCTGTGACCGAAATGACCACCGCCGTGGAAGAAGTCGCGCGTAATGCCGTGACCACCTCACAAGCCGCCAACGCCTCCAACCAGCTGGCCGAGCAAAGCCGTCAGCAGGTCAGCGACAACCTTGAGGGCACCCGCGCCATGGCCAGCGAAGTGCAGACCAGCAGTGAGCGCTTGCAGCAGCTGGCCGGGCAGATTCGTGACATTGGCCAGGTGCTGGATGTGATCCGCTCGGTCTCTGAGCAAACCAACCTGCTGGCGCTCAATGCCGCCATCGAAGCGGCGCGCGCCGGGGAAGCCGGTCGCGGTTTTGCCGTGGTCGCGGATGAAGTACGCACCCTCGCCTACCGTACCCAGCAATCGACCCAGGAAATCGAGCAAATGATAGCCGGGGTGCAACATGGCACCGAGGCGGCGGTGGCTTCGATGCAGGCCAGCACCCAGCGTGCGCAGTCGACCTTGGGCATCACCCAGGCGTCAGGTCAGGTGCTTGAGGGGATCTACAGCGCTATCGGCCAGATCAACGAACGCAACCTGGTGATCGCCAGTGCGGCTGAGGAACAGGCGCAGGTGGCACGCGAGGTGGACCGTAACCTGCTGAACATTCGTGAACTGTCGTCACGCTCGGCGACCGGAGCGCAGCAGACGCGGCAGGCCAGCCAGGCGTTGTCGGGGTTGGCTGCGGAGCTGACGGCGTTGGTGGCACGGTTCAGGGTTTGAACGTGAGGGCCCTATCGCTGGCAAGGCCAGCTCCCACAAGGTCAGGTGTTGACCCGGACCCTGTAGGAGCCGGCCTTGCCGGCGATGAGGCCATTTGCAGCCCTACACATCCACCAGAATATTGAACCCGCCAAAGATCAACCGCTGCCCGTCAAAAGGCATCGGATTCTGGTCGGGCTGCAAGCGCGGGTCTTCCATCATCTTCTTCATCCCGGCATCACGCACCTCACGTGAAGGCCAGAGAATCCAGGAAAACACCACGGTTTCGTCCGGCTTGCATTTCACCGCCATCGGAAACGAAGTCACCTTGCCTTCAGGCACATCATCGCCCCAGCACTCGATAACGCGCTGGGCGCCACACTCCTTGAACACCACCGCCGCTTCCTCGGCATGCTGCTTGAACTTCTCGCGGTTGGCGGTAGGCACGGCAAGCACAAAACCATCGACATAAGACATGACCTTGACTCCTGCACAGGGGTTGAATCGATCAGGTGGATCTGTGCAGTAGTCGATTGACTGCCGGGTGATTCGACAGACCGGAACATTCACCGACGAGCGGTCAGACTCAAGTGCTTTTTCGTTTCTGCGTCGCTTTTGCGTTTCTGTGCGACAGTTCGCACTTCAGGGGCTCCTCTAGTGATTCCTGCTGATGTTAATTTGCAGAGATGCCTGCTTCTTCAAGCAGACACCTCCTACTCACTATCTGCAAAGGACTGCCTCCAGCAATGGACTTCTCACTCAAGCACCTGGCTGCCACTACCCTGATGCTGGCCAGCCTCGCGTCGTTCACCAGCCAAGCGCACGCCAACATCACCCCGCAACAGAGCGCGGCCATCCTCAAGACCTTCAACGACGCTTCGGTGAAGGACTTCAGGCAGTTCCTCGGCAGCCTGGCCAAGAGCGATGTGGGCAAAACCGACAACCTCGGTGCGACCATCAGCGCCTTCCTCGACAACAAGACCCTGAGCGCTGAGCAGCAGAACGAAATCCATCGCCTGCTCGGCCTTTATGCGCGGGTCAAATACGGCAGCGCAGCCACCGAAACCCTGCGCGAACTGGTGGCAATCCCGACCATGCGCGTCGATGGCGTTGCCCAGCACGAGAACCCCGAATTCATCAAGATCGCCGACAAGATCAAAGCCCTTGCCCAGGCCTTCAACCTGAACTTTCGCAACATCGACAACCGTGTCTACGAGATCGCCCTCGAAGGCAGCGGCGATGAAGTGGTGGGCATCCATGCGCATGCCGATGTGGTCCCGGTGACCCCGGAAAACTGGGTCCTGCAGGACGGCACCCAACTCGATCCGTTCAAAGTCACCCTGATCGGCGACCGCATGTATGGCCGCGGTACCGAGGATGACAAGAACGGCATCGTCGTAGCGCTCTATGCGATGAAGATCATCAAGGAAGAGCAGCTGCCGCTGGCGCGCAACTTCAAGCTGCTGGTGGACACCACCGAAGAGACCACTGGCGACGCCATCCCCTACTACTTCGAACACAACCCGATTCCCAACTACAACCTGGCGCTCGATGGCGGCTACCCGGTGGTGATTGCCGAGAAGGGCTACGGCACAGTCATGGCCAGCTTTCCTCGCCGTAGCGCAGAGGGCAAAGGCGCCGAAATCACGTCGATGACCGGCGGCCTGGCGACCAACCAGATTCCCTCGACCTCGGTCGCCACGCTCGTCACCGACAAGCCCGCAGAACTGGCCGCCAGTCTGCAGAAAGCCGGTACGGACTACGCCAAGCAAAATGGCGGCAATTTCGGCGTGACCGCCAAGGTCGTCGGCAAAGACGTGCAACTGACCGTCACCGGCGTTTCCGCCCACTCCTCCGAGCCCGAATCCGGCGTAAACCCGGTAGCGAGGATGCTCGACTTCATCCACAGCCTCGACGGCAAGGTGGCGCTCAAGCACAACCAGATCACCGACGCGGCCCGCTACGCCGCCGACAGCTGGGGGCTGGACTACCTGGGCGGCAAACTGGGGGTCGGCTTCTCCGACGCCTTCATGGGGCCGCTGACCACCTCACTGACCTACGTCGGCATGGATGACAAGGCCTTCAAACTCGCGGTCAACCTGCGCGTGCCGGTCGGCAAGTCGCCTGAAGTGCTCAAGCGTGAACTCAGCGACAAGCTCGCGGCCTGGAGCAAGCAGTCCAAGGTCACCGTGGCCTTCGACACTTCGATCGCCGAGCCGATGTACCGCAACCCCGAGGGTGAATGGGTCAAGGCACTGCTGGCGGTGGCCAGTGAAAACCTGGGCATGGAGAAAAAGTTCGGCACTTCCGCCGGCGCCACGTCGGTGCATGAATTGCCTAATGGTGTGCAGTTCGGCCTGGCCATGCCTGACGTCAAATACACCGGCCACAACGACAACGAGTTCAAGACTGTTGAACAGTTCATGCTCGACCTGCAGATCGTGACCGAGATGATGGGCCGTATCGGGCAGATGCCGAAGCTTTGAGGCGCTTGTGGGCCCGCTACTGAGGCGGGCCCCTTGGCAGCGTGCGTGCTAGCTCAATTGAGCGATCAACACCGCATTGCTATAGATCAGGCTGCCATCACTGGCCCGGTGTCCAACCAGATGGAACTGACCGCGTTGATCCTCATCCAGATAAACGCGTAACTTGCAGTCGGCCAGTGGGCCATAACCCTCTGGTATGACCAGGTTCAACGCGGCCATATCGACATCAACCATGGCTTCAGGCTCGTGGCTGTTCTGCAAGCGCTCTTCGGCCTGCTCCAGCCTGGTATGGTTAGGGCCCAGAATGTCGAAGTGTATGTCTCCGACCGGAGTGGATTTTTGCTCGCCGTTGCGTTTGCACCAGCCTTCGATCGTCAGGGTACTCATGGCAAATCCTCATGATGTAGACCGTTTTGATCACTACTGAAGGTGTTGACCTCGGTGCAGGTTGAATCGTTCCGGATTTTCTCGGCGCCATATCAGAGAACATTAGGAAATAACACATTCCAATAAACGCTACCCAAACGTACACTTCGCTGTGTGAATAAACCTCAAGCGTTGATTTCACATCGAATTTACGCAACACCAACGGACGATTTCACGAAGACCCCACCATTCAAGGACTACAAGGAGTTATGAATGAGCGCTACTGAACAAACCCGTGAAGCTGCAAGCTACAGTGCAAAATGGCAGGAACGATTTGCGTTTTTCGATGCCCACGGCGCCCCTAACAGCCCCACTTACAAACCTGCGCTAAAGCAGCTGCCATTCGGCAAGAAGATACTGGTAAACGCCAATATCATTGCCTTCTTCTTCGGCCCTATTTACCTGTTCGTCCTGGGGCTGTGGAAAAAGAACCTGGCCTTGATCGGGATCATTGTGGCGGTGTCGATCGTGATCGATATCCTCTTCGGCCTGGCCGGCATGATCACGCCGCACCCGGTCGATGTCGGCATCGGCTTTGCCACCAACATCCTGTATGCGCTGTCCACCAACTACGCCTATTACCTGAAAGAGCGTAAAGGCGAGCAGGGCTGGAATCCGTTTAAAGGTATGCGCTGGTAAGCGTCCTGAACAAGTACTGACTGGATGCGCTGCCCGAAGCGGAGTGTTCAGTCAGTGTTCCCGCCGTTCATACATGCAGGCATGGGCCCACTGTTCGGGTGGGCCCTCGGCTTTCCGTCATTGCTCATCCCAAGGAATATCGCCCCACGAAGCCTGCCCGGAGGTCGAGGCAATGTGGTGTGACCAAGCGATGTCCCTGTAACGGATAGCCAAATTCTCCTGAGCCTGCTGGTCGTTCAACAGAATCGAATGGGGCATCTCCAGCTGTTGATCAACGATCAGACCGTCCCAGATCTTGATGCTGAAGTACTTTTCCTGATGACCGCTCAGACTGATGCGATAGAAGTTCAGTGTGCAATCGACTACCTCACGATTGGCCAGGGCCTGCGCTAACAAAGGCGTCGCCTTGTCGATGTGTTTGGTAATGATCAGCGGTCGATGGGTGGCGTGCCTGGTGTTGTCGAGGTTGGAAAGATTGTGGGCGAAGGACAACACCATGATTTCGTCGAAGTGCCCGGCCTGACATTTGTTGCCGATGGAATCCAGGCTGGAACAGCCTGCGGAAATCAATCCCTGTTTTTTGCCGGTGATCGACAGATAGCCATGATGAGCCAAAGTGCGTACTCCTTGTAGGTAAAGCACGCAGACTATTGCTTGGGTACTGATCGCGTATGTCAGGCATTTCCGAAAAGTATTTCCAAAGTGTTACAAACAGCAAATACAAGATGGCTGATTTTCAGAAGTGTCCGACATACCTTTGGCAAAAAAACTCGTAGCCTGCGTGGTCCGCTTACAGGGAGTACGCAGCATGGCCTATCACTACTTCGCGTCGCTCAACCGCAAGTTCCAGGAACAGCCCTTCGCCCACCAATTCTCAAGAAGGAATACGTGATGGCGAAGCCGAGCGACAAGTCGAAACTGAGCATGAATGACTTCTGGGAAGTCAGCCATGCCGCGGCGCAGTTTACCGGCTTCGCCTGCACGATCAGTGCGCGGCATCTGCAGGATGACCAAACGCGCATGCAGTTCAATCGCGAACTTTCCTACTACGCGCGACGGGTGGTGCAGGATGTGGAAGAGCGGCGTTTGAGTCCGCAGGAGGGGTTGCGGGAGTTAAAGGCGGAGCAGCAGAGTCTGCTCAGTGAGTCACGCCGTATTGTCGCCCAAACACTGGGTTTGATCGGAGGGACCGTTCAAGTCGCGACTGGGGCCGGTATTTGCTATGGCTCAGCAGGAGCTTTGTGCGCGCCCCTCGGAGCTCCGCTGATGATGCATGGCGGTAATAACGTCTATGAGAATGCAAGAAATCTTTACGAAAGTCGCAGTGATATTGAAGGGCCGGTACGCAAAGCTTACCAGCACGTCGCGAAACAGCTCGGCTACAGTGAAACTGAGGGCAACATGGCGTACTTGACGGGAGATCTTGCTATGTCTGGCGCTGGTTTGTTTCGTCAAGTGTTAAGGCACGACGCTTGGAGACTCTTCCGATTCATGAAGACTGACCGGGAACGCGCGTATAGGCAGATGAGTACCAAAGCATTAGCACTCGAGATCGGGATAGATGGTCAAACCGCTGATCAACTGCATCAAGAGTACAAAAAATGAACATGTTTGGATTCTGTTTTTTTGTGCTCTCCAGCGGTGGCGGCTCTCTGCTACTCAATCGCTGCCTTAAATTATTAAGCTCGGCGATACTAAAGGTCGCCCTCGGACTTCTTTACAACTCACTGATGATCGTGTTTTACATAGACGCGATAAAGAAAGGCAAATTGTTATTCATCGAATTCGATCCAAGCATAACCGCATATCACCCTACAATCTTAGCAATCTCCACAATCATGGTTTTCTTCCACCTCTGGACATTCAGGACTGAAATATAAATTTCATTACCCGCCCTGACAACAGCAGACCGAGGCATAGATACCCCTACCATACAACAACTCAATAACGAGCACAAAAAGTGACCATACTAGAATTTACTTGCCTTGTCATCTTTAGCATGGCCGCCTCCTTAGTACTGAATCGCTTTCTAACCATGCTTCGATTCGCCACTTGGGCAGTCTTGATCAGCCTTACCTACAACGTTTTGATGATCGCATCCTATCTCGATGTTGCCGAAAATAAAAAACTATTTAACTTACAATTCGACCCAAGCGTTTCCGAGTACTATCCGGTACTCACGATAGTCTCATTGACCATGATAGCCTTCCATTGCCTAGCGTTTAGAAGCTGAATGCTATCCAATCCTTGTAAATCATAAAATCGACCTTCTCCAGATTAGCAACTTCAGACTTTCCAGCAATTTTTCATTGAGACATCTGGGCGTTCCGACCTGAAGGTTGAACATGTGCAGAACCCCCCTGCCAACCCCGCAGTCGATCTGTAACCTCGTGTGGCTGCCCTGCTCCAACGCTTGAATCCCACCCCCAACCCCGTTACCTCCCCTACGTCGCTGTAAATCCAGCGACCGGGTTTGGTAGCCCAGGTGATAATCAAGGCACACAAGCGTCCTATCCGAACAGTTGACGCTTTTTTTTTGTGTCTACTGTTTCGTGTTATGGCGGCTGTGCGCGGGGCGCCTTCGTGCGCGCCGGGTTCTTTGATTCCCGGTTGACCAACCCGTGTACAGTCGCCACCCACCACGCAAACCAGCACCACCTTCGGCTCCTGCAACGGCAGCCACGATCCGTTCTTCGCTGTCCGTGCCGGTGTCTCTTCCAGCAGCCCACCGCACAGGCTACTGCGACAGAAAGCTGACCAGCTGACGACCATGGGTACTAAGCGACTCCCAGCCCTTGATGCACAGCCGCAGTTCAAGCGTCGCCCAAGCCTCTTCAAGCAGCACCACACGTACCGGCAGTTCTTGTTCCATGCGCCGCGCGGTGGTCTCCGGCAGCATGGCAATCCCGGCACGCTGAGCCACCAATTGAGCGATGGCCTCAAAGCTGGGCGCGCGTACGCGGATCTGCAGGGGCATGGCCAGTTTCATCGCCCGCTCTTCGACAAAACGTTGCATGGCCCGCTCGGCCGGCATGCCGATGAAGGGGTAACCCAGGGCATCGCGCAGGCGCGTCTGTTCACGTTCTGCCAATGGGTGCCCGTGCGGTACCAGCATCACCAGCCGCTCGCTGCGAAACGGCAACGACAGCACCCCATCGCTGATGACGCTGCCGTCATACACGCCGATTTCACACTCACCAGTGAGCACGGCACGCATGACATCAGCGCTGCGGTACTCGGTCAGTTGCAGATCGACTTCCGGGTAGTCGGCCAGAAACGAGCCAAGCACCGCGGGCAACAGGCTGCTGGTGGTCACGGTGGTGGCAGCCAGGCGCAGGGTGATGCGGCGTTGGCCGGCGAGCTCCTTTAAGGTGTCCTGCAGCTTTTGCGCTTCGCCAAGTACGCTACTGGCTGCCTCCAGCACCAGGCGACCGGTCGGTGTCAGTTGCATGCCAGCGGCCGTGCGGGTGAATACGGTGACGCCGCAACGCTCCTCGAACAGGCGCAGACGGGTGCTGGCGGCCGAGACGGCAACCGGAATGCTGGCAGCAGCCTTGCTCAGGCTGCCGGAGGCGGCAATGGCGCTCAGCAGGCGCAAATCGGAGAGATCAAAGTGCACTGGGGTTCTCTTTTGGCGAAGGCTTCGTTCTGGAAAATGCGATTCTTCGGCGGTTGCCTTCACTTTAGAATAACGCTTGTACCTTCTCCTCTGTCGGGCTGCTGATGAATAAATTACGTGGGTTTTGCCAGCGTTGCGTCGAAAACGGCAGCCTGTTTGCAGTGCTGTCGGCACTCGGTTTCAGCCTCAAGGCGATTTTCGTCAAGCTGTCTTATGCGGCCAGTCAGGTGGATGCAATCACGCTGCTGGCGATGCGCATGGGTTTGTCGTTACCACTGTTTGCCTGGCTGGTGTGGGCCAGCCGGGGCCCGGCCAATGCGCCCATGACCCTTGCCGATGGTGTACGGGTGATGCTGCTGGGACTGTTCGGTTATTACCTGGCGAGCCTGTTCGATTTCTACGGGCTGCAGTACATCAGCGCCGGGCTTGAGCGGCTGATTCTGTTCACTTACCCGACCCTGGTGCTGGTGTTCCAGGCCATCGCCCTGCGCGAGCGCCCTACCCTGCGCACCCTGGCGGCGATGGGTTTGTGCTACCTGGGCCTGGGCATCGCCTTCGTGCATGACGTCGGCGCTTCCGGAATGGGCGGCCAGGTGATGCTCGGCGCGGCATGGGTGTTTGCCAGTGCGGTGACCTACGCGCTGTATTACTCAGGCACCGGCATGATGCTCAAGCGCATGAGTTCCATGCGCCTGGCCGGGCTTGCCGGCAGTGCGTCGTCGTTGATGGTGCTGGCGCACTATCTGCTGACGGCCGATACCCAGCTGCTCTGGCAGCTGCCCGCTGCGGTATGGGTGTATGCGGCGTTGATGGCTCTGGTTTCCACGGTGTTGCCGATCTATTGGGTGGCGCTGGCGATTCAGCGCATGGGCGCCACCCATACCGCTGCGGTCGGCAATCTGGGGCCCGTGCTGACGGTGCTGGCGTCATGGGCTGTGCTCAGCGAAGAAGTATCGCTGTACCAGATCATCGGGCTGGCCTTGGTGTTGTTCGGGGTTTCGCGGCTCAAGCCGGTGCGGGCCAAGGGCGAGACACAGGTGCCGGGTCAGGCCAGCACGGCGGCGCAAAAAACATAGGTGGGCAGATCAACTAGACTGCAAGGTTCGGGTGCTGAATTTTCCTGAATGCACCCGTTCCCCAACAGTAGTTACTGCCACCGAGTTGATCTGAGTACACACCATCATGTGTAAGTCATGTGATTCAACTTCCTCTTCAAACACAACTGATCGTCGTCGTTTTCTTCGCATTGCCGGACTTGGAGCAGGTGCCCTGCTGCTGTCTGGCGCGCTGCCTGGCAGGTTTGTCACGGCGGCCGAAAAAACGGCTGCGCCCCCCAAACCGCAAAACGCAATCAACCCCGACCAGGCGCTACAACGGCTGATTGCAGGCAATGAACGCTATGTCAGCGGAAACTCGGACACACACGACTTCAAGGACGAGCGCGAAGCCTTGGTGTCCGGCCAGAACCCGTTCGTGGCGGTGCTCAGTTGTTCCGACTCGAGGATCGCCCCCGAATACGCGTTCGACACCGCACGCGGTGACCTTTTTGCGATTCGCGTGGCCGGCAACTTCGTCACCGGTGAAGGCCTGGCCAGCCTTGAATACGCCGTCGCCGTACTCGGTGCACCGTTGATCCTGGTACTTGGCCATGAAAGCTGTGGCGCCATCGATGCCGGGATCAAAGCGCTGAAAGATTCCACCGTGTTCCCCGGGCACATTCCGAAACTGACGGAGGCACTCAAGCCCTCCATCGAGAAGGTCCTCAAACAACCTGGCGACCTGATGGAAAATGCCACGGCGCAAAATGTCAAAGACTCGGTCCAGAGTCTTAAGGGCGCCACGCCCTTGATCACCGATGCGCTCGACAAGGGCAAGTTGAAAATCGTCGGCGGCGTCTATCGCCTGGCCACCGGCAAAGTCGAGCTGATTGCCTGACCCCGGACACGGGCAAGGAAGCCCGGCTGACGGTGCGGTCACAAAAGTGCGTGCTGAAAGCTGAAAAATCGCCGCATCGTTTCACGTCAACAGCAATTGGCAAATGCTCTGCGGCGATTGATCTACGCACATGATTATTTCAGCGCGACCTTAAAGCTCCAGAGCCTAGAGATCCATTGAAAAAAACCCGCTATTTATAACATATTCACCCTTATCAGTTTCAAACGAGCCATGAAAAATTAAACTTGATTGATTGTCTCCTTTCAATAACACCAAACGCCCAACAACTTCCCGCAGTTTATTATTATCATCAGACCGCGAACGGATCACCGTCACCCGGCCGGGAAAGTCATAGTAGCCAGAGCCCAAAGAAACAGGGATCGTAATTTCCAAAAGGTCAGACGGCCCTCCCCGCAGAATCTTATATATTTCATCATCCCTGCTCACGCTTGCCCTTTCGTGAACGCTCTCTTCATAGCCGGGCCCTGTAATTTCAAAACGAATCATATTCTTTTCAGTGCTATTCATAATCAAACCCTTCCTGTTATCAGATGAAAATAATTTGTTGCCGCAGCGTCGAATCTAAGCAAGGCGTCTTCTACGCACAACTGACAAAAATGCCAGGTGCACAGCTATTGACTTTCACTCCGGCTACAGAAAAACAGAAAGTTAAGTTCGTTGGGTGATATCACCACCATATTGATGTTCATGTGTACCCATGAACACAACGCCCTACAGCTCAAGCCTTGGCCCAGGAGCCAGAATCCGGATCGCTTAAAGATCAACCCGCCCCCTCAGGAAATGTACGCCTAGACTGAATGTCCCCAGTCCCGGTTTCGGAGACCCAAGATGACCAGCAAGAATACGATTTGCCTGTGGTTTGACGGCACGGCGCTGGACGCTGCGAGCTTCTACGCCAAGACCTTTCCGGACAGCGCCGTGGTGGCCGTCCATCACGCGCCTGGCGACTACCCTTCGGGCAAACAAGGCGATGTGCTGACGGTGGAGTTCACGGTGATGGGTATCCCTTGCCTTGGGCTCAACGGCGGTCCGATATTCCAGCACTGCGAGGCGTTTTCGTTCCAGGTTGCCACCGATGACCAGGCCGAAACGGATCGTTTGTGGAACGCGATTGTCGGCAATGGCGGCGAGGAAAGTGCCTGTGGCTGGTGCAAGGACAAATGGGGACTTTCGTGGCAGATCACGCCGCGCGTCCTGACGGCAGCGATCAGCAACCCTGATCGGGCAGCGGCCAAGCGTGCGTTCGAGGCGATGATGGAGATGAGAAAGATCGACGTGGCAGCGATTGAAGCCGCGCTGAAGGGCTGACGGCCTTCGATCGCGGGGCAAGCGTGCTCCCACAGCCAGATCAAAAAAGGGGCCTTGCAAGGCCCCTTTATGTGGATGATTACTGGCTGTAGACCGTCTTCCCGCGGAACACTGTCTGCAACACCTTGGTCTCAGCGATTTGCTCGGGCTTGCCCTGCTCGACCAGGTCGAACAGGTTGCGGTCGAGAACGATGAAATCAGCCGACTTGCCCGGCTCGATCGAGCCGATCAGTTGGTCCTGCCGAACCGCGCGGGCACCGTTGATGGTGTAGGCATCGAGCATCTGTTCCAGGGTCGCCGACTGCTCTGCATTGTAGGCCGGCTCACCGGGTATGGCGCGGGTAATGCCGGCGGCGATGTTCATGAAAGGACGCGGGTCGCGTGAGTCGACCGGCGCGTCACTGCCGGCGACCAGTACTGCGCCTGTTTTGGCAGAGCTTTGCACCGGGTAGATGGCGTTCCAGGTGTAACTGTTTTTGTTATAGAGCAGGTCGTTGATGTCCTGACCCTTTTTGCTTTTTTCCAGGAACGGTGTGATCAACACGTCGTAGTCGGGCTGCTGGTTGATCCAGGCGTAGGTGTAGGTGAGGTACACCCCGAGCTCGCCAAGGCGGCGTTGATCGTCCGGGTGAATGACCTGCAGATGGGCAATGGTATGCGGGATGTGTTTGTTGCCATTACGCTGACGAGCAGCTTCCAGGGCATCGAGCGCGACACGCGTGGCGCGGTCGCCAACGCTGTGGACGTGAATGCTGAAGCCATCGGCATCGAGGGCGCTGGCGTAGTTCTTGAAGTCTTCAGCCTTGTAATTGACGATGCCGTTTTTCTTCGAGTCTTCGCTGTCCTTGGTAACGGTGACAACCCCGGTGTCGGCGTTGTGCTTGAGGTGGGGGGTCTGATAGTTGTGCAGCATTCCGGCATTGGGTGAGAACGGCGGCGTGCTGAAGGAATCCCCTTCGAGCACACCGTCGGCAAATATCTTCACCGCATCGGCCTTGATCAACGGGTTGTCCGCGAATGCAGCACGCACTTCCTGCGCTTTTCTCAGGTGCCCGGCAATGTCCACCTTGCCCTTGTAATCGTCGTCAATGAAACAGGTGGCGGCGGTGACCCGCATGTTCAGCAGATCCTGCTTCTGCATCTTCACCAACTGTTCGCGGATGAAGTCATTGGTGCAAGCATCCTGAATGCTGGTGATGCCGCTTTGCGCCATGACCTTGGCGACCTCCGGCAAGATGTCGCCATAGACCTTTTCGCCGCGCGGGTCGCCGGGCTTTTGCGCAAACATGTCAAAGTTTCCGACCGGGATTTTCTCTTTGGCCGCGTCGCGCACTACGCCGGTGTCCAGGCTGACGTAGGGCGCCAGCTCGGCGAACACACCACCTTTTGCCAGGGTTTTGGCAGTGAAGCCAACGCTGTTGCCCTGTTCATCCTCGGCCATGCTCAAGGCTTTGGAGTTGTAGGCGCTGGCATGGCCATCGACTCCAGACAAGATGATCGGGTGGCCATCGGCGGCCGCATCGAGGGCCTGGCGGATGGTTTTGTAGTTGGCCGTCGGTTCATTGCCTTCATAGGGAACCCACTGATCGATCTTCAGCCAGGCGCCGGGTTCGCTGGCGTAGCGCGGCAGGCATTCCTTCACCTTGCTGGCCAGCTGATCGAGGTTTACCGCCTTGCCTTCAAGGTCGCAGACATCCAGGGCGACGGTGCCCAGCACATGGATATGGTTGTCGTGCAGGCCTGGCAAAACCATCTTGCCGCCCAGATCGACCACCTGAAAACCTTGCTTGATGAAGGATTCCGCGCCGTCCCGGTTGCCGGTATAGACGAACCTGTCGTTGGCAACGGCGATCGCTTCGACCTTCCGGTGCTGACCATCCTGCGTGTAAATCTCGCCGTTGAGGTACACCGTATTGGTGCCGACAGCTGGCACAGGCGTCTGGCTGCAGCCGCTGATCCCGGCGAGCAAGGCGAAGGAGCAAAGCGTTAAGTGTTGTTTTTGTTTTAAGCGCATACCGTCTCCGATTAAATTACAGTAATTACTGTAATTTGCACTTCTACCAGCGTTGCCCATTGGCGTCAATCGGTGAGATTTGACTCGGTTGGGCAAGACAATGTGAAATGCGCGCCTACTAACAATAAGGCTGTGGGTTCGATGACTTCGCTAGATTTGAAGATGCGCCGCGAGCCGCGCCAGCAACGTACTCTGGCGATCATCCAGAAGATTGAGCAGGCGACGCTGGCGCTGCTCAAGGAAGGCGGTATTGGCCTTCTCAATACCAATGCCATCGCCGAACGCTGCGACATCGACATCAAGTCGCTGTACCGCTTTTTCCCGAACAAGGAAGCCATCGTTTATCGCCTGGCCGAGCAGTGGCTGGAGGAGATACGCCGGCGGGAACAGGCGATTTATCAAAGCGATCTGGGCCTGGTTGAAATCTGGGACGCACTCGATGACATGATCGACGGGATCGAGCAGCAGTTTTCCGGCTATGGCGCACTCTGGCAGGCCATGGATGTCATTCCGGCGTTACATGGCCTGGAGCAAGCGCACGAGACACTGCAGATAGACAACATGGTGGTGCTGCTCAGAAAGCATGGCTGCTGCTGGCCGCAGAAGGACATCACCGAACTGGCCAGGTATTTGTACCGGACCTGGGATGTGGTCAAGCAAGGCAGCATCGAGCAAGGCGAGGCGCGTGGGCTGATGTGGCGTGCGCATAAAAAGTGGCAGCATCGCCTGCTGTTGTCGGCGGTTAAATGCCGGGACAGTGCCGAGTTTGAACAGGGTCTGGCAGATTAAGCCACCATCGACGAACCCAGGGAGCTACACATGACATTGACTGTCGACGGCTTGGTCAGCATCGCCATGACCAACCCCATAAACGCCGAGCTTGCTGCACGTTTGCCAGCGTTGGGCCTGAGTCAGTGCATGCTGACGGCCGGCTGTCTTTTCCAGGCGGTCTGGAATCATCAGGCGAACCAGCCAACGGCGTGGGGCATCAAGGACTACGACGTTTTCTACTTCGACGATGACCTCTCCTGGGAAGCCGAGAACGAGGTCATCAAGACCGCTCAACAGCTGTTTCAGGACCTTGGGGTGAATGTCGAGGTGAAGAATCAGGCGCGCGTTCACCTCTGGTACGGCGAGCGCTTCGGCAGGCCGTATCCTCAGCTCCTGTCAGCCCGAGACGGAGTTGATCGTTACCTGATTGCCGGTACCTGTATCGGGCTGGATATCGGGAATGGTGAGCTCTATGCACCTTACGGTTTGACCGACATTGAACACGGGCTGCTGCGGATCAATCCGAACAACGCACAACCTGATCTGTTCGAACAGAAGGCGAAGAGCTACCAGGCACGCTGGCCTTGGCTGAAAATCCTGGAGCCTCGTGTAGGAGCTGGCGACAGCCTGCGATCGAGCGCGCAGCGGTCGTAAACGCTAAGTCCCGGATCTAACTGATGCTCCGCACTGGCCGGTTTTGCTGCCGCGTTGCGGCAGATCGCGGGGCAAGGCCCGCTCCCACAGAGGTCGCGTCAGCCTAGATCCGGCAAGCTGTAACGTTCGGCAAAGTACTGGCGGAAAAACTCCACCGCCACCCGCACCTTGGCCGAGCTGGCCAAGGGCGAGGTGTACACCGCCCAGATATCCGCCGGCTGATGATAGTCGCCCAACACCTGAACCAAGCGCCCGTCTGCCAGGCTGTCATGCACATCCCACCACGAGCGCAGCAAGATCCCGCGGCCATCCAGACACCACTGGTGCGCGACCTCACCATGGTTGCTCGACAGGCTGCCGGTCACCCGCACGCTCTCCTCGCCATTGGGCCCTTCCAGTTGCCAGATGCCGAAAGGATGGTCGCGCTCTTTGATCACCAGGCAATCATGACTGCCCAGCTCGGCCAGCACTTTCGGCGTTCCACGCCGCGCCAGGTAGGCCGGTGAGGCGCACAGCACCCGGCGGTTCTTGGCCAGCGGCTTGGCAATCAGATTGGGCGAAATCGTGTTGCCGACCCGGATATCCAGGTCGACGCCCTCTTCGATCAGGTCGACCAAACGATCATGAACATCCAGGCGAACGTCCAGACGCGGATAACGCTCGGCCAGTTCCGACAAGGCCGGCGCCACGAATCGCCGTCCCAGGCCCAGGCTGCTGGCAATGCGCAGTTGACCTGTCGGCTCGCGGTGCTGGGCGCTGATGTCGTCACCCATGCGCTGCACCGCATCGAAGATCTGCTGCGCCCACTGGTAAACCCGCTCGCCCTCCTCGCTCACGGTCACCCGTCGGGTGGTGCGATGCAGCAGGCGCACTTCAAGGGTCTGTTCGAGCACACGGATGCGTTTGCTGATGAACGCGGCTGACATGCCCAGTTCGTCGGCCACGGCGGCAAAGCTGGCGCGTTTGGCCACCTGAAGGAAGATATTGAGGTCGTCGAGGCTCGGAAGATTATTCACGTTTCGTGTTCTAAGAATCTATGAATGGCGAGATTATCTCTGAATAAAGCCCTTATAGCATGGTCCGCACCTGTTCCCTAGACAACGAGTGCGCCCCCATGAGCAAGACTTTCAGAATCGCCGCCATCCCTGGTGACGGCATTGGCATCGAAGTTCTCCCCGAAGGTATCCGCGTAGTCGAGGCCGCTGCGCGCAAGCATGGCCTGGACATCAGCTTCGAATTCTTCGAGTGGGCCAGCTGCGATTATTACCTGGCCCACGGCAAGATGATGCCGGACGACTGGTTCGAACAACTGAAGGACTTCGACGCCCTGTACTTCGGTGCGGTCGGCTGGCCGGACAAGGTCCCGGACCACATCTCGCTGTGGGGCTCGCTGCTCAAGTTCCGCCGCGACTTCGACCAGTACGTCAACATTCGCCCGGTACGCCTGTTCCCTGGCGTGCCCTGCCCGCTGGCCGGTCGCGAGCCAGGCGACATCGACTTCGTGGTGATCCGCGAGAACACCGAAGGCGAATACTCGTCCCTGGGCGGACGCATGTTCGAAGGCACCGAAAACGAGTTCGTCCTGCAGGAATCGGTGTTCACCCGCCGCGGTGTCGACCGCATTCTCAAGTACGCCTTCGACGTGGCCCAGACCCGCGAGCGCAAGCACGTCACCTCGGCGACCAAGTCCAACGGCATGGCCGTGAGCATGCCCTACTGGGACGAGCGCACCGCTGCCATGGCTGCCAATTATCCGGAAATCAGCTGGGACAAGCAGCACATTGATATCCTCTGCGCCCGCTTCGTGCTGCAGCCGGATCGCTTCGACGTGGTAGTGGCTTCGAACCTGTTCGGCGACATCCTCTCCGACCTCGGCCCGGCCTGCGCCGGCACCATCGGTATCGCGCCATCGGCCAACCTCAACCCTGAGCGCAAGTTCCCGTCGCTGTTCGAACCGGTACACGGCTCGGCCCCGGACATCTTCGGCAAGAACATCGCCAACCCGATCGCGATGATCTGGTCCGGCGCGCTGATGCTCGAGTTCCTCGGCAACGACGGTGCCGACCCACGCTACCGCGCCGCCCACGATGACATCCTCAAGGCCATCGAGCAGGTCATTGCTGCCGGTGACACCACCCGCGACATGGGCGGACAGAAGTCCACCCAGGAAGTGGGTCGGGCGATCACCGCACTGATCGAAGGTTGATGGGACAGGCCCGATTGTCAGAATTGTCAGACAAGAAGGGCCTTTTCCTCTTGCGAGCGGTACAGATTGTATGCAGAATCTGTTAACCAAAAGATTCACGTTAACTTTTAGTTAACAACCAAGGAAGGAGCGTTACCGCAACACCCCGGAATGCCTGCCGGGTATAGATAAGTACGCCAACGTCCAGGAGACGATGATGTCGCACAAAAATAAAAAGATTGATGTGTTCCTGATCACCGTGAGTTTGATTGCCGTGCTGCTCACCGTGATAGGCCTTGCAGCCTTCCCCGGCGAAGCTGAAAGCGCGGCCAACCAGTTGTTCGAACTGTCCACCCGTACCTTCGGCACCAGCGTTCAGGTGTTGGTGTTCGGTAGCTCCCTGGCCGTGCTGTACCTGGCCTTCAGCAAATACGGCAATATCCGCCTGGGCAGTGGCAAACCCGAGTACGCCACCGCGACCTGGGTGTTCATGTTCATCTGTGCCGGTATGGGTTCCTCGACCCTCTACTGGGGCGTCATGGAGTGGGCCTACTACTACCAGACCCCTGGCCTGAACATCGCCGCCGCTACCCCTAAAGCCCTCGAATACAGCGTCAGCTACTCGTTCTTCCACTGGGGCGTCAGCGCCTGGTCGATCTACGCCCTGGCTTCGCTGGCCATGGCCTATCACTTCCATGTGCGCAAGAAGAGCGGCCTGAACCTGGCCTCGATCGTCGAAGCGGTCACCGGCTTCAAGGCCACCGGCCCGGTTGGCCGTACCGTCGACCTGATCTTCCTGCTGACCATGATGGGCGCCCTGACCGTGTCGCTGGCCCTCACCGCCTCGACCCTGACCCGTGGCCTGCATGACCTGACCGGCACCCCGGACACCTTCACCGTGCAATTGATGGTGATCGGCGCCGTGGCGGTGATGTTCTCGCTCAGCTCCTACATCGGTATCGATGGCGGTCTGCAGCGCCTGAGCAAGATGGTCTGCATCGGTGCCCTGGTGTTTGCCGGTGTGGTGCTGCTGGTCGGCCCGACCCAGTTCACCATCAACAACACCGCTAACTCGATTGGCCTGATGATCCAGAACTACGTGCACATGAGCCTGTTCACCGACCCGGCCGGCGACGGTGCTTTCACCCGCAACTGGACGGTGTTCTACTGGCTCTGGTGGGTGTCTTACGCCCCGGGCGTGGCAATGTTCGTGACCCGCGTTTCGCGTGGCCGGCAGATCAAGGAAGTGGTCATGGCCCTGCTGCTCGGTGGCAGCTTCGGGTGCTGGTTCTTCTTCGGCGCGCTGGAAAGCTACAGCATGCACCAGTTCATCACCGGTGCCGTGGACGTGCCGAAAATGCTCAGCGAACAAGGCGGCGAATCGGCGGTGACCCACCTGTTGCTGGCCCTGCCGTGGGGTCAGGTATTCCTTGGCGTCTACCTGTTCATCATGGCGATCTTCTGTGCCTCGCACATGGACGCTGCAGCCTATGCGGTGGCTGCCACCAGCACCCGCAACCTGCGTGAAGGCGACGACCCGACGCCAACCCATCGCCTGTTCTGGTGTGTGGTGCTGACCCTGGTGCCGCTGGCCATGCTGTTCGCCAAAGCCTCGCTGTCGACCATGAAAACCGCCGTGGTGCTGACCGCAATCCCGTTCATGGTGATCCTGCTGGTGAAGATCTACGGCTTCTTCAAATGGATGATCGAAGACTACGGCCAGGTACCGGCCTACCGCATCGAAGAAGAGGCGGCGCGCATGGCCGGGGAAGAACCGCAACACCAGGCACCACGCAGCGCTGCTGCCGTGCACTAAACATCCCCTGTGGGAGCGGGCTTGCCCCGCGATGGATGGTGGCTGACACACCGCAATCGCGGGGCAAGCCCGCTCCCACACAGCAGCCAAATTTTTTTGCCCGACCTGTTAACTGATAGATACGCGTTAACTGACAACTAAAAAACCGAGCTTGTGAGAGAACTGATCATGAATGACTTCAAACGCCTGCCCGCCGATTTCTGCGCCAACGCCGAAGAGGCTTTCACCATCCCTGCCAGCTTCTACACCCAGCCGGCAGTGTTCGAGCACGAGAAAGAAAACATCTTCGCGCGCAGCTGGATCTGCGTCGGCCACCGCAGTGAAGTGGCAGAAAACAACGCCTACATCACCCGCGAAGTGATTGGTGAAAGCATCATCGTCGTGCGCGGTCGCGACAGCGTGCTGCGCGCCTTCTACAACGTCTGCCCGCACCGCGGCCACCAACTGCTCAGCGGCAGCGGCAAGGCCAAGAACGTCATCACCTGCCCGTACCACGCCTGGACCTTCAAGCTCGACGGCGAGCTGGCCCACGCGCGCAACTGCGACAACGTGGTGAACTTCGACAAAGAGAACTCGACCCTGGTGCAGCTGCGCGTCGAAGAATATGCAGGCTTCATCTTCATCAATATGGACATGGAAGCAGGTTCCGTCGAAGACCAGCTGCCAGGCCTGCAAAAACGCATGCGTGAAGCCTGCGCGGTGATCGACGACCTGCACCTGGCGGCACGTTTTGTCAGCGACACCCCGGCCAACTGGAAATCGATCGTCGACAACTACCTCGAATGCTACCACTGCGCCCCGGCCCACCCAGGCTTCGCCGACTCGGTAGACGTCGGTCAGTACAGCCACAACCTGCACGGCAACTGGACCCTGCAATACGGCCTGGCCAAGCCTTCCGAGCAGTCGTTCAAATTCGACGAAAACGTGAAAGACCCATCCTTCGCCGGTTTCTGGGCCTGGCCGTGCACCATGTTCAACGTGCCGCCAGGAGCGAACTTCATGACCGTGATCTACGAGTTCCCGGTCGATGCCGAAACCACCCTGCAGCACTACGACATCTACTTCCTCAACAAGGACATCACTGAAGAGCAGCAGAAGCTGATCGACTGGTACCGCGAAGTGTTCCGTCCGGAAGACCTGCGTCTGGTGGAAAGCGTACAGAAAGGCCTGAAGTCCCGCGGCTACCGTGGCCAGGGCCGGATCATGGCCGACCGTGAGCGCAGCGGCATGAGCGAGCACGGCATCGCCCACTTCCACAACCTGATCGCCGTTGCCCACCTCAACGACTGATAACCACCGCCGCCGGCTGCACAGACAGCCTGCGGCGGCTTTCGGAGTGCCTTGCGTGAAACTCAATGACAACAAGCTGTTCCGCCAGCAAGCCTACATCGCTGGGCGCTGGTGCGACGCCGATGATGGGCGCAGCCTGCAGGTAACCGACCCGGCCAACGGCGAGCTGCTGGGCAGCGTGCCGCTGATGGGCGGTGCCGAAGCGGTACGCGCCATCGAAGCCGCCGAAGCCGCCCTGGGCGACTGGCGCGCCCGCACCGCCAAAGAGCGTGCACAGATTCTGCGCCGCTGGTTCGAACTGCTGCTCGAACACGAGCAGGACCTGGCCCGGCTGATGACCTTCGAACAGGGCAAGCCGCTGCATGAAGCCCTGGGCGAAATCCGCTATGCCGCCTCCTTCGTCGAGTGGTTCGCTGAAGAAGGCAAGCGCGTCTATGGCGACGTGATCCCAAGCCCTGCCAACGACAAGCGCCTGCTGGTGATCAAGCAAGGCATCGGCGTATGCACCGCGATTACCCCATGGAATTTCCCCGCGGCGATGATCACCCGCAAGGTCGCCCCGGCCCTGGCGGCAGGCTGCACCATGGTGGTCAAACCGGCCAACGAAACGCCGTTCTGCGCCCTGGCGCTGGTCGAACTGGCCGAGCGCGCCGGTGTTCCCGCTGGCGTGTTCAGCGTGGTCACCGGTGATGCGCCGGCCATCGGCGCGCAGTTCACCGGCCACCCGTCGGTGCGCAAGTTGAGCTTTACCGGCTCCACCCCGGTCGGTCGCCTGCTGATGGGCCAGTGCGCTGAAACCATCAAGAAAGTCAGCCTGGAGCTGGGCGGCAACGCACCGTTCATTGTCTTCGCCGACGCCGGCATCGACGCCGCGGTCGAAGGCGCGCTGATCGCCAAATACCGCAACGCCGGGCAGACCTGTGTGTGCGTCAACCGCTTCTACATCCATGACAGCGTCTACGCGCAGTTCAGCGAACGCTTCATCGAACGCGTACGCCAGCTGGGTGTTGGCCATGGCAGCGCCGAGGGCACGCAGATCGGTCCGCTGATCAGCGACAAGGCGGTGGCCAAGGTCCGCAGCCTGATCGACGACGCGATCGGCAAAGGCGCCGAGCTGGTACTTGGCGGCCAGGCCCATGCCCTGGGTGGCAACTTCTTCGAGCCTACCGTGCTGACCAATGTCGGCCCGGGCATGGAACTGCTGGAAGAAGAAATCTTCGGCCCGGTGGCTGCGCTGGTGCGCTTCAACAGCGACGAAGAAGTCATTGCCCTGGCCAACGCCACCCAGTACGGCCTGGCGGCGTACTTCTACAGCCGTGATATCGCCCGGGTGTTCAAGGTCGCCGAGCAGCTGGAATACGGCATGGTCGGGGTCAACACCGGGTTGATCTCCAACGAGGTCGCGCCGTTCGGTGGCATCAAACAATCGGGCCTGGGCCGTGAAGGCTCCAAGTACGGCATCGAAGATTATCTGGAAATCAAATACCTGTGCCTCGCCGTCTGAGCGAGCGTCGGGTTCCGGGACGCGGCAGGGCCTGCCGCGCGCCCCTGCAGTCGAGGTGAATCATGGCCAACAAATACGAAATGTTCAGCGTGCAGGTAACCGACGTGCAACAGGCCACGCCGCTGATCAAGCGCTTCACCCTGGCCCGCGAAGACGGCGCGCCGATGCCCGCCTTCACCGGTGGCAGCCATGTCATCGTGCAGATGCAGGGCGCCGACGGCAGCCAGTTCAGCAACGCCTACTCGCTGATGAGCGACCCGCGCGACACCCGCAGCTACCAGATCGGCGTGCGCCTGGAAGAGCAGTCCAAAGGTGGCTCGGCGTTCATGCACCAGCAGGTTGCAGTCGGCACCCGCCTGACCATCTCCTCGCCCAACAACCTGTTCGCCCTGGACCCCAGTGCCGGTCGCCATGTGCTGATCGCCGGCGGCATCGGCATCACCCCGTTCCTGGCGCAACTGCATGAACTCGAAGGCGGCGCTGCCGACTACGAACTGCACTATGCCTTCCGTGCCCCTGAGCACGGTGCGTTCCAGGATCAGCTGGCCAGCGGACCGCATGCTGACAACACCCATTTCTATATCGACAGCCTTGATCGCAAGCTTGACCTGCACACGCTGTGCGCCGGCCTGGCTGACGATGCGCATCTGTACGTATGCGGGCCCAAGCCGTTGATCGATGCCGTGATCGCTGCTGCCGCCAAGGCCGGGATTGCCGAACAGCGCGTGCATTGGGAACAGTTCGCTGCCGCTCCTGTGACCGGTGCTGCCTTTACCGTGGTGCTGGCCCAATCGGGCATCGAACTGCAGGTGGAAGAAGGCATGACGATTCTGCAGGCCATCGAGAAATCCAAGGCCGCCAAGGTCGAGTGCCTGTGCCGGGAGGGTGTGTGCGGCACCTGCGAGACGGCGATCCTTGAAGGTGAGGCCGAGCACTTTGACCAGTACCTGAGCGATGACGAAAAAGCCGCGCAGCAGAGCATGATGCTGTGTGTCTCGCGGGCGCGGACGGCGCGGTTGGTGCTGGATTTGTAAGGCTTGTGCAATAGAGGCGGGGTTGCCCTTTTCCGGCCAAGTGCTTGTATTGGATCAATGGCCTGGTCCGATTTTAGCCTCGCACAGACAAGTCAACACGGGCCCTTTCGCCTGCAAGTATGCGAATGGGCCCGTATCGACAATCGAGGTTAATGTTATTTAGTGAGGTCAAAACTGCCTTCCACTTTATAATCTTTACCCGAAATATTTTGCGTAAAATCGAACCTGCCAGCCGCTTTTACTGGCTCAGAGCAATCCGTGATAATAAGTGCCAAATATATTCTAAAATTTTTATTCACTGATCTGTTAAGCATCGGAGCATGAAGCCAATTCGGCCATTGCTCGATTCGAAGTCTGAGCCAGCGATGAGTGTCTTCCCATCAGATTCGAGGCTGGCGGTTAATGCCAGATCGATACTGTCACCCAAAGCAATGCGTGCCCAACCTTCGTTTTCTCCAAATGCCTTGTCGGGGGTGCCATTAATACCGTACCGCCCCACCACTACGTCAGCTTCATCGCCTCCCAGGGTAGTACCGACTGCAATGATGTGCTTTCTGGAAGTATCGACCTGAACCTCAGTCCATTGGCCGCCAGAGCCACCAAATTCAGTTTTACTTATAACGAAGCCAGGAAGGTTTGAACCTAGGGGAGTAAACGCGATAATAAGCCCCTTGGCCAAGCTGTCATCTCCAGCGCAAACAATATTACCTTGGTCATCCAGTACGGCTAAGCTAGCAAGCCGTACATTAGCACCCAGATCAGTTATCAAATACCCATTTTTGCCAAATTGCGGATCCTCGGCACCTGTACTTTTTAGGCAAATGATGCAGGGATTTGACGTCTCGCCGGTATAAGCGCTGCCGCTCAGATAGATTTTCTTGTCGTTGATCAAAATGCCACTGATGCCGGTTTCCAGAGCTGAGGGAGCTGTTAGGTATTTGTAACCTACATTATTAAATTCCTCGTCCGGTTCTCCGTCGATATTAAATTTGAGCAAAACCGAGTGGGAGAAAGGATATCGATAGGTCACGTAGAGTTCGTTGCTCGCCAAGGCACTAGACTGGCGGGGGTTGTTGGTACTCTCATGCTTGGCTGACTGTTGTTTTTGGCCACTGCTCGGTGGGGGAGGAAGCTCAATGACCACATGACCTTCATGGCCAAAGCTTTTATCCAAGTTCCCCGATGCATTGAAGCGAGCCATTGCTGGGTAATAGGCCGCCGTTGATTCATTGTAGTAACTACCCATGACGATGATCCGTCCGTCGGCTAAAACATGCAGATTTTGGCCTGTGGAATTTGTGCCCTCCTTGAAGCTACCAACAGTAATACCCTTCGTTCCGAATTGCTCATCCAGTTTGCCTGAATTGTCGACACGCAGAAGAGCATAGCCCCAACCAGATCCAAGTTTTGCCTGGCCAATACACAACCTATCCGAGCCAAATTGAATGGAGGCTGAAATCTGGAATAGAGAATCATCTGGATGGGCGACTCCTCGATCGCCATAGTTTGGGTCCAGAAGAGCAGAAATCCGTTCTGAGTTCGTCATATCTATACCCTGCGAGTGATGAAAACGAGCATTCAAGGTAAAGGCGAAACTGGGACGTCGCTACTGGTAAAAATGCTAGGTCCAGCAGCATTCGGGTTCCATTTCTCGCGGGGTAAGCCCGCTCGCACCGGGACTGCTGGCACACCGTCAACCCAAAGTTGACAGCTTAGGTATACTGACAGGCTCTTGGCCCCGATCAGGACACCTGCCCCATGTTGGAAAACAGTTTCGCCTTCCGCCTCAAGGAACTGCTCGAGCATCACAAGCTGACCCTGCAAGCCGTGGGCACGGCCTTGGGGATCTCGCGCACCGCGGTGCACAAATGGACCCGCGGCGGCGAAATCGACTACGACAACCTGCGCAAGCTGGCAGACTTTCTCCAGGTCAACTGGATCTGGCTGCGCTACGGCGAAGAAGCCCTGCAGAACATCCAGCAGCCACAGGTGGTGGAGCTGCCGATGACCGACCTGCGCCGGCGCTACACCGCTGAAATCATGGAAAGCGAAACGCGCATGAAGCTGGCCCAGGAAGGCGCGCGCATCGTCACCTGGGAGTGGAACCTGATCAGCGACGAGGTCACCTACTCGCCCAACGTCGAGCAGGTCTATGGCTGGCCGGTGCATCGCAACGAAGACTTCTGGGCCCACCTGCCAGCCGAAGACGTCGCGCAGATGCAGGCCATGTATGCGCAGGCGGTGGCCGACGGCAGTGGTTGCGAGTGCGATTTCCGTATAACCCGCCCTGATGGCGAACTGCGCTGGATTTCCTCCCGCGCCACAGTGGTACGCGACAGCGCCGGACGCTCGGTGAAGATGGTCGGTATCAGCATGGACAACACCGAACGCCAGGTCGCCGAGCAGGCGCTGCGCAACAGCGAAGAGCGTTTTCGCGCGATCTTCGAACTGGCCTGGGGCGCCCTCGCCTATATCGACCCAGACGGCAGCTGGCAGCGGGTCAACAACAGCCTGTGCGAGCTGCTCGGCTACCGCCCTGAAGAGCTCTACGCCATGACCTTCCAGCAGATCACCCACCCCGACGACCTGGCAGCCAACCTGCAACTGCTGCAGCGTATGCTGGCCGGTGAAACCGAGCGCTATGAGGTGGAGAAACGGGTGCGCCGCAAAAACGGTGAGTACATCTGGGTACGCGCTCGCACTTCGTTGCAGCGCCGGGCCGACGGTGAGCCGGAACACCTGATCAGTGTGTTCGAAGACATCAGCGCCGAGCGCCAGCAGCACGAACGGCTGCAGGCCCATATCGCCGGTCTCGAAGCCAGGTTGGCGCAACGCGCCTGAGTCACTTCACGTTTATTGGGAGCGTAATGGATGCTGCCAGGTTCCTCATATCTTTCGGCCCGGTCCCTGCGCGTGGCCAGGCTGCGCGGCAAGGTCGGGCTGTATTTTGTCGCCGCCTTGTCGGTGCTGGCCGGCATGACCGATGCCATTGGTTTTATGGCCACCGGTGATTTCGTCTCGTTCATGAGCGGCAACACCACGCGCCTGGCGGTATCGCTGGGTGAAGGTGAATTCGCTCTGGTGCTGCGTATTGGTGTGGTGCTGCTGGCCTTTGTGCTGGGCAACGCCCTCGGCGTGGTCATTGCCCGCCTCACTGGCCGGCGCCCCTGGCCGCTGTTGTCGATCATCGCCGCCCTGCTGGCGCTGGCCGGCCTGTTGCCGCTGAGCTGGCAATTGCCGGCGTTGGTCGCGGCCGTTACCGCCATGGGCATGATCAACGCCGTGGTCGAAGAAGTGAACGGTTTGCCAATCGGCCTGACCTACGTCACCGGCGCGCTCTCGCGCTTTGGTCGCGGACTTGGCCGCGCGCTGCTGGGCGAACGCCGGCACGGCTGGCGGGTGCAGTTGATTCCCTGGACCGGGATGTTCGTCGGCGCCATTGCCGGGGTCTTGCTGGAGCAGGCTTTCGACCTGGCCGCCCTGCTGTTCAGCGCCCTGCTCGCTGCCGCCCTGGGGTTGATCTCGTTGAAGATCCCCCGGCGCTGGCAGCTCGGGTACATGCCCCGCTAGTGTTTACAGGCAGGTGGCCAATGCCGCCATACGACGCAGGGCGACACTGTCGTCCTTCTTGGCGTAGTAGCTGACAGCGGTGTTTGCACCTTGCGACTGGATGTCCGCGAAGGACTCCGCTTCACGCGTATAGACCGTAAAGCCGCCCTGCTTGCCTGGCTCCAGGTAACCACTGGCGTCGACGCCAAACACCGCCTCGTCCTGCCAGCCGAACTGGATGCACTGGGCAACGCGGTCGGCGGGTTTGCTCGAGGTGAAGCTTTTGTTCGGTGCCTGGGTCCGTGCCGCTTCCATGGCCGAAGAGGCACAACCGGCCAACAGTGCTGCAGCGACCATCGCCATTACTACCCGCATGACACACCCTCGTCGGAAAAAAAGCCGACTTTATCATTGCCGGGCCGCCAACGCCCGCGCCTCACACTGTAGCGATGATAAAGGTGCGCTTGAACGGAAACAGGGTGTGCCCGTCATCCTCGACCGGGTAGTGACTGTGCAACAGCTTCAGGTATTTGTTGAGAAAGACTTCGCGCTCGAATTCGCTCAACGCGTTAAGCACCGGCCGCAAAGCCGACACCTTGACCCAGTCGAAAATCGGCGAATTGCCTTCGACCACCTGCAGGTGCTCGGTTTCCCAGATATCCAGCTCACGGGTCAGCGGTGCCAGCAAGCGGTAATAGCTGTCCAGCGACAGTACATTGCGCGAAGCCATGAACTTGCGCAGCGCCAGGGTACCCAGAGGCAGACCGCTGGGCCCGGGTTCGCTCAAGGCGCGCAGCATCAGCTGGTACCAGGGTGCATCGCGCCAGTTGGGCATGTGCACGGCCAGACAGCCACCCTTGCGCAGTTGCTTCAGCAATCTCGGCAGCAGGCTTTCGTGGTCTTCGATAAAGTGCAGCACCGCAGCGGCAAACAGCAGGTTGGCAGGTTTTTCCGCCTGCCACTGGCTGACATCCGCGCTCAGCCAGTTGACCTTGATGGGCAAGGCTAACGCCTCCTGCAGCATCTCGACGGAGCTGTCGACACCAAACAGTTCAGCCTGCGGCCAGCGCTCGGCCAACAGTCGCGTGGCAATGCCGGTGCCACAGCCCAGGTCATAAATGCACTCGGGCGCCTGCAAGGGCAGACGCTCCAGTAGCTCGAGCACCGGCCGTTCACGCAGACGGGCAAATTGCAGGTAACTTTTCGGGTCCCAGGCGGTATTACCGCCGGGCACGGTGGTGCAGTGTTTAGCGATCATCTCAGCCTTCCTTTGCCTACGATCAATCCTGGTGTCCAATTGCATTCAATACCCTGAGCACCAGGGCAAACCCACGGCGGGTTTGCGGTTCTCGTAGTAGCAACAGCAGGCCATACAAACTAGGGGGTGTAGTTTCCTGACGGGTCTGGGCCTTGGCCAGGCGAATGGCGTTGCCAAGGTTCCAGGACAAGGCCGTGGCTTGTTCGAACTGCACCGAGAGTTTTTCAACCATGGCCGCATCGAGCAGGTCGACCAGATCGGACAGCAACGATGCCAGATCGACCAGGTTGTCCAGGCGACCACCATCGAGCAACGGCTGCAGTTTGTTCAAGAAGGCCTCAAGGCCGGGGTTTTCGCCCTGCAGGGCGAGCGTATCGGTCACTTCCATGTCAGTCAGCTCCTCCCGGTGTCGGGTCACAGCATGCCGCGCGCAACGGCCCAGTACAGGCCGCGGTTGAATCCATTCCTGAGCAGGCCACCGAGCTTGGTCGGCGGCGTCGGCAGCACATCGTGGCGGTAGTCGTAGGTCAACGGCATACCGGCGTTCAGGCCCATCTGCGCGGCGGCCTGGACCTTGCCGTCATACACCGCCACTGTGGTACCCAGGCGGATCTCGCCGGCAATGTTGTCAGCAATCACCGGCGCCTGGTTGTGGCAGGCACCACCGGCCTTGCTGACAGGCAGATCGACGGTGTCGCCGATCACATACACTCCATCCAGACCATAAACCTGCAAGGTTTCGTGGTTGGTCGGCAGCCAGCCTTCCTGGTTGGCTGCCTGCGACGCGCCACTTTCCCGCACCGCATCCACCGCGCGAATCGGCGGCGTGGCCATGAGGATGTCATAGGGTTGTGCATCACCTTCTTCCGAATAGGCGATGCGCTGGTCAGGATCGACCTTGCCGAGGGTGAAGCCGCGCTGAAACTGAATGTTCTTCTGGGCAAAAATGCCCGGCAGGATCTCACCGGTAGGACGCTGCAAGAACAGGCAATTGCGCAGCAGCTGTGCGGTGGTCGGGTAGGTATAGATGATCTCGACCTTGTCACGCACACCGCGGCGGCGCAGGTAGTCATCGAGCATCAACGTGGTTTCCACCGGCGCGATACCACACTGATGGGGCACGTTGGGGGTTTGCGGAAAGGACACGGTGATGAAGATCCGTCCCTTCTCGATTCTGGCCAGGCGTTGCGCCAGCTGACGCGCCGGCTCGTACTGGTAGAAATGATCACCGCCCTGCTGCAGCCCTTCGATACGTTCGGGTGCCGGCACGCATCCGGTGGCGATTACCAGAAAGTCATAGCCAAAGCGTTTGCCGGAACGGGTATGAAGCGTTTGACCGGCGAAATCAAAGCGGGTGACTTCCTGCACCTGAAAGTCGATTTCCGGGCGCAGCAATGAACGTTCGGGGCGCTTCAGTTCTTCCTTGAAGAACTGGTTGAAGGCCACGTACATGAAGGCTGGTTTGTAGTAATGATCAGGCGAATTGGACAGCAGCGTAATACGCACCTGATCGCGCAGTATCTCCGGATAGAGTTTGCCGACCAGTTGATTGGCGAGCATGGTGCCGCCGACCCCGCCTCCGACGATGAGAATATGGTTTGCCATACGCACGCTTCCCTGCGAACAAAGCCCTGACACTTCGAGGGCTATAGTTGGAGAAGCTGCGGTGATATGCCAATAACCCTTGGCTATATGGGTTAATTCGTTTTACTTGAATTTCGCCGAAGATGACCTCTGATACCGTATCAGATGACTAATAAAGGCCACATTGCATGTGCGGAAGACTCAGTCAGTACCGTGGCATTCACGATTTCGTCGACGCCCTGAGCATGCCCGGTGCCCTGGCCAATGAAGTCGGCGATCAGCCTTTGGCGCACTACAATGTTGCCCCCAGCAGCAACGTCGCTGTCCTGTCCGCGCACCGTGCCCATTGGTTGCGTTGGGGCTGGCGCCCGCACTGGGCCCATGACCGGGCAGCGCCGATCAATGCGCGGGTGGAGAAAGTCGCGCATTCACCGTTCTTCCGGGCGATCTGGGGGCACCGGTTGATCGTACCGATTGATGGCTGGTTCGAATGGGTCGATGAAGGCGAGGCAAAAAAACAGCCCTACTATATTCATCGCCGCGATGGCCTGCCGGCGTTCTGCGCCGGCATTGGCCAATGGGGTGTGGCCGAGGACGATGGTTTTGTCATCATCACCGCCGACAGTGTCGGCGGCATGGTTGATATCCATGACCGCAGGCCGGTGGTGCTCGCGCCGGCCCTGGCCCGGGATTGGTTGAACCCTGATTGCGCCAAGGGCCAGGCTGAACAGATGGTGCTCAACCTGGGTGAGCCGGCCGAGTCGTTTGCCTGGTATCGAGTGGATAAAGCGGTAGGTAATGTACGCAACCAGGGTGCAGAGTTGCTCAGGCCCATTGCGTAGAAGCGCTTACGCAAATCAATGAACCACCCTCCACTTTCTGCCAAACTTCCAGCCTTCAAGGATCGGGAAGACTGCATGAACCACGAATTGCTCTGGGTGCTCGGCCTGCTGTTTACCAGCGTGGTCTTGTTCATCGCCAACAAGCCACGCATGGATGTGGTCGCCCTGCTGATGATCGTGGCGTTACCACTGACCGGTATCCTCAGCGTCCAGGAAGCCCTGGCCGGTTTCAGCGACCCCAACGTGGTACTGATCGCCGCGCTGTTCGTGATCGGCGAAGGGCTGGTGCGCACCGGCATTGCCTACCGCATCGGCGAATGGATGGCCGATCGCGCCGGCAACAGCGAAGTGCGTTTGCTGGTGCTGCTGATGGTCTGTGTGGCCGGGCTGGGTTCGGTGATGAGCTCCACCGGGGTGGTGGCCATTTTCATTCCGGTGGTGCTGAGCATCGCCGCGCGCATGAAGGTCTCGCCCAGCCGGTTGATGATGCCGCTGAGTTTTGCCGGTTTGATCAGCGGCATGCTCAGCCTGGTCGCCACACCGCCCAACGTGGTGGTGCACAGTGAGCTGGTGCGCCACGGCCAAAGCGGTTTCAGCTTTTTCAGCTTTACCCCGTTCGGCCTGGTGATCCTCGCGCTCGGCGTCGGCTACATGCTGCTGACCCGCCACTGGCTCAGCGGTGAAGTGCGCAAGGACGGCAGCCCGCAAACCCGCCGCACCCTGCTTGACCTGATCATCGACTACAAACTCGCTGGCCGTGAACGACGCCTGCGGGTGCGCCCGGACTCGCCCTTGATCGGCCACAGCCTCAGTGAGTTGAAGTTGCGCACCGTGCATGGGGCCAACGTGGTCGGCATCGAACGTCAGCACAAGTTCACCACCCGGGTCATCAGCCCCGACTCCAGCACCACGGTGCATGAGGGTGATGTGCTGTTGCTTGATCTGTTCGCCCCGCGTGATGACCTGCGCAGTCTGTGCCAGACCATGAAACTCGAACCGCTGCACTTCAAGGCCGCCTATTTCATCGACCAGTCCCACGCCGTGGGCATGGCCGAAGTGGCGGTGGTGCCCGGCTCGCAGCTGATCGGCAAAAGCGTGCTGGAGCTGAACTTCCGCAGCCGCTGGGACCTTAACGTGGTCGGCCTGCGCCGCGGCCAGAATGCAATTGAAGAACAGTTGGTGGAAGAGAAGCTCAAGCTTGGCGACACCCTGTTGGTGATCGGCCCGTGGAAGTCGGTGCGCCAGTTGCAAGCGCAGCCCAAGGACTTTCTGGTATTGAGCCTGCCGGCGGAAGTCGACAATGTCGCCCCGGCCCTGAACCAGGCGCCCTATGCCCTGATCAGCCTGGCGGTGATGGTCGGCCTGATGATCAGCGGCGTGGTGCCCAATGTCATCGCTGCGCTGATCGCCTGCCTGCTGATGGGCGCCGGACGCTGCATCGACATGAACAGCGCCTACCGCGCGATCCACTGGCAGAGCCTGGTGCTGATCGTCGGCATGCTGCCGTTTGCCCTGGCCTTGCAGAAAACCGGTGGGATCGCCATCGCGGTGAATGTGCTGGTGCAGTTGCTCGGCGAGGCCGGGCCTTACCTGATCCTCGCCTGCCTGTTCGCCATTACCGCGATCATCGGTCTGTTCATTTCCAACACGGCTACAGCGGTACTGATGGCCCCGGTGGCGATCAGTACCGCTGAACAGCTGGGCGCCTCGCCCTACCCCTTCGCCATGATCGTCGCCCTGGCGGCTTCTGCGGCATTCATGACACCGGTTTCGTCACCCGTGAACACCCTGGTGCTCGGCCCCGGCCAGTACCGCTTTGCCGATTTCGTCAAAATCGGCGTGCCCTTCACCTTGCTGGTGATGGTGGTCAGCGTCTTCATGGTGCCGTGGATTTTTGCCCTGTGAACGCAGCGGCGTTTTGCTGCTTGAGGGCCACGGCGGCATTGCGCCAATCCTGCGCCCAGCCATCGAGCACCCGCTTGAGGTTCTCGGCGGTCATCACCTGATCGTCGTTCTCCAGCGGCAGGCCGGTGCCTTTGCGCACCACTTCGGCGACCACAGTGCGACTGCCGCCATCGAGGAACGCCGCTTCGGTGGCGATCACGCTGTCCAGGTCACGGATGCCGACGGCGCTGCTGACCCCTGCGGCCACCAGAGTCACCGGCAGATATTCATAGAAATGCAGTGACTGGGTGTGTGCGCTGACCGAGGTGATTGCCGGGCGTACGATCAAGGTGTTTGGCCCTGGCTGTTCGACCAGATTCAGCACCTTGCCCAGTTCGCGTTTAAGCGCTGCATCGTAATAGATGGTTATCGCTTTCAGGGTTGTCTCGGGGATCTGCGCGCTGGCCTTGGGTTGCGGGTAGAACTGGCTTGGCGCGATGTACACCTGGCTGTAACGTTCCATGCGCAGTTTCGGGCTGACCCAACGCAGCACCGAATCACCCGATGCGGTCTTGTGCTCGCTCAACTGGTCATAGTTGCGCAGAAAGCCGGAATACTCCTTGGGCGATACCCTGTTCTGGCTGCAGCCGACCATTAACAGCGACAGGCACAGTACCGGGGCAGAAATCAGTTTACGCATGACGAGTGTTCCCGGCCTGGTGGCGGATGGCCCTGGGGGCAGTACCGGAGCGATCGACTTGCAGCTGACCGTTGGCCATGATCCAGTGCACCAGCTCGGACAACGACACTTTGTAGCTGTATTCCATCCATTGGCTGTTGCTGGGACTGTACCGCTCGAAGTAATGGCTCAGAATCACATGTGTACCCTCGCGGCACAGGCCCAGGCGAGAGTCCTGGTAGCTGAGCAGCGCGTTGCGCCACAGATCCTGGGTGCGCAGGTCGAGGGTCAGGGATTGGCTGCAGTCAAGGCCGTCGATTGGAGGTTGTGCCGGCATGGAAGATTCCCTTGGTTTGGTCTGCCGACAGGATCGCCCAGGGCCTTTGCTGGCTGATGTCCGCTTTGTGTCGCGAATGCAGCTTTATTACATGATTGAAATATGTGACCGGCGCAGCAGAATAGTTTTAGATACGCACTTTTGACGCCCCACTGGACCTGATCGTGAGCAGACTGCTGATCGTCGATGACGATGTGGAAATTTGTGCCCTGCTGAAGAAGTTCTTTGTCATGCATGGCTACGAAGTCGACCTGGCCGCCAATGGCACGGCGATGTGGGCGGCTATCGAAAAACAACGTCCGGACACCATCATCCTCGACCTGATGCTGCCCGGCGAAAGCGGCCTGAACCTGTGCCAGAAGCTGCGCAGCAGCACCGGCATCCCGATCATCATGCTCACCGCCATGGACGAGCTGAGCGACCGTATCGTCGGTCTGGAGCTGGGCGCTGATGACTACGTGGGCAAGCCCTTCGACGCTCGCGAACTGCTGGCCCGCTTGCGTGCCGTGCAACGCCGCGCCGGCGAGCAGCTGCGCAGCCTCGGTGAGGACACCCGACCGCTGATCCGTTTCGACGACTGGCAACTCGATGTAACCCGCCGTGAACTGCGCACCCCGCAAGGGGTGATGGTGCCGTTATCGGCCGGTGAGTTCGATTTGCTTCTGGTGTTTCTCGAGCATCCGCAGCGCATCCTCACCCGCGAGCAGTTGATCGACCTGGCCCGTGGCCAGGGCCATGAAGCCTATGACCGCAGCATCGACGTGCAGGTCAGCCGCCTGCGCCGCAAGATCGAGCCGGACAGCAAGCGCCCGGCGCTTATCCGCACCGTGCGCAACGGTGGCTATCTGTTCGACGCCAAGGTCAGCCGCACATGATCCGCCTGGGCCTGCACCACGACGGCATCAGCCGGCGCATCGCACTGACCATCATTGCCGCCATGCTGATCTCGGTGGCGTTGAACATCCTGTTCGTGCAACTGGCCGGGGTCTGGGCACGACCGCCGCTGGAGAAAACCGGCCTGCTTGAACAGATCGCCGTCACCGCACGGGTACTGGAAGCCGCGCCAGCCGACAAGCGCATGCAACTGGCAAACGCGGCGAGCAACCCGATGCTGCATGTGCAGTGGAGCGCCCAACGTGACGCCCTCGCCTTGCCCGGTCCGGGTGAACAGGTAGCCCCGCAGGCGGTGCCGGCTCTGACGCAACTGCTGGCCACTGTTCCGCTGCGGCTGGAAGTCTACCAGCCCGCCGACTGGCCGGCCGACAACCCCGACGCGCACTACAAACTGGTCATGCAACTGGCCGACCAGAGCTGGCTGGCGTTCACCCCGCCTTATCGCAGCTGGGGCCTGAGCACCGGGATGCGCTTTACCATCATCGGTATCCTGGCACTGATTGCCGCGTTGTTGGTGGCCTGGATCGGTACCCGTCAACTGGCCGGCCCACTGCAGCGTTTCGCCCGTGCCGCGAGGCGTTTTGGCAGCGACCTGCGCGCCCCGCCGATCCGCCTGGAGGGCCCCCATGAGCTGCGCCAGGCCATTACGGCGTTCAACACCATGCAGGCGCAGATCCAGCACTTCGTCGCCGAACGAACGCAAATGCTGGCGGCCATTTCCCATGACCTGCGTGCGCCGCTGACGCGTATGCGTCTGCGTGGCGAGTTCATCGAAGATGCCGAGCAACAGCGCAAGCTGTTCCGTGATGTGGATGAAATGCAGAGCATGATCAATGCTGCGCTTGGTTTCTTCCGCGACGAAACCCACCTGGAAACGGCCACACCTTTCGACCTGGCCGAGCTCCTGCAAACCCTGGTCGACGATTACCGCGACCAGCAGATTGACGTGGATTTCGAAGGGCCGGCGAACCTGGTGTACCTCGGTCGACCGCTGGGCTTGAAGCGCGCAGTAACAAACTTGATAGAAAACGCCGTCAAGTACGCGCAGCCACCGTCGATTCGCCTGAGCAGCAATGCCCGCAGCCTGTTCATCGAGGTGCGTGATCATGGCCCGGGGATTCCGGATGCAGCGCTGGAGGACGTATTTGTGCCGTTCTTTCGCCTGGAAAGCTCGCGCAATCGCGACACCGGTGGCGTCGGTCTGGGCTTGCCGTCGGCGCGTACGGCGATTCGTGAACAAGGCGGTGAGCTGACCTTGCGCAATGCGCCTGATGGCGGGTTGCTGGCGAGAATCGTATTGCCGCGGGTCAACGACTGACCACAACAGCCGTTAACGCCCACTTAACGGCAGACCTCTACATTAGGGTTTCTTCCCTTCAGAACGTCGACTTTGGCTCACCTCGTGTGAGCCTTTTTTTTTGGGTTTTAGGCGGTGAGCTTATCCATTTGATGTAGCGCCGCTGCTGGCCCCTTCCGCCTTTACGGCGGCGCCTGTGCTGACGCATCTCCGAAATCAAATGCTGGCGGAGTCAGGCTGAGGTATCGCGGGACAAGCCCGCTAGAAGTAAGTACCGACTCGCTCCTGATCTTGATCTTCATGCGCGTAAGTACAGGCGCCGCGGACTGCGACTTCAGGAGGCAGAGTGGAGGTGCCTGTAGGGGCCAGTGCGTAGCACCTTCGGCGTAGCCGAAGAACGCGAGCCGTAGACTTGGCGCAGCAAGTCGTAGGCCGCGTGGCCCCGGAAGGTGCCGTAGCGAAGGGACCCGGAGCGCAGCGTAGGGCCGGATGCGGGAGCAAGCGGCTTTGCCTACTTTCCCCAAGAGGAAAGTAGGCCGCCGTAAAGGCGGAAGGGGCCAGCAGCATCACCATACAAAATGGATAAGCTCACAGCCTTAACATCCCAACCCAAGGACTCCCCAGGATTGCGTAAAGAAACCTTTCTTGCCTTGAGCACTCCGGAAACAAAACCCCGAACGGCTGGTCTGAGCCTGTACCCTCCCTACCGCTGTGCGGATCAAGGAACCACAGTGCTGAAACATCTGACCCGCTTCGCCGTGATCACCACGGTACTGGCCACCGCCGGTTGCTACTACCACGACTACGACCGCGACGATCATCGCTGGGACCGCGACCATCGCTACTCCCGCGATTGGGACGACGACCGCGATGACCGCGACCATCGCAAGTACAACAAACGCTATCGCGACGACGACCGTTATCGTTACTACGACAACGACCACCGTCGCGACCGGGATGATGATGACGACGATTAACCGCCTGTGGGAGCGGGCTTGACCCGCGATGCGATGTGACTGTAACTCCGCAATCGCGGGGCAAGCCCGCTCCCACCGACAGCACCGGCCTGGATCAGATTTCCCAGATCACGTTGACCGCTGCATAACGCCCTGGCTGGGTCAAACGGCCCAGGCCAGCGGCATCTTCATCACGGCCCTGAACGTCGCCCCAGTTCCAGTACTTCTTGTCGGTGACGTTGAACAGGCCGCCGTTGATCGACACTTGTTCGGTGACCTGCCACCAGGCGTTGAGGTCGAGAACGCCATAGCCCGGGGTCTCGAACTGACGGTCGATCAGCAAATCGGCATCGCCGGTATGGTCGACGCGGTCCTTGGCTTGCACCAGGGTCCAGGTCAACTGCCCGCCATAGATACCACTCGGGGCATCGTAACCCAGGCCAATGACCGCCTTGAGCGGATCGACACTATTGAGTGCCTGACCGGTTTCTTCATCCTTGCCACGGGCATAGGCAATCGAACCCAGCGCACGGGTACCGGCAGGCATGAAGGCGTCGAGCTTGATGTCACCTTTGGCTTCGGCGCCACGGATGGTGACCTTGCCCAGGTTACGGGGCTGGAAGGTCAGCAGGCCGGTGCCGTTAGGGTCCGGCACTGTATCGGTGGCAATGAAGTCCTTGTACTTGTTGTAGAACAGCGCAATACCGAAACTGCCCAGGTCATAGCGACCGCGCAGACCGAATTCATAGCTGTCGCTGGTTTCCGGTTTCAGGTCCGGGTTGCCAATCTGCTGGTAACCGAACTGCGGGTTGCTGAACTCACCGTACATGTTCACCGGGCTCGGCGCGCGGAAGCCGGCGGCGTATTGCCCGTACACGCTTTCATGCTCGGTCAACTGATAGGTGACGGCGAATTTTGGCGAGATGTGGTCATCGGTGATGCGCGACGGATCGGTTTCTGCCGGCAGCCCGTTGAGGAATTCGTCGGTGACGTGCGGGGTCTGACGGTAGTAGTCGTAACGCAGGCCTGGCAGCAGGGTCCAGCGGCCGATCTCGATATTGTCCTGAACGAACAGGCCCAAGGACTCGCTGGTCGGATCCGGGAAGTCGCTGACCGGGAAGTTTTCGGTGGCCGGCACGGTGGCGCCGGTGTCAAGGCGAACCTCCTTGCCCGTACGCAGGTTGCTGGCCTCGATGCGTTTGAGCTCAGCACCATAGATCATGTGATGGCGGGTTTCGCCGACGGCAAACTGCTTGTCCGCCTGGGTGTTCAGGCTCCACAGACGCTCGTCGTACTGCGAATCACGCGTACGCACACGATTGACCCGCGAGACGGTCTGGCGCTGTTGCAGGGTTTTCTGCTTGTTGCTGCTTTCCTGGTAGTTGAGCTGCCATTTCAGCTGGTCGGCCAGCAGGCTGTCGAGGCTCAGGGTGTGCTCGAGGCTGTAGCGGTCACGGTCAATGCTGTCCTTCGATTGCGAACCGAGGATGGCCGGGCTGGTGAGGGTGGCCCGTGAAGTGATGTCGCTCAGCAGGTTGCTGTTGGCGTCGTCCTGATAGCGCTCGTAGGTGAACTGCAGGCGGTCGCCTTCGGCATAGTCCCACCCCAGCTTCGCCAGCAGGTTCTCGGTGGTGTAGTCGAGCGGGTTGGCCTCTTCTCGCGAGCTGCCGACGCCACCGTTGCCACCCCAGGTGTCGGTGGACTGACCGTCACGACGGCCCAGGTGCAACAAACCGTCAACCGTGCCGCTGCGCCCGGCGAAGGTAGCGCTGCGCTGCCAGCTGTCATCGCTGCCGTCGTAGCCAGTTTTGAATCGTGCGTACGTGTCGTCGCCCTCTTCGAGGTAGTCGGCGGCATCCTTGGTCAGGAAGCTGACTGCACCGCCGATCGCATCGCTGCCGTACAGCGAAGACGCCGGGCCGCGGATGATTTCCACCTGTTTGATGGTGTCGAGATCAACGTAGTTGCTGCGCACGTCCTGGAACGGGCTGAAGAAGTTGCTTTGCGGAACCCGCACACCATCCACCTGGGTCAGCACGCGGTTGCCGTCGATGCCGCGGATGTTGGCACCCGACAAGCCGAAGCGATTGCCGGTACCACTGACCGAAACACCCGGCTCGTAGCGCACCAGATCCTTGAGGTTCTTGTCGTTGTGCTGATCGATTTCACGTTCGTTGTGCACCGACACCGTGCTGGGCACCTGCAGCAGGGTTTGCTCGGTACGCGTCGCGGTCACGCTGACGGTATCGAACTGGGTAACGGGCTCGGCAGCCAGGGCCAGCGATGGCGAGAGCAGCAGCAAGGCAAGCCAGGAACGCTGGGGGAATGGCGGGCGGATCGACATCTAACTTGACTCCTATGGTCAGCCCCGTGCGTTAACCGTCGGGGCTGGCGGGGATGTGTTGGATTTTGTTTTGGGCTCAGCAATGCCCCTTTCTGTGAAGGGCCTTTACTGCAAATGCTTCTCAATGGCAGCGGAGGCGACGATAACCAGCTTGACTTACAAATGCAAATTATTACCATATGCATTCATATTCAATAAGAACTAGATCTGCATGAAACACCCTTGGGGCTACCTGGTGCTGTCGGTTGCGCTGCATGTCAGCGCGGGCTGGCTATTGCACTCGCTACGGGCAACGCCCGAGCCCCTGGCGTGGCAAGCGCCGATGGCCATTCAACTGGTCAGCCTGGCGCAAGCCGTCGAGCCTGCACCTGCACAGCCTGCTCGCCCGCAAGCACCACCACCTCAAGCCGCAGCGCCAGCGCCGGCGCCGCTGAAAGCGCCAGTGCTGCCAAAGCCGGTGCCCCCAGCCGCCAAACCACTGCCGGTAAAAAGCCAGCCTGCAATCGTCAAATCAGCGCCCGCGCCACGCCCCGAGTCACGCACCAGCCAGACCGCCGTTGCGTCAGCAGCATCGCGCCAAACCACCAGCAAACCGGTATCGCCACCGGTAAACAGCCCCAGCACGCCCGCCCCTGCTGCGCCGCCGATCTCGCCAGTGGTCAGCCTGCGCCCCAGTTTTGTCAGCCCTCCGCCGCCACCTCGCTACCCGTCGCAGGCCCGTCGCCGCAACCAGCAAGGGATCGTCCGTGTCGAGGTGTGCCTGGACGAGCACGGCAAGCAACTCAAACTCACGCTGGTGCGCTCGTCGGGGGTGACAAGCCTTGATCAGGCCGCCCTCGAAGCCGTGACCCAGTGGCGCTTTCGTCCCGAAATAGTCGATGGCCGGGCCGTGCCCAGCCGTGTGGAAATACCAATAGAATTCGCCCTTACGGCGAACCGATGACCCTGAAGGAGTTCACCATGACCGCCCCAACGCTCGCCCTGGCTACCGGACCTGAGCTTTACCAGCAGTGGCAACAACTGCGCACCGAGCAATCGGGCCTGCGCGCCCGCGATGCCGCCGCCAAGCTCGGCGTCAGCGAAGCCGAACTGACCGCCAGCCGCCTGGGCGTCGATACCGTGCGTCTGCGCCCGGAGTGGAAGACACTGCTGCCTGCACTGGGCGAGCTGGGTTACATCATGGCGCTGACCCGCAACGAACACTGCGTGCATGAGCGCAAAGGCGTGTATCACGAGGTGACCATCATGGGCAGCGGCCAGATGGGCATGGTGCTGTCACCGGACATCGACCTGCGCCTGTTCCTCAGCGGCTGGGCCAGTGTGTTTGCCGTCGACGAAAACACTGCACGCGGACCGCAGCGCAGCATCCAGATTTTCGACCGCCAAGGCACCGCCGTGCACAAGGTGTTCCTCACCGCCACCAGCGAAGAAGCCGCCTGGGCGCCTTTGGTTGAACGTTTCCGTGCCGAAGAACAGAGCGTCGAGCTGGACCTGCAACCGCTGCCAGCCGCCAAGCTCCCGCGTGCGGACAGCGAAGTCGATGCCGACAAGCTGCGCACTGAGTGGTCCGCCCTGCAGGACACCCACGACTTCTTCGCCCTGCTCAAGCGCAACGACGTAGCGCGTACTCAGGCTTTGCGCCTGGCCGGTCATCAATGGGCTGAACCGCTGGCCACCGTCGAGCTGACCAACCTGATTGAAGAAGCCGGCCAGCGCGAAGTTCCGATCATGGTGTTCGTCGGTAACCAGCACTGCATCCAGATCCACTCGGGCCCGGTCAGCAACCTGCGCTGGATGGACACCTGGTTCAACGTCCTCGACCCTGCGTTCAACCTGCACCTGAAAACCACCGGCATCACCGAACTGTGGCGTGTGCGCAAGCCAAGTGTCGACGGTATCGTCACCAGCTACGAGGGCTTCGACGCCAACGGCGAACTGGTCATCCAGCTGTTCGGTGTGCGCAAACCAGGTGTGCCGGAGCGTGATGACTGGCGTACTCTGGCAGAATCCGCGACTCCGATGACCGTCTAAGGAAGCACCTAGATGCGTAAGAAAATCCTCCTGGCCTGCGCTGGCTTGCTGTTCAGCCAGCTGGCCAGTGCCAGCGATGCCCTGCCCCAGCGCTGGGTAAGCGCTGGCGGTGCGTTCAGCGAATGGGTTGTAGCCCTGGGCGGCGAAAGCAAGCTGGTCGGTGTCGACAGCACCAGCCAGTACCCGCGCTCGTTGCACAGCCTGCCCGGCATCGGTTACCAGCGCGCGCTGGCGGCCGAGGGCATTCTGGCTCTGCGTCCGGACATTCTGGTCGGCAGTAGTGAAATGGGACCGCCGCCTGTTCTGGAACAACTCAAGGCGTCGGGTGTACGCATCGAGTTGTTGTCGGCCAAGGCCGATGTGCCCGCCTTGCAACAAAACCTGACAACGCTGGGCCAATTGCTGGGCCAGCAGAACCAGGCACAGGCCCTGCTGAGCAACTACCAGCAGCGTCTGCACCAGCAGGCCGCCGTGGTCAAACAGGCCCGTCAGCAACACCCGGCACCACGGGTATTGCTGTTGCTCAGCCATTCCGGGGGCAACCTGCAGGTGGCTGGCAAGGACACCCTGGCGGCCTGGATGATCGAGCAAGCCGGTGGACAAAGCCTGGGCGAACACACTGGCTACAAGCCAGTGTCCAGCGAAGCCATGCTGGCCCTCGATCCGCAGGTGATTCTCCTGGCCGGTAGTCGCCTGCAAGGCGACGCAGCACGTAACGCGCTGCTTGAGCAGAACCCGGTACTGGCGCAAACCCAGGCCGGTCGTGACGGTCGTGTGCTGGTGATCGACCCGACCCTGCTGGTGGGTGGCCTTGGTCCGCGGGTGCCGGATACCCTGGCGACGCTGACCGCAGCCTTCTATCCGCACGCCAAGACGCTGAGCGCCGAGGCTGGCCAATGACGGCAATTGTCCGACCGCGGCCGATGCTGCTCGCTCTGGGACTGGTGCTGGTGTTGGTGGTCTGGTTGTCGCTGGCCCTCGGGCCGGTCAGCCTGCCTTTGGGCGAAACACTGAAGGCCGGGTTACGTCTGATCGGCCTGCCGCTGGAGGGCGACGCCACACAGCAGGCAGACCTGATCCTCGGTCAGATCCGCATGCCGCGCACCTTGCTCGGCATTGCTGTCGGTGCGGTGCTGGCGTTGTCCGGGGTAGCCATGCAGGGGTTGTTCCGCAACCCCTTGGCCGACCCGGGCCTGGTCGGCGTATCGGGCGGCGCAGCGCTGGGAGCGGCCATCGCCATCGTCGGCGGTAGTCTGGTCGGCGGACTGCCGGCGGCCATCGAGCCTTATGTACTGTCGGTGTGCGCCTTCGCCGGCGGCCTGATCGTCACGGCCATCGTCTACCGCTTCGGGCGCAGCAATGGCCAGACCAACGTCGCCACCATGTTGCTGGCCGGAGTGGCGATGACCGCCATGGCCGGTGCCGGGGTGGGTCTGTTCACCTACCTGGCCGATGACGCCACCCTGCGCACCCTGACCTTCTGGAACCTGGGCAGCCTCAACGGCGCCAGCTACCAACGCCTGTGGCCGTTGTTGATTGTCGCCGTGGCGGTTGCCTTGTGGTTGCCGCGCCGCGCCGCTGCCCTCAACGCGCTGCTGCTGGGGGAATCGGAGGCACGTCACCTGGGCTTCGATGTCGAACGGATCAAACTGGAGCTGGTGTTGTGCACCGCCCTGGGCGTCGGTGCCGCGGTTGCGGCAGCGGGGTTGATCGGTTTCATCGGCCTGGTGGTACCGCACCTGATGCGCTTGCTGGTCGGCCCGGACCACCGGGTGCTGCTGCCCGCATCGTTGCTGGCTGGCGCGGGTCTGTTGCTGTTGGCCGATCTGATCGCACGCCTGCTGTTGGCACCTGCCGAGTTGCCGATCGGCATTGTCACGGCCCTGATTGGCGCGCCGTTCTTCCTCTTTTTGCTGGTACGGGGGCGCACCTGATGCTTGAAGCAGACAACCTGCTGGTACGCCGCGGCCAACGCACGGTCCTGGCCAATATCGACATTCAGTTGCCGCCTGGGCAAGTGCTCGGCGTTCTCGGCCCTAACGGCGCGGGCAAGAGCACCCTGCTGGCAGCGCTGTGCGGTGAGTTACCGATCACCGAAGGCAATGTCAGCCTTGATCAACGCAAACTTGCCGACTGGCCCGGCCAGGAGCGTGCCAAGCGCCTGGCGGTGCTGCCGCAGAGCTCAAGCCTGAACTTCGCCTTTTCGGTCAATGAGGTGGTCGGCATGGGGCGCCTGCCCCACGCCAGCGGCCGCGTGCGCGATGCCGAAATCGTCAGCGAAGCGCTGGCGGCGGCTGACGCCTTGCACCTGGCGCAACGCAGCTACCTGGCGCTGTCCGGTGGTGAGCGGCAACGCGTGCACCTGGCCCGGGTACTGGCCCAGCTCTGGCCCGGCGCCGAGGGGCAGACACTGCTGCTCGACGAACCGACATCGATGCTCGACCCGTTACACCAGCACACCATTTTGCAAGCGGTGCGCGACTTCGCCGAACGTGGCGCGGCGGTGATGGTGATCCTCCACGACCTCAATCTGGCGGCGCGCTACTGCGATCAACTGCTGTTGCTGCAAGACGGCCTGCCTCACGCCTATGGCCCACCGTCAGAGGTGCTGACCGCCGATGCCCTGGCGGCGGTGTATGGACTGCAAGTGCTCATTCACCAACACCCGGAACGCGGCCACCCGTTGATCATCGCGCGCTGAAACCGCCCCCTCATCCTGCCGTGATTGAGGGGTAACTCTTTAGCAAGGAATCCCGATGCGCCTTCTGTTGCTCTGCCTGGTCAGCCTGTTGGCGGCCTGCCAAACCCGAGACGTACTGCCACCACCGGCCCCGATCGCGCCACAGGGGCGCGATCACGCTGAACTTGGGGTGATCCGCGAACTGGCCAGCGGCCGGACCCTGACCCCACAAGAGCTGGTTCAGCGCCTGGCCGCCGCGCCACGGGTGCTGGTCGGCGAACAACACGACAACCCTGATCACCACGCCCTGCAACTGTGGCTGCTGCGCGAGTTGGCCGGCCAACGGCCGCAAGGCAGCTTGCTGATGGAGATGCTCAACCCGGACCAGCAGGACAAGGTCGATGCAGCGCAAGCCGCGACCCGTGCCGGGCAACCACCGAGCGATGCGTTCCAGGCCCTGGCCTGGCAGGCCAACTGGGACTGGGGCGTGTACGGCGCGCTGGTCACCTATGCCCTGCACCAGCCGTATCCGTTGCTCTCGGCCAACCTGAATCGCTCGCAGATCATGCAAATCTACAAACAGCGGCCAGTGCTCGAAGGTGCAGCGTCCACCCGTCCTGAAGTGCAAGCCACGCTGCTTGAGGATATCCGCGAGTCGCATTGCGGCTTGCTGCCCGAATCGCAGATGCCAGCGATGCTCGCTGTGCAGCAGCAGCGCGACCGGCGCATGGCCGAAAGCCTGCTGGCCGCACCTACGCCTGCCGTGTTGCTGGCCGGGGCCTTCCATGTACGCAAGGATCTGGGAGTGCCGCTGCACCTGAGCGATCTGGGTGCGGGCGAAGGTAACCAGGTGCTGATTCTGGCTGAGGTGGGCAAGACGGTGACTGCCGAAAGTGCTGACTATGTGTGGTATACGGCGGCACAACCGGTTCAGGATCATTGCGCCAAACTGCGTCGTTGACTTGGATGCCTGTACTCCTTTTTTGAGATTCTTCGCGGAATCCCGGGGGTATGATCGTTGGGTTGTTGAGGCTGTGAGCTTATCCATTTTGTGTGGTGACGCTGCCGGCCCCTTCCGCCTTTACGGCGGCCTACTTTCCTCTTGGGGAAAGTAGGCAAAGCCGCCTGCTCCTGCATACGGCCCTACGCTGCGCTCCGGGTCCCTTCGCTACGGTGCCCTCCAGGGGCATCGCGGCCTACGACTTGCTTCG